>NZ_JBBATX010000088.1:0-11258 GCF_040398505.1 Sphingomonas sp. | reverse complement strand
GTATAAGTGCTGCGGCTGTCGAGGACATTGTACGCGATCTCCCCGCCGCCCGCGAACGTCAAGGGGCCGCCCGGACGGACCGTGTCGATCGCGCGCAGCACACTTTCGCCGGCGGTCGCGCGGCTGGCGAAGACCGATCCGCGCCCGGCGCTGTCGAACACCCCGCGATAGGTGGTGCGGTTGAGCCGTTGCAACCCGGTCAGCTCGAAGCTGCTGTGCGGGTGATCGCGCGTCCAAGTGAAGCCCATTTCGCCATTGGGATAGGCGCTCCTTTCCTGCACGCGTTCGTCATCGCCGCGTCCGGACAGGATCGTCGTCGTCTGCGTATCGCGCTGCCGGAAATAATCGAGCACGACATTGGCTTGCAGCTTGCCGCCGAACAGCGGGCGCTGCACCGAGCCACGCGCGTCGTAGCTGCCATAGCGGTCACGCGTGGCCAGCGCGGCGGCTTGCAGCGGTGCGCCCGTCGGAGCGGTGCGCGTGCGTGTGCCGCTGGTGGTATTGCCGCGGTCGTTGGTCGCGAACACCGATGCTTGCGTGACGCGGTCGCCCTTGCGCCGGGTATAAGACAGTTTGCCCGATGGCCCGGTCTCGCCAGTGTCATAGATGAAGGCGTTGCCCTCGGCGACGAGCTCGGTCTTGGGCGTACGCTTCAAAATGACGTTCGCGACGACCGCGCGGCCGCGCATGTCGATACCCGGCATGCTGCCGCGGATCAGCTCGATTCGCTCGACGCTCACGGCGGTGATGCGGTTGAGCACTTCGGCGACAGTGTCACTTTTCGACGAAGGCCGACTGCCGTCGATCAGGACGTTGCCGCTCGCCCCGGCCAGCCCGCGCGAATCGAGATCGCCGACATCGAGCGTAAAGCCCGGCAACCGCTGGATCATGTCGAGCGCGGTGCCGGGGTTGCTGCCGGCGAAGAAGCTGGCAGGATAGACCAGCACCGCTTGCGATGACGGTGTTGCGGGCGCGGGGGTGGTTTGCGCCACTCCGGCGAGCGGCCACGTAGCAACCGATGCCGCGCTACCCGACCAGATCGCCCACCATCTCAACCCAGCCTCCCGCCACGCCGATTTCGATTAATGACCGGACATTACGGCATAAAACGGGCGCTAGACGCCCGGTTCGGCGATTGTTGCGATCAGCCAGTCGTGGAACAGCTTGACCGGTCGCGTGGCAAGCGCGCGCGGGCGGCACGCGAACCAATAGCTGTACGGGCTTTCCACCGCGATGTCGAACAGCCGCACGATCCGCTCGTCGCGCGCATCCTCGAAATGGCTTTCGTGCATGAAGGCGATGCCGAGCCCTTGCGCGGCGGCCTCGAGCATCAAAGCGCCTGAATCGAAATGATCGATCGCCAGCGGCTCAAGCTCGCCCAGCCCTGCTGCGGCGCGCCACGCGCTGAACGTGTCGGGCATGTCGCGGTGGACCAGCGCGGTGAGCCCGGCGAGCTGTTCGGGGCGCACGACGGGATCGTCGCGTTCAACCAGCGTGCGTGCGCCGATGACATAGACCTGGTTGCGATCGAGCCGCCGGGCATAGAGCGTCGGATCGATCTCGCGTGCCAGCGCGATCACCGCGTCGAGCCCCTCGCCCAGCCGCGCCAGCCCATGTTGCGCGGTGTCGATATCAAGATGCAATTCGGGATGCCGGGTGCGCAGTTCGCCGAGCCGCGGGAACAGCCGCTGCGACGCGAATAACGGCAGAATCCCGAGCCGCAGCCGCAGCACGTCGGTGTTGCTCGTCATCACTTCGACCGCGTCGGACAATTGATCGAGCGCAGGCGCGATTTGCGCCAGCAACCGCTCGCCATCGGCATTGAGCACGACCGCCTGATGCCGCCGTTCGAACAAGGGGCGCCCGATGAACCGCTCAAGCGCCTGGATGCGGCGGCTGAGCGCGGGCGGCGACAAAGCGAGTTCTTGCGACGCAGCCTTGATCGACCCGGTCCGCGCGACCTGAACGAACGCCTCAATCGCGGTGAGCGGTGGCAGTCTGCGCATTAACGAGCAATCCTCTCTCTGGTTCTTTGTGCAGCGCACAAAGATACCCTCGCCTCGAAAGCTATCATTCCTCCACGGCACAATGGAAGCGCCGATTGCAGAAAGTGCAATCGTGTACGATCCTTTCGCACTTGCAACATAAATCAGGCCGCTGCAAAGAGGGGATGCCTTTCAGGCATCCTCTCCTAAAACTTTCAAGGCCGATCCTCCGGGGTCGGCCCTTTTTTTGTTTTTCCCCCAGCGCTCGGGGCGGCGACGCGGCATCGCCCTATTATTCGTGGAACCTCCTTCCTATCTCGCGCACTCAGCACTGGGTTTCACGTGAAGGTAGCAGAGATGGCGGACGCCGAGGCGCCGATTCAGAAATTGCAGGTCGCCAATGCGCGGCCCGAGGATAGTGGTCGGGGGCTGGCGCATTTGCCGCGCGCGATGCTGGCGGCGCTTGGCATTGGCGAAGGCGACGTGATCGAGATCATCGGCAAATCCTCGACCCCGGCGCGCGCGGTCGCGCCTTATGCCGAGGATGAGGGGCTTGAGATCATTCGCATCGACGGACTGCAGCGGGCCAATGCCGGCGTCGGATCGGGCGATTTCGTCGCAGTGCGCAAGGTCGAATCGAAGGCGGCCACGCGGGTGGTGTTCGCCCCGGCGCAGCAAAACCTGCGGCTACAGGGGTCGAGTCAGGCGCTGAAGCGCACCTTTTTCGGGCGCCCGCTGACGCAAGGCGACATCGTCGCCACGGCGGGGCAGCAGCGCGTCGACAACATGCCCCCCGGCGTCCAGAACATGCTGCGCGCGCCGGCCTATGCATTGCAGGAGATCCGCCTCGCGGTCATTTCGACGGTGCCCAAGGGCGTCGTCCATGTCGATGAGACGACCGAGATCGAGCTGCGCCCCGAATATGAGGAGCCCAAGGAAGCGCGCCGCGCCGACGTCACCTATGACGATATCGGCGGAATGGGCCCGACGATCGACCAGTTGCGCGAGATGGTCGAACTCCCGTTGCGCTATCCCGAGCTGTTTCAGCGGCTCGGCGTCGATCCGCCCAAGGGCGTGTTGCTCCACGGGCCACCGGGCACCGGCAAGACGCGGCTTGCGCGCGCGGTCGCCAACGAATCGGCGGCGGAATTTTTCCTGATCAACGGCCCCGAAATCATGGGGTCGGCGTATGGCGAATCCGAAGGCAAGTTGCGCCAGGTGTTCGAGGAAGCGGCGAAGGCTGCCCCATCGATCGTGTTTATCGACGAAATCGATTCGATCGCGCCCAAGCGCGGGCAAGTATCGGGCGAAGCCGAAAAGCGCCTCGTCGCGCAGCTGCTCACGCTGATGGACGGGCTCGAAGCGCGCGCCAATGTCGTGGTGATCGCCGCGACCAATCGTCCCGAAGCGATCGACGAAGCGCTGCGCCGTCCCGGCCGGTTCGACCGCGAAATCGTCATCGGCGTGCCCGACGAGCGGGGCCGCCGCGAGATTCTCGGCATCCACACGCGTGGGATGCCGCTCGGCGACAAGGTCGATCTCGATGAACTGTCGCGTACGACCTATGGCTTTGTCGGGGCCGATCTCGCCGCGCTGGCGCGCGAGGCGGCGATCGAGGCAGTGCGCAAGCTGATGCCGCGCTTGAATCTGTCCGAAGGGACGATTCCGCCCGAAATCCTCGATACACTCGCGGTCACGCGCGAGGATTTCCTCGATGCGCTCAAGCGCGTCCAGCCGAGCGCGATGCGCGAAGTGATGGTCGAGGCACCGCGCGTGCGCTGGGACGATGTCGGCGGGCTCGACGATGCGCAGATCCGCTTGAAGGAAGGCGTCGAACTGCCGCTCAAGGACCCCGACGCGTTCCGGCGGCTCGGGATTCGCCCGGCCAAGGGCTTTCTGCTCTACGGCCCCCCCGGCACCGGCAAGACCTTGCTGGCCAAGGCGGTCGCGCGTGAGGCGCAGGCCAATTTCATCGCGACCAAATCGTCTGACCTGTTGAGCAAATGGTATGGCGAGAGCGAACAACAGATCGCCAAATTGTTCGCGCGCGCGCGTCAGGTCGCGCCGTGCGTGATCTTCATCGACGAACTCGATTCGCTCGTGCCCACGCGCGGCAGCGGGATGGGTGAGCCGCAAGTGACCGAGCGCGTCGTCAACACGATCCTGGCCGAGATGGACGGGCTGGAGGAATTGCAGTCGGTCGTCGTGATCGGCGCGACCAACCGGCCCAATCTGATCGACCCGGCCTTGCTCCGGCCGGGCCGGTTCGACGAGCTGATCTATGTCGGCGTGCCCGACCGGGCGGGCCGCGAGCGGATCCTGAAGATCCAGACCGGCAAGATGCCGCTCGCCAGCGATGTCGATTTGGCGACCGTCGCGGCGCGGACCGATCGCTTTACCGGGGCCGATCTGGAGGATGTCGTGCGGCGCGCGGGTCTGAACGCGCTCCGCCGCAGTTTGCAGGCGGCCGAAGTGTCGATGGTCGATTTCGAGGAAGCGCTGAAGGATTCACGCGCTTCGGTGACACCCGAACTCGAGCGCGAATATGAGTCGATGAAGGCGCGATTGAAGCAGGATGCGACGTCGCTACAGCCGATCGGCTTTACTTTCCCGACAATGCGAACCGAAAGCTAATCTACTCCCCTCCCTGAAAGGGAGGGGAGTCATCATTGCTCGACGCGCACATTCGACCACACATAGACGAACAGCGTAAGCATCGCCGCGCCCGCGAGCAGGTATGGCAAGGAATGCTGCAGCTCATAGAGGCCAACGCCGATCGACGGGCCGAGCACAAAGGCGGCACCATTGACCGAAGTGACCTTGCCCGCGACCGACCCTTGCGCATTATGGCCGACCGCGAGCGAGGCTCCGGCGGTAAAGGCGGGACGCGTGAAGCCGAAGCCGACGCTGGCCAGCGCGTAGGCGCAGGCGATGCTGTAGAGCGAGGTCGCAAGGCCGGTCAGCGCGCAGCCCATCGCGGCGAACACCAGCCCGGTCAGCATCATCGTGCGCGGCCGCAAATTGAGGTTGGGAATGATCCCCCATTGCACCAGCAGCGCCGCGCCCGCGCCCATCATCAGCACGAGTCCCGTGGGCTGCAGCGCGAGCGCGGGCGCGACATGGAGCCGATCGATGACGAGAAAGCCGATCGCTTGCCCCGTCATTGCCTGGCCATGCCCCATCACCAGCCCGGCGATCATCCAGCTCCTGATCCGCGGATCGGTATAGCCGACCGGTTCGCTGTGCGACTCGGTCGCCGCCGCAATGCTGGCGCCCGAACTTTGCCCGCCGATCGAGGGATAGGCATTGGCGGCACCATGATAGTCGTCGTGCGGCGAATCGCCTGGTCGCGTGCGATCGTCCGGCAACATGCGCAGCACCGCGATCCACACGCACAACCCGAACAGCGCAAAGATGAAGGCTGGGCCCGCCAGCCCGATCTCGACCCCGCCAATTGACCCGAGCAGCAGATAGGGCGCGATCGCCGGCCCGAGGATTGTGCCGAGGCCGAAGGCCGAGCCGAGCAATGTCAACGCCTTGGTCCGCTCGGCGCGCGTCGTGCGGCCCGCGACCAGCGCCTGCACCGCGGGCGGGGCCGCCGCGCCGAACGTGCCGTAAAGCAGCCGCCCGCCGATGAAGCAGACGAACGCGGTCGTCCCACCGATCCAGCCATTGATCCCGGCGGCGAGGCAAATCCCGCAAATCGCCAGCGACAGCGCAAACCCGCCCATCCCGAGCAGGATCATCGCGCGCCTGCCGTGCCGGTCCGACCGGTTGGCCCAGAACGGGGCGGCCAGCACCCACAGCAAGGCCGACACCGAAAAGGCGGCGGCGACCGCGCTGTCGGGCACTTTAAGCGACCGCCCGAGCGCAGGAAGCACCGATTGCAGCGCGGTATTGCCGCCCGCGATCGTCAGCATCACCACGAACAGCAACGCGAAATCGCGGTCGGGCCGCAACGAACGAGACGCCGCGGCAGTCATGCGCGCGGCCCGAAATTGAGCCGCTTGGTGATGTTATAGTCGAGCACGGTCATCACGAAAAAGGCTGCGGCCTGTTTGATGCGCGTCCACCAGCCGGTGCGGGCACGATACAGCGCGGCGGTGATGCGCTCCGATTCGGCGACCTCGCCATCGACATAGCCACGGACATGCGCGGCAAACGCGGCGTCCTCGATCCGCAGCATCATTTCGAGGTTCAGGAACAGGCTGCGAATGTCGTAATTGGATGAGCCGATATAAACGATATCGTCGAGCACGAAGAGTTTGGTGTGCAGCTTGGTCGGTTGATATTCGTAGATCTGCACGCATTTGCGCAGCAGCCCGGCATAAGTGAAGCGCGATGCCCAGATCGCCGCCCCATGATCGTTTTTAGACGCCAGCACGATCCGCACCTCCCCGCGCACCCCCGCCGAATCGAGCCGCCGCAGCATCGCCGGGCTCGGTGCGAAATAGGCGGAGATCAGGTCGACCTTCATTGCCCGCTGCAGGTCTTTCTTCAACGCGTGGGCCCAGGGCGACAGCCGCCGCGTCGGGCCACCGAACAGCCAGCGGACATTGCCCTCAGGCTCGCTCCAGCTCTGCAAGGCGCGGCGCAAGGCGCGCAGCGGGGGCTTGGACCGCGCCGACCAGCGCGCCAGCGCGTCGAAATAGCCGGTGATGCTGTGCGCGGCGGCCCCCTCGATCAGCAACCCGAGATCGCGCCACGCCTGTTCGGTGGGCGTACCGAAATAGCTGTCCTCGACGTTGAACCCGCCGATGATCGCGCGCGCATCGTCGTGCTCGCCATCGGCGAGCGCGAGTTTCTGGTGGTTGCGCAACAGATAGCGCCGCCCCCAGCGCGGCACGAAGCGGCACACCGTCACACCGGCCGCACGCAGCGGCGCGAAAAAATCATGGCTCTCGGCCACTTCGCTGCCAAGCCCATCGACGATCAGCGCCACGGTTACGCCGCGCGCCGCCGCGCGGAGCATCGCCGCGCGCACCTTTTTGCCGGCTTCGTCATCGACATAAATGTAGTAGATAATCCGCAAGCTATGCCGCGCGCCGTCGATCAGCGCGATCAGCGCATCGAGCCGGCGCGGCCCGGTGTCGAGGAGAGTGAGCGTGTTGCCCGCGATTCCGAAGGTAGGTTGCACTGCGGGCTCTGCCATCGCTATTGCTGTGGCGAGACGCTACGGGCCACGCAAGCCGAATTTCTTGACTCAGCGCACCTTCCCGCCTAGACCACCGCCTTTCCGACATTCGTCGCACAGAAGGAAGCCGTTCATGGCGCGCGTCACCGTCGAAGATTGTGTCGACAAGATTCCCAATCGCTTCGATCTCGTCCTGTTTGCAGCGCAGCGTGCGCGGCAGATTTCGGGCGGCGCCGAAATCACGATCGATCGCGACCGCGACAAGAACCCGGTCGTCGCCTTGCGCGAAATCGCCGAGGAAATGGTCCATCCGCCGACGCTCAAGGAATCGGTGATCCAGGGCCTGCAGCGCGTTCAGGTCGATGACGAAGACGTGGCCGATGCGGTCGGTTCGCTCGCGGCTTCGGCCGAGGCGCTGCGTCTTACTGCTGCTGCTCCGCCGCGGAACCAGAATTTGGGTGCGGATTACGAAGGTTGAGGCCCAAGGCTAACGCTTAAGCGTTAGCCGCGGATCAGCCGAAACCCGGACGGCGGGGCCTCGGCCCCGACCGACGACGGGGCTTTGCCACGGCGCTATCGTCCTGATGCGCCTAATCCCGCCAGACCGTCGACAGTGCCGCAGTCCCCAGCGCGGCCACGTCGTCGCGCGGATCGTCATAACCACCATGCACCAGCCTCGCGATGCGCTGCATCAGGGGTTGCGGCGCGCCGTTCTTCTGCGCCGCCGCGACAAAGGCTTTCTCGTCCCACGGCGCGCCGGCCTTGACGAGCGCGAACAGCGTCTTGTTCACGGCATGCAACCCGTCGCCATTCCCAGCGCGTACCGAATCGTCCACCGCCAGCCAGATCAGCAGTCCGCACTGATAGTGTAGGTCGAAATGACCGGCGGCGGTCGCTTTATCGAGTGGAGCGCTAGCGAGCCCCTTTTCGCAGATGGTCTCTGCCGCGCGAACCCGGCTTTCGACATACGATCGCTCTTCGGCCCCGCGTCGCGCCAGAGCGCGCGCGGCCAGCGCATCGGCCCCGCCTTCGTGGATCCACGCTGCCGTTTCGTCGCCCGCGAGCTTGCCGATCTTGTCCTGCTGGAAGAGATGGGCCGCCTCATGCGCGAAGAACCAGTCAAGCCAGAACGGTGCCTCGGCGGTCACGCGTTGGCGCGCATTTTCGCCGTCGAAATGCATGAAGACCTGACCCGGCAGCGTTCCGCCTTGGGTCGAGACATGTCCGTCTTTGCGGGGACGCGCATCGATCGAGACATAGAGTTCGGGACGAAAGGACAGTGCGCCATAGCTGCGCGCAAAATCCTCCATCGCCCGGGGAAGCGATTGTCGCAAATGGTCGCGCGCGATGGGTGGGAGGCCAGGATCAATAACAGCGATGAATCCATCCGCAGCCTCCGGCACCAGCCTCCCGACAAAAATGCTGGTGCCTTCGTCACGGCTGACGAAGCGCGCCCGGTCGGCGATGCGCCGCGCTTCGACGCCAATCGTCTTTCCGGTCGCTTTAATGTCGATCGGCAAGGCGTCGGTACCCGCACACGGCGTGGTGCGGCAGGCATGGAACTGGCCCGAGTGGATCAGGACGCTCCCGTCGCTGAACGGCGAGAAGGGCGCGTAGCTCTTCGGCAAAGCGCGGTACCGCGCCGGGAGGGTGAATCGCACCGAGCGGAACGTGCCGCGATCGGATCGCTCGATGCGCTCGCCCGCGCCATCCTGAACCCAGCGGAAGCCGGCCGATTGGGGATGCCAATCCTCCGGCCGATACCCGCCCAAGGCTTGTGCAAAATGAAGCGCCTGAGTCGGTGCCGTCATCCGGTAGGTCACAACGACGGTTTCGTCGGGCCGAACGTCGAGGTCGAGTGTGATCGGGGACGACGTACGCGGCGAAAGTGTGCCGGTCGAAGCGCAGGACGACAGCGCAAAACAAAGAAGAAGGACCGCCAAGGCTGCTTTCAGGGACACCTTCATACTGCCACCTCGCGCCGAAAAGGATGTGCCGCGACGATCCGTTCGACGCCACGACTTGGCAAGCGCTAATCCGCCGAGCGCCCCTTAAACCCCTGCGCCACCACATACCATTCACTCGACGCTTTCCGCGACGCCGGCGGCTTGGCGTGTTTCACCGTGGCAAAGTTACGCTTCAACTCGGCGACCAAAGCGGTATCCGCGCCGCCGGCAAACACCTTGCCCACGAACGTCCCGCCCGGTGCCAGCACGTCGATCGCGAATGCCAGCGCCGCCTCGACCAGCCCCATCGTGCGCAGCGCGTCGGTTTGCGGATGGCCGACGGTGTTGGCCGCCATGTCCGACAAGACCAGATCGGGTGCGCCATCGAGCGCGGCGCAAAGCCGTTCGGGCGCGACATCGTCCATGAAATCGAGCTGGAGGATCGTAACGCCGTCGATCGGATCGACGGGCAGCAGGTCGATCCCGACGATCGCTGCCTTGGGCACTTGCCGCCGCACCACTTGCGCCCAGCCGCCCGGCGCGATGCCGAGATCGACGACGCGGCGCTTGCCCTTCAGAAAGCCGAAGCGTTCGTCGAGTTCACTCAATTTGTACGCCGCGCGGCTGCGAAAGCCATCGGCCTTGGCGCGCTTGACGTACGGATCGTTCAACTGCCGGTCGAGCCAGCGCGTCGATTGCGCGGTGCGCTTGCGCGCGGTCTTCACGCGGACGCGGAGGCCGCCGCCGTCGCGGCTCACGCGACCATTCCAATATAATCGCGGCTCACGCGACCATCCCAAGGTTGTCTCTGCTCATGACCCATTTCCCATCAAACGCCGCAAGATGCCTTCGCGAATACCACGATCGGCGATGCCGATCCGCGCCGCCGGCCACAAATCCATAATCGTCTCAAGAATCGCGCAGCCCGCCACCACCAGATCGGCGCGCTCGGTGCCGATGCACGGGAGCGTAGCGCGCTGGCGCAAATCCATCGCCGCCAGATCCGCGCTGATCTGCCGCAGCGCGGTTGCCGGAACGATCAGCCCGTCGACTTGCGCGCGGTCGTAATGCGTCAACCCGAGATGCACGCTGGCGAGCGTCGTGACCGTACCCGACGTGCCGAGCAAGCGGGGCACCGCGACATCACGCGGCAAGCGTGCAGCGAAACCGGCCACGCTTTCCGCGACCAGATCGCGCATCCGGGCGTAGCTGGCGGCGCGCCCCTCGGCCCCGCCATCGTGCCCCGGCGGGCCGTGGCCGGCGCTTTCGGTCAGCGACACCACGCCCCATTGCGCGCTGTGCCAGTCGAGCACCACCGGCAGATCGGGGCGGGTATCGACCAGCACCAACTCAGTCGATCCGCCACCAATGTCGAACACCAGAGCGGGGCCATCGCCCGGCTCGATCAGCGCGTGGCAGCCAAGCACCGCGAGCCGCGCTTCCTCCTCGGCCGAGATGATGTCGAGCAGGATGCCGGTTTCGGCATAAGCGCGCGCGATGAAGTCCGCGCCATTGCTCGCGCGTCGGCACGCTTCGGTCGCAACCGCGCGCGACAGCGTGACGTTGCGGCGCCGCAATTTGTCGGCGCAGATTTTCAGCGCGGCGATCGTGCGTTCGATCGCGGCGTCGCTGAGCCGCCCCGAACTCGCCAGCCCCTCGCCCAGCCGCACGATTCGCGAAAACGCATCGACCACGGCAAAGCCATCGCCTTGCGGGCGCGCGATCAGCAAGCGGCAATTGTTGGTCCCGAGATCGAGCGCGGCAAAATAGCGGGGTTCGCGTAACCGCGCTGCGCCCGCCGCCTTACCCGGGGCCTTGGGGTGTGCGTTGCCGTGGACCGGCGCCGAACGAGCAGGTCTGGCCTGCCGGTACGGCATATCGGGAGCGTCTCCCATGCCGTGTTACTCGCTTATTCTGTTCTGCCGTCGCGCCGTGCCAAAGGGCGCAACGCTCGGTGCTTGGGCACGATCCTAGCGGATGGCCGGGTGGGCGGCAAGCGACGGACTTTGCACGGATTGCGCGGCTTGGTTGACACTCAGGGCCCACACCCGTAGAGCGCAGCCCGGCCTGCGCGTTGCTGATGCCCCGTCGTCTAATGGTAAGACTGCGGTTTCTGATACCGCCTATTGAGGTTCGAATCCTCACGGGGCATCCAGCCACCCTAACACCGTTGAAAAACAACAGTTTTTACCC
>NZ_JBBATX010000087.1:4776-11407 GCF_040398505.1 Sphingomonas sp. | reverse complement strand
ACCGCGCGCGCGCAGAGGACCAGCACGCGGACTTTGCCCTCGCTGCGATCGCCGAACATTTGCGTCGCGGTGCCCAGCTTCATCGTCCTGACGGTTTCGCGCAACGCGGAGGGCAGCGCGGTCAGCGGGACAGCATTGGCATCGGTCACGCTCGCGCCGACGCTCTGCGCAACGCCAGCGACATCGGCGCAGGAAAAAATGCCGAGCGTTGCCGACTGAAACGCCGCGATCTTGTCCGCATTGGCTTTGGCATCCCCCGCCGGATCGACCGTCACGGTGACTTGCTTCATCGACACCAGCACTGCCTTTGCCGCGACTGTCTTGGCTGCCGGCTTTGGTGCCGCCGGTGCGGCAATGGGGAACAGCAGAAGTGCCGTGATCGCGGCAGCGGATATGCGAGCGAGCCTGGTCATAGTCATCGGGCAACTCCTCCTTCGATTCTACCTGGCCGACAGCGCCTTGGCCCGCTCCGCCAGCCGTGCGACGGCGGCGGCATGGATGTCGGGCGTCGTCGCCAGCACACCGAACGCCAGAGCGCTCGCCGTGTTGAAGCTAAGCTGAACGCCGTGCGCGTCGGTTACCGTCGCGCCCGCCTCGGTGGCGATCAAGGCCGCCGCAGCGACATCCCATTCATGGCCCCAGCGCAGCGTCGCGACCAGATCCGCCTCATCGGCGGCGACCATCGCGATGCGCAGCGCAATCGAATTGGGCTTGGCGACAGCGACCAGATCGCTGTCCTCCGACAGCGCGTCGATCGGCACGCGCGCGCCGACAATATCGCGGCGGTTGCCGACCTGCAAACGTACGCCGTTGCGCAGCGCCCCCTGCCCCAAGGCAGCGCTCCAGATTTCCCCGCGCGCGGGTGCGTCGAGCACGCCGATCGTGACGCGGCCCGCCTCGGCCAGCGCAATCGACACCGCCCAGCCAGCGCGCCCGCGAATGAAATCGCGCGTGCCATCGATCGGATCGACCACCCAGACCTGTCCGCGCGTCAGGCGCTCGGCCGTGTCGGCGGTTTCCTCCGACAACCATCCGGCATCGGGCAACAGTGCCGACAGCCGTGCGCGGATCAGCGTATTGACGTCGAGATCGACCTGGCTGACCGGATCGCCGGGGCTCTTTTCCCAGCGGTGAAAATCGGTGCGCCAGTGCGACAAAGCAAGCGCGCCGGCCTCAGCTGCGACCGCCGCGACCGCGCGGGCGAGCGCCGCATCAGCCACTCGCCACCGTCATCCCGTCGATCCGCAGCGTCGGCACGTTGGTGCCGAAGCGGAATTCGAGATCGTTCGCAGGGGTCAGGTGGCGGTACATGTCCTTCAAATTGCCCGCGATCGTGAATTCCGCAACGGGCCCGGTGAGCACGCCCTTTTCGATCCGGAAACCGGCCGCACCGCGGCTGTAATCGCCGGTCACACCGTTCACGCCCATCCCGATCAGCTCGGTGACGAACACGCCATCGGCAATGTCTTCGATCAGCGTCGCGACCGGAACCTTGCCCGCCACCATGTGCAGATTGCTGGTGGATACTCCCGGCCCACCGCCGACACCGCGCGCAGCATGGCCGGTCGGCTCAAGCCCCAATTGCCGCGCCGATGCACTGTCGAGCAGCCAGCTTTCGAGCATACCATCGGCGATGATCGTGCTCGGCGAGACCGGCAGCCCCTCGCCATCGAACGGGCGCGAGCGCAGGCCGTGCGGGCGGTGCGGATCGTCGCGCACGGTGACGCCGCGCGCGAACACTTGCGTGCCGAGGGCTTCCTGCAGGAAGCTCGTCTTGCGGGTGATCGATGCTCCCGAAATCGCGCCGATCAGATGGCCGAGCAGGCTGGAGCCGACGCGCGGATCGAACACCACCGTCATCGGCCCGCTGGCCAGGCGGCCCGGATTGACGCGCGCGACGACGCGGTCGCCGGCTTGACGACCGATCGCCGCTGCCGATTCGAGCCTCTTGCGATGGCGCGCCGAGCTATAGGCATAATCGCGCACCATCGCCCCGCCCTCGCCCGCCAGCACGCTGGCGGACACGCCATAGCCGGTCGCGGCATAGCCAGCCGCAAAGCCGTGGCTGGTGGCGAGCGCCCAGATCGAGCGCGACGCGCTGGCCGACCCGCCCTCGCTATTGGTAACACCGGTCACGGCGCGCGCGGCATCCTCCGCCTCCAGCGCGACATCCCGCAGCGATTCGGGCGAGGCACCGTCGCCACCACCGGCCAGATCATCGAGATCGAGCAAGGGCGGCGCGCCGTGCATCAGCCGATTGGCGGGGGCGAGGCCGGCCCAGGCATCCTCAGGCGCTTCGCGCGCCATTGCGATCGCACGATCGACCAGAGCGGTCAGCGCGTCGGACGAAAGATCGGAGGTCGACACGCTGGCCGACCGCTTGCCCACGAACACGCGCAGGCCGAGTTCGGCGCTTTCCGAACGCCCGACATCCTCGAGCGCGCCGAGCCGCACCGAAATGTTGAGCGACATATCGGCGGCATAGACGGCGTCGGCGGCATCGGCACCGGCCGCGGTCGCACGGGAAACGATATCGGCGGCCCGCTCACGGGCTTGATCGGGGTTTAGCATGATGGCGACTTAGGACGAGAGGCCGGGAGTTGCTAGACCATCTCTCGCTTCCCCGGCGAAGGCCGGAGCCCAGTCGGGAAGGTTTCGGTGACGCAGGGCAGCGCTCGGCAATCGGCGGCGCGCACCTGGGCCCCGGCGTTCGCCGGGGAAGCGCATAGGATTTAATAAGGCCACGGCGTGCCGACGACAACGCAGGCCAGAAAGACCAGCAATCCGGCGAAACGGTTCGAGCGGAAACGATGGAGTGCGCCGGCGCCATCGGCGGGGGCGAGCGTCGCGACTTGCCATGTGAAATGCAGCGCGACCGGCAGCAGCGCGACCAAAGCGAGCCAATCGGGGCGCAATACCCAAATCGCGCCCGCCCACAGCGCCAGCGCGCCGGCGTAGAACAGGCCGACCCCGAGGTGGACGCGGTTGCCCATCCGCAGCGCCGAGGAGCGCACCCCGATCAGCGCATCGTCCTCGCGGTCTTGCAGCGCGTAGATCGTATCATAGCCGACCACCCAGCAGATCGACCCGGCATAGAGCAGCAGACCGGGCAGCAGCAGCGACCCCATCACATCGCTCCACCCCACGAGCGCCGCCCAGGAAAAGACGAGGCCAAGCCACACTTGCGGCCACCAGGTGATGCGCTTCATGAACGGGTACGCCGCAACCGGGGCAAGGCTGAGCAGCGCGACCACGGCGGCATAGACATTGAGTTGCAGCAGCACGACCAGCCCGACCAGACACAGCATCACCAGCCATACCCACGCCGCCTTGAGCGACACTGCGCCACTCGCCAGCGGTCGCGCGGCGGTACGCGCGACGCGGGCGTCGAGGTCGCGATCAACAATGTCGTTATAGACGCACCCCGCCCCGCGCATCGCGATGCTGCCGAGCAGCAGCCACAGGATCAAATCCCAGCGTGTAACCGCCCCGCCCGCCAGTGCGACGCCCCAGGCGCCGGGCCAGAACAATAGCCACCACCCGATCGGCCGATCGAGCCGCGCGAGCAAGGCGAACGGGCGCGCGGGCGGGGGGAGCAAGCGGATGAAGGCGCTATGCTGTGTGTCGGGGGTGAGATCGGTCGCGGTCATGGCTCCGCTCCATGCACCAGCACGCGGGCCGGAGACAGTCCTTCCGATGCGATCGCTCGACAAGACGACCCGCCGCGCCGATAGCGGAAGGAGCCGATGTACGGGCAGGCTTTAGGGGCGGGCAGCGTGGTTCATCTCTCCGTCGCGATCGGACGGTTCTTCGAGGCGTTGCTGTGGGCGCTGGCACGCGGCGTCGGGGTGATGGCGGGCTGGGCGTTGCTGGCGGTGGTGGTTTCGGCCGTAGTTGCGGTGATCGTGCGGGCGGTGTGGCGGCGGCGGTAACAGCTACCTCCTCGCTTCCCCGGCGAAGAGTGCAGGGTCGGATCGTCCCCCGGACGATCCTCGAACATGCGGGGCATGTTCAACCCTGCGCGCTTCGCCGGGGAAGAAGATTTCAAAACATGAAGAACCCACGCTAGGACACCCCATGCCCGCAACCCCCGCCTGGCCCCCGCAATCGACCCCGCGCTTGTTCGTCGAGGCAGCGCTCGCGCTCGGCCCGCTCAGGATCGAGGGACCGCAAGCACATTATCTGTGCGCAGTGATGCGCATGAAGCCGGGCGATCCGGTCAAGCTGTTCGACGGCACCTCGGGCGAGTGGCTAGGTGTCGCGGCGAGCATCGGCAAGCGCGACCTGATGCTCGACGTGACCGAGCTGCTGCGCGGGCCTGAGACGGTGCCCGATCTGTGGCTGTGCGCCGCGCCGATCAAGAAGGGGCGGATCGACTGGGTGGCGGAGAAAGCGTGCGAGCTGGGCGTCGCGCGACTGGTGCCGGTGCTGACGCGGCGGACGGTGGTGGACCGGTTGAACGGCGAGCGGCTGCGCGCGCACATGATCGAAGCCGCCGAGCAATGCGGGCGCACCGCCGTGCCCGAGCTGGCCGAGCCAGTGAAGCTGGCGGCGTTGTTGCGCGATTGGCCGACGGGGCGGACTCTGTTCTTCGCCGATGAGACTGGCGGAGAGCCTGCATTGGCAGCGATGCGCGGTGGCGGAGACTCGGCGGCGATCCTGATCGGGCCGGAGGGCGGCTTCGACGCGGACGAACGCGCCGCGATTCGCGCGGTGCCGGGCGCGGTCGGCATTGCGCTTGGCCCGCGCATCCTGCGCGCCGATACAGCGGCGGCGGCGGCGGTCGCTGTGTGGATGGCCGCAAGAGGCGATTGGTAATCTTCTCCCTCGCCCCGCTTGCGGGGAGAGGGAGAACGGCTGGCGTACCTCTCGAGGCAGCGCTAAAGCGCGCAAATGACGACGCACCTCGACTCCGTAAAGACATCCCCGCTGATCGAATCGCACGATCAGCTCGTCGCCAGCTTCGCGCGCGGCGAGAAGCCGCCGGAGCGCTGGCGGATCGGCACCGAGCATGAGAAGTTCGTCTATGCCGATGGCGACCATCACGCGCCGAGCTATACCGAAAAGGGCGGCATTCGCGATCTGCTCGATGCGCTGACCGAATTCGGCTGGGTGCCGGTCGAGGAGAAGGGCCCCGACGGCACGCCGAACGTCATCGCGATGAACGGGCCGGATGGGTCGATCAGCCTCGAGCCCGCCGGGCAATTCGAACTGTCGGGTGCGCCGCTCGAAAATCTCCACCAGACGTGCGCCGAAACCGGGCGTCACCTCGAACAGGTGAAAGCAATCGGCGACCGCTTTGGAATCGGCTTTCTCGGCCTTGGCATGTGGCCCGACAAGACGCGCGCCGAACTGCCGATCATGCCCAAGGGCCGCTACGCGATCATGCTGCGCCACATGCCGCGCGTCGGCAGCATGGGGCTCGACATGATGCTGCGGACCTGTACCATTCAGGTGAATCTGGATTATCAGTCCGAAGCCGATATGGTGCAAAAATTCCGCGTCGGCCTCGCGCTCCAGCCGCTTGCAACCGCGCTCTTCGCCAATTCGCCCTTCACCGAGGGCAAGCCCAACGGGATGCTGTCGTATCGCAGCCATATCTGGTCGGACACCGATCCGGCGCGGACGGGGATGCTGCCGTTCGTGTTCGAGGAAGGCTTCGGCTATGAACGCTATGCCGACTATGCGCTCGATGTGCCGATGTACTTCGTCTATCGCGCTGGCAAATATATCGACGCCGCCGGCCTGTCGTTCCGCGATTTCCTCAAGGGCGACTTGTCGGTGCTGCCGGGCGAGAAGCCGACGCTCGACGATTGGAACGACCATCTCTCGACCGCCTTTCCCGAAGTGCGGCTGAAGACCTTCCTCGAAATGCGCGGCGCCGATGGCGGGCCATGGGGGCGGATCTGCGCGCTTCCCGCTTTGTGGGTTGGGTTGCTCTATGATCAGGGCGCGCTCGATGCGGCGTGGGATGTGGTGAAGGGCTGGACGATGGAGGAGCGCGAGGCGCTACGCTCGTCCGTGCCAAAGCTCGGGCTCGACGCGCCGATCGCGGGTGGGCGAACCTTGCGCGACATCGCGGGCGAAGTGGTCGATATCGCCAGCGCCGGGCTATCGGCGCGCAACCGCCAGGATGCGAGCGGCAGCAACGAAACCGGCTTCCTCGATCCGCTGCGCGAGATCGTGCGGAGCGGCAAGGTCCCGGCGCAACTGCTGCTCGACAAATATCACGGCGTTTGGGGTGGTGACGTTTCGAAGGTGTATGACGAGCTGCGGTTTTAGAGTATGCATTAGCGATGAACGGGTTCGCGCTCTCGACACTTTTGTATGGCATCGCGGTGGTTATGATCGGCGCATACTTAGCGCTCACTCCGGCAGCGGAGTTGATCAAGGGATATGGGCCGGGATTCAAGCCGAATTGGCTCGATCGTCAGTTCCCCGCTTGGCGTCGCGTGATGGGTGCCGTCGGGTTTGTCGTGGGCGTAGGGCTGATCACGGTTTCAACCTACAGGCCGGATCTAGTCGTCAAGGTATTATCCTAGCGACCGGCGCGTCAATCCTCGCGCAGCAGGTTAACGCTTCCCGCCGACCCAAGCAAAAAACCGCGGCACCGCGCCATTGCGCGCCATCC
>NZ_JBBATX010000087.1:0-4676 GCF_040398505.1 Sphingomonas sp. | reverse complement strand
CGCTTCCCGCCGACCCAAGCAAAAAACCGCGGCACCGCGCCATTGCGCGCCATCCATTCCGAATAGTCACGATACGCCGGGTCCAGCCCCAGATGCCGTTCCTCGGTCTTGGCGCGCCAGTAATAGACGCCGCTGACCACCGCCATCAGGATCGTCGCGCGGGCGGCATCGACCATCGATCCGGTGGTGAGGAACGGGATCGTCGCGATCCACCAGAACAGATTCTTCGACAGATAGGCCGGGTGGCGCGAGAACGCGTAGGGCCCGTGCGTCAGGATGCCGCGATGCGTCAGGTTCGAAAAGCGGAAGCCGAACGCGATCGTCGCCCAGGCGTAGATCGCCGTCAGGCCGACCAGCACCGCACCCAAGGGGATCAGAACCGCCGGGTGCCCCGCGAACCACATCGACCAGCCATCCGCGCCATAGGTACCGGGATGATAATCGAGCGGGCCATTATCGGCCATCAGCGTGAAGGGCGGATAACAAATCAGCGCCGCCATCCACGCCGCCGCGAACGGATTGGCGCTGCGGATATGCGAATCGAGCGGGCGGAAGGTGAGGATATAGCCGACGGTCGCAAAGGCGCAGTCGATCACGAACATGAAACCGATCAGCCAATTGGCGAGCGCGACCGGGTTATGCAGCACCTCCGACAGATTGCCGCGGACGAAATTGGCGAACCCGGCGGGCACGACCGCGAGCATGAAGGCGAGGAAAAACGCCTTCACCCCCCAGCTGCGCAAATGGTTGTAGATCGCCTCGCGGTTGTCTTGGGGGTGGGCGATCTCTTCGTTGAGCCCCATCAGCCACGCGCCGAGTGCCCAGGCGCCATCCTTGGGCTGGACGAGGCGGCGGTCGATCCACAGCACGTACGGGATCGAGCCGAGGAACAGCACCGGCGCGGCCATGCCGAAGCACCACATCGCGAACGGGAAACCGCCCCATTGGTTGGTCCAGTAAAAGCGCCCGGTGCCATAGATCAGCGCAATGCCGGCCCAGGTGAGCCACAGGCCCGCCAGCTTGGTCAGCGAAATGTCGAGCGTCTCGCGCCACGGTTTCGGCGCGGACCAGTCGATCCCGGTCGAGGGACTGCGGTGGACCCGGTCGACGAACACCGACCACAGCACCATCGGCAGTCCGCACGCGGCGACGTTAGCGAGCGCCGCAAACGGGCCATCCATGCCGAAATGGCGCGCGATCGCGACCCAGACAAACAGCCCCGCGAGCCCCGCCAGCCCACAGCCAGTGCTGACGGCGGATATCGGGCGGGGATCGGCAGCCTTGGCCGCACGCGCGAGGACGGTGTCGTGGAACATCACCGCGGTGGTAGCGCGGCAGTGGTTAGCGCGCAGTAAAGGCTATGGTTCGCGCACGCCGACGCGCGAGCACAAGCGCGCTATTTCCCGGTCCACTTCCCTGCGCGCTTCTCGACGAACGCGGCCATGCCCTCGCTCTGATCCTCGGTCCCGAACAACGCATGGAACAAGCGGCGTTCGAACTGTACGCCCATCGCGAGGCCCGTCTCGAACGCGGCGTTGACCATTTCCTTGTTCGCCTTGACCGCGAGCGGCGCCATCGATGCGATCGTCGTGGCGGTCTTGACCGCGTCCTCGATCAGATCGGCGGCAGGAATCACGCGGCTGACAAGGCCCGCGCGCTCGGCCTCGGCGGCGTCCATCATCCGACCGGTGAGGCACATTTCCATCGCCTTGGCCTTGCCCACGGCACGCGTAAGGCGCTGCGATCCGCCCATGCCGGGGGAGACGGCAAGCTTGATCTCGGGCTGGCCGAACTTCGCGGTATCGGCGGCGAGGATGAAGTCGCACATCATCGCCAGCTCGCACCCGCCGCCGAGCGCATAGCCTGCGACCGCCGCGATGACGGGCTTGCGCGTCTGCGTGAAGCGATCCCATCCGGCGAAGAAATCATGGCCGTACATGTCAGCAAAGCCCTGCGCCTGCATCTCCTTGATGTCGGCCCCCGCCGCGAACGCCTTTTCGCTGCCGGTGATGACCGCGCAGCCTTGGCTAGGGTCGGCATCGAACGCGGCCATCGCGGCGAGCAGATCGGCGAGGATCTGGCTGTTGAGCGCGTTGAGCGCCTGCGGGCGGTTGAGCGTGACGAGTGTCACGGCGCCACGCTGTTCGACGAGGAGGGTTTGGTAATCGGTCATCGGCATCTTCCTTACGATCGTCACCCCGGCCTTGTGCCGGGGTCCACCGTGCCGCGAGCGCAGCGCCGGTGGAGGAGTGGACCCCGGCACAAGGCCGGGGTGACGGATGTGGTTAGCCGGGCGTCCATTCCTCGGCCGCCGGCAGTGGCGCAAAAATCTGGTCGAGCACGTGGCCGGTCACGCCTTCGGGCGTCGCCGGGTTCCATTTGGGTGCATTGTCCTTGTCGACGATCACCGCGCGCACGCCTTCGAGAAAATCGTGGCGCTGCACGACGCGTACACCCACGGCATATTCCTGGCGCATCTCATCCTCGAACGTCGCCATCGTCGCGCCTTCGTGCAGGAGGCGGAGCGAGACCTTCATCGTTTGCGGGGATTTGGTTTTCAGGGTCGCGAGCGTCTGCGTCGCCCATTCGCCGCCATCGGCTTCGAGTGCGGCGTAGATGTCTTCCAGCTCGTCTGAAGCGAAGAGGCGGTCGATCTCGGACCGCCGCGCAAGAATGCCCGCCTCCCCGTTAGGCCCGTCGCGCGCGTTGAGCGCACGGTCGATCGGCGCGGCATCAGCGGTGATTATCGCCTTCGCCTCCTCCAGCGCCGCGCTTGGCAGATAATGCGTCGCGAGCCCGAGCGCGAGGCACTCCGCCCCATCGAGCCGGTGCCCGGTCAGCGCCAGATATTGCCCGATCCGCCCCGGCAGCCGCGACAGATACCAGCCGCCGCCGACATCGGGGAACAGCCCGATCCCCGTTTCGGGCATGGCGAACTTCGTATTCTCGGTCGCGATGCGGAA
Source organism: Sphingomonas sp. (assembly GCF_040398505.1). GTDB lineage: Bacteria > Pseudomonadota > Alphaproteobacteria > Sphingomonadales > Sphingomonadaceae > Sphingomonas. Next base: position 1,713 of record NZ_JBBATX010000087.1, on the reverse strand, counting down.
ATCGCACGGGCAGGCAAGGCCAACCCCGCCGCCCATCGTGATGCCGTCCATGAAGGCGATGGTCGGCTTGGCATAGGTGAACAGCGCATGGTTCATGCGGTATTCGGTGTGGAAGAACGCGCGCGCCTCGGCCCCGTCCTGCGCGCCGCTGTCCGCCAGCATCCGGATGTCGCCACCGGCGCAGAAACCGCGCCACAGTTTCGGGTCGCCATCTGGCGAGGGGGCATGATCGATCATCACCGCTTCGACGGCCGGATCGGTGCGCCACGCGGTCAGCGCCGCCAGGATCGCCTCGCACATTGCGGTATTGAGCGCGTGGAGCGCCTTGGGCCGGTTGAGCCGGATGCGGCCGATGCGGCCTTCGACAAAGGTCAGGACGTCAGCGTTCATATCCGATATCCTTCCTCGGCGAAGGCCGGGACCCAGCGGCGAAGGCCGATGTTGGAGAGCATAGCACCCGATTTCCGACGCACTCGCAACTGGGCCCCGGCCTTCGCCGGGGAAGGTGCAACCTGGATGCTCACTGCCGCGTCAACTCCCGCCCGACGATCATGCGCATGATCTGGTTGGTGCCCTCAAGGATCGAATGGACGCGCAAATCGCGCCAGAAGCGTTCGATCGGATAGTCCATCAAATAACCGTAACCGCCATGCAATTGCAGCGCGCGGTCGGCGACGGCGGAGCCCGTGTCGGTCGCCAGCCGCTTCGCCATCGCGGCGAACTTGGTCTTGTCGGGCGCGTTGGCGGTGACCTTCGCTGCCGCCATGTAGAGCAAAGCCCGCGCCGCCTCGAGATCGGTCGCCATATCGGCGAGGTTGAATTGCGTATTCTGGAAGTCGGCGATCGCCGTCCCGAACTGCTTGCGATCGCGGGTATAACCGATCGCTTCGTCGAGGCAGCGCTGCGCCCCGCCGAGCGAGCACGCCCCGATGTTGAGCCGCCCGCCATCGAGGCCCATCATCGCGATGCGGAAGCCCTCCCCCTCGCCGCCGACGAGGTTCTCTGCAGGAACGCGCACGCCATCGAGGATCACTTGCCGCGTCGGTTGCGAATGCCAGCCGAGCTTGCGTTCGTTGGCGCCGAAGCTGATTCCGGGCATGTCCTTTTCGATCACCAGGCACGACACGCCCTTGGGGCCATCCTCGCCGGTGCGGACCATCGTGACGTACACGTCATTCTCGCCCGCGCCGCTAATGAACTGCTTGGTGCCGGTGACGATGTAATGATCGCCATCTTTGACCGCCTTGGTCTTGAGCGCAGCCGCGTCGGAGCCCGAGCCGGGCTCGGTCAGGCAATAGCTCGCGATCGTGTCCATCGTGACCAGCGCGGGCAGATACTTCGCCTTGACCGTGGCCGATCCGAAGCGATCGATCATCCATGCCGCCATATTGTGGATGCTGATGAACGCGCTGGTCGAGGGGCAGCCATAGGCCATCGCCTCCATGATCAGCGCCGCCTCGAGCCGCCCGAGCGCGATGCCGCCCGATTCCTCGCTGACATAGATCGCCGCGAAGCCGAGCTCGGCGGCTTCCTTGATCGTCGCGCGCGGGAAGATGTGTTTCTCATCCCATTCTGCGGCGTGCGGCGTGATCCGGTCGGCGGTAAATTTGCGCGCGAGATCCTGGATCTCGCGCTGGTCGGGGGTGAGGTCGAATTGAATCTGGTCGGGCTGGCTCATGGCGCGCGTTCTATCGCGCTTGCGCGGCGATTCCT
>NZ_JBBATX010000086.1:0-11543 GCF_040398505.1 Sphingomonas sp. | reverse complement strand
TCTTACAACCTTGCCAAGAGGCAAGCGGTGTAAAATTCGCGCGCGGGCTGTCGGGCGATTGCCCTCAGCCATGCGTGATCGCGCAACATGGGCGCTGGCGGCGCGTTGCGCCAGCGCCCGTGGCTGCGGTGGCTCAGCCCTTGCGGCTGGTCTCGAACAGGAACCAGGCGCGGCGTTCGGCCTGATCGGTCCAATCATCGATCATCGCGCTGGTGGCATTGTCCTTCGCTTCGTCGGCAATGTCCTTGGCGTCGCGCAACGCGGTGACGAGCGCGAGATTGTCATCGCGGAGTTCGCTCAGCATCGCATCCGGCCCGACGAAATCGGCGTCATTGTCCTTGATCGTCTGGTGACGCGCAATGTCGCCGATCGAGCGCAGCGTGGTGTTGCCGGTTTTGCGCACGCGCTCGGCAATGTCGTCGGTCGCGGCGAAGATCTGGGTCGCCTGATCGTCGAGCATCAGATGATAATCGTGGAAATGCGGGCCCGAGACGTGCCAGTGAAAATTCTTGGTCTTCAGATAGAGCGCGAAGGTGTCGGCGAGGATGCCGTTGAGCGCCTCGGCCACGGTCTTGGTCGCGTTGCTTGTCAGGTCGCTGGGGGTCTTCAGATCGGTCGGGGTCTTGAGTGCGTCGGCGGCCACAATGTATCTCCTGTGGGATGGTTCGTTGCGGGAACGATCCGATGGCGGATTGGGTCCGGGCCGACCGAGACTAATTTCGATCGTGACAATCGAACGCCTAGATCAGCCGCAGCGCCGCCAGCCCCTGCACCACGCCAAAGACGCTCAGCACCGCCGCCGCGCTGAGCCGGATCGCCATCGTCGGCAAGCGGCGCAGTTTGCGCTCGCCCAGCACAATCGCCGGGATCGTGACCGCCAGCGCCCCCAGCGTGGCGCCGACCGCGGCGAGCGCCGGCGTGTCGCTCCGCGCGGCGAGCGCGGCCGTGATGAACTGCATGCGATCGCCGAACCCCAACAGCCCGACCGCGATCAAGCTGGAGAAAAACGCTCGCCCATGCAGATCGCGGTGTTTGGGCGGCTTGGGCGGCCAGAAAGCACTGATCCCGCCCGACACCAGCGCCACCGCCAACAGCAGACCCTGCGCATTGGGCGACAGCATCGGCGCGATCAACACGCCCCCGACCACGCCAAGCGCATTGCCGAACGCGAGCGCGAGCGCGGTCGCGGCAATCACCGCGCCTTTATTGGCATACCGATCGCCGAGCATCGCCGCGGTCCACGGCGTGCGGTCGCTCGCCTGGGTCAGGAGCGCCGCGACAAGCGCAGCCATCAACGCATCCATGTGGCGTGCGTCAGCCGCTCAGGCGAACCGAACAGGCGGCGAGATAGGTTTCGCAGGCGAGGCCATCGTTCCGCTCGCACGCCACCGCATCGCGCAGGATGTCCAGCCAGCCGACGATCAAGGTCCCGCGCTCGCCGCGCGCCAGCGCCGCTTCGATCGCGTGGGTTACGGCGACGGCGGGATACAGGCCATGCGCAAGTGCTGCCGCGCGAATCGCATCGACTTCGGTGGCGAGCGTCGCGATCGACACGGTCGGAGCGCGGTGGCCGATCCGCGCGACTCGCGCGGCGAGTTCGGCCTGGACCGGATCGCGTGTGGCGTATGCAGCACCCATAGCTAACACCTCTCTGCGTGCTACGCTGCGCCACAAGGGGTAAACATCGCCTTAACCCATCGCGAATCGGCCGCTGTGCTTGACATCGCGGCCCGCTTCCGCCATCGGGCGGCGCTTGAGAGCGGCGACCGGTTCGCCGCTTTTTCCTTTTCGTAATCACAGGAATTCAGGTCATGGCAAAGCCGACCACGGTCAAGATCAAGCTCGTCAGCACGGCGGACACCGGCTTCTTCTACACCACGAAGAAGAACCCGCGCACCAAGACCGAGAAATTGAGCTTCAGCAAGTACGATCCCGTCGTGCGCAAGCATGTCGAGTTCAAGGAAGCCAAGATCAAGTAACGTTGGAGCCCGGCCGCGTCCGGGCGGTGCGCAGCACCAACGTTACCGGCCGGCGTCGGCTGGCCGACGACCGACGACGCGGCTTTGCCGCGGCGAGTTCAATACCTCTCACTGCTTCTCACCCGGCGTGGCAAAGCCACGCCGTCGGTTGGATCGGGCTATCGCCCGTCCGCCGTCCGGCCTTGTCAATGCGCTACCGCGCACCGCTGATTAGCGCCGCTAAGCGGCTTTGAGCAACGCCTGCACCGCATCGACGAAGCGCATCAGCGAAATCGGCTTGGACACATAGGCATCTGCCCCCGCCGCGCGGATGCGTTCCTCATCCTCGCGCCCGGCATAAGCGGTCACCGCCATGATCGGGATGCCGCGCAAAGCGGCGTCGGCTTTCAACTGCACGATCAGGTCATAGCCGCTGACATGCGGCAGCTGAATGTCCATTACGATCAGGTCGGGCGCAAAGGCCCGCGCCGCCGCCACCGCCTCGCGCCCGTCGCGCACCCCCTCGGTCGCATATTCATGCGCACGCAGCAGATCGCAGAAAAGTTTGAGGTTGAGTTCGTTGTCCTCGACAACGAGCACCCTTTTTGCCACCGCGGGCCTATCTTCCGCCATTCCTTCGTCCATGGGGCTTCCTACGCAATGCGCGACGCCAAAACAAATCCCGACGCGGCACAGATCGCTCTGCGCGCGCTGGTGTGGATTTTGGCCGAGCCCGATCGCGCGCAACGCCTGCTCGACACGACCGGCCTCGACCCGCAGGATCTGCGCGCGCGCGCCGGGGAACCGGCGATGCTGTCGGCGGTGCTCGGCTTCCTCGAAAATTATGAACCCGATTTGCTCGCCTGCGCGAGCGATATCGGCGAACCCCCACAGGCGATCGTCGCGGCGCGCGCCGCGCTCGATCCGGAGTATTACGAATGAAGGGCCTATTGATCTGCGATTGCGACGAGGTGCTGCTCCATATGGTGCGGCATTTCGGCGTTTGGCTGCGTGAGCATCACGATATCGACTTCGCGATCGAGGGCGGCGATTTCGCGTCGAGCATGCGCCGCCGGGATGGCGGCCCATCGCCGACGCAGGAAGAAATGTGGGAGCTGCTCCACGGCTTCTTCCCCGACGAGATGGGCCGCCAGACGCTCGTGCCGCACGCGCGCGAAGCGCTCGCCGCTCTGTCCGAGATCGCCGATGTCGTGATCCTGACCAATCTCGCCGATCACAATCGCGAGCCGCGCATCGCGCAATTGCTCGGGCACGATATGGAGTATCGCGTCGAGACCAATACCGGCGGCAAGGGCAATCCGGTGGCGCGGCTGGTCGCCGAATTCGGCAATCCCGTGACCGTCTTCGTCGACGATCTCGCGGTGCATCACACCTCCGTTGCCAAGCACGCGCACGGCGTGTTCCGGCTCCATATGGTGTCCGAACCGAGCCTTGCCCCGCATGTCGCACCCGCCGCCGACGCGCATGTCCGGATCGACGACTGGCAGGCCGCGCAAGCCTGGATCGCCGAGCGTTTCACCGCCGGCGTCCCGGCCACCCTACCCGAAAGGATCCCCGCATGACCGAACGTGTTGATCGCAAGCTTGCCGAACTCGGCCTCGTCCTCCCCGCCGCCGCCGCGCCGGTCGCCTCCTATGTGCCGACCGTAAACGCGCACGGCATGCTGCACATTTCCGGGCAATTGCCGTTTCGGGATGGCGCGGTGATCACCGGACGACTCGGCGAATCGGTTGATCTCGCCGAGGGCACCGCCGCCGCGCAGGCCTGCGCGCTGATGCTTGTCGCACAAATCAAGGCCGCGCTCGGCGGGCTGCACCGCGTCGAGCGGATCGTCAAATTGGGCGTGTTCGTCAATTCGACCGCCGATTTCACCGACCAGCCCAAGGTCGCCAATGGCGCGTCGGATTTGATGGTCGCGCTGTTCGGCGAGGCCGGCAAACATGCGCGCAGCGCGGTCGGCGTTGCGTCGCTGCCGCTTGGCGCGGCGGTGGAGATCGATGCGATCGTGCAGATTACGACGGCCTGACCCACACTCCGCACTGGCGCCCCGGCACAAAGCCCGGCTAGAACAGCACCGTGTCTATCAAGGAGTTGCTGCATGGATCGTCGTCAGGTGCTGGCCGCAGGAGGCGCTGCTGCGCTGACCGCTTCGTTGCTTCCCGCCAAGGCGTTCGCGGCAGCGGGGACGGGGGATGCCGCGCTCAATGCCGAATTCGAGCGGATCTTTCAGGATGCAGTGACGCGCGCCCCCGAACTGGCCACCTCGCTCGGGCTCGACAAGGGTCCGCTTGCCGCCGCCAAAGGCATGCTGTCGCCGCGCACGGTGGCCAAACGCCAGGCCGATGTCGCGCAGACCAAGGCGGCGCTCGCGCGGCTGGCGAAGTTCGCGGCGGCGAACCTCTCACCCGCCGCCCAGCTCAACCTCGAGGTCGTACGCTATTCGCTCGGCACGCAAATCGCCGCGGCCGACCGCTTCGGGATCGACAGCCCGATCCGCCCGTATCGTATCTTCCAGCAAGGGGGTGCCTATTTCTCGACCCCCGATTTCCTCAACACCGCGCACACGATCGCGACGCAGGCCGATGCCGAGGCGTACCTTTCGCGGCTCGAACAGTTCGCCACCGTGCTCGATCAGGAAAGCGTGCTGCAAGCCGAGGAAGCCAAGCGCGGGCTGCTCGCGCCGGCCTGGTCGCTCGACCTGACGCTTGGCCAGATGCGCAAATTGCGTGAGCAACCGGCCGAGACCGCGAGCATCGTGCAGTCGCTGGTCAAGCGCGCCGCCGCCAAGGGCATCGCCGGCGACTGGCAAGCCCGCGCCGCGAAGATCGTCAGCGACAAGGTCTATCCCGCGCTCGACCGGCAGATCGCGCTGATCGAGCGGCTCAAGCCCACCGCCAAGCCGGGCGACGGCATCTGGCGCGTGCCGAATGGCGATGCGCTCTATGCGATGGCGCTCGCGCAAGCGACGACCACGACGATGAGCCCCGAGGAGGTCCACCAGCTCGGCCTCGCGCAAGTCGCCGAGATCACCGCGCAGCTCGACACAATTCTGCGCGCGCAGGGCTATACCAATGGCACCGTCGGCGAACGGCTCGCCAAACTGAACATCGCGCCCGACCAGGTCTATGCCAACACCGCCGAAGGCCGCGCCGCGCTGATCGCGGGGCTCAATGCCGGGGTCAAGGCGATGTACGCCAAGCTCCCGCAAGCCTTCACCACGGTACCGACGCAGCCGCTCGAAATCCGCGCGGTGCCGGTCGAGATTCAGGATGGCGCATCGAACGGCTATTATAACCGCGCCTCGCTCGACGGGTCGCGCCCCGCGATCTATTTCGTCAATCTGAAGGATGTCGGCGACTGGCCGAAATATACGCTGCCGTCGCTCACCTTTCATGAGGGCGTGCCGGGGCATCATCTGCAGATCAGTCTGGCGCAGGAATCGCAGGCGATCCCGACGCTGCGCAAGATCGGTTTCTTCTCGGCTTATTCGGAAGGCTGGGCGCTCTATGCCGAGCAGCTTGCCGACGAGCTGAACGCCTATGCTACCCCGCTGGAGCGCGCCGGGTATCTGCAATCCTTCCTGTTCCGCGCGGTGCGGCTGGTCGTCGATACCGGCATCCACGCCAAGCGCTGGAGCCGCGAAAAGGCGACCGATTATATGGTCGCCACCACCGGCTTCGCGCGCCCGCGCACGCAGCGCGAGATCGAACGCTATTGTACGCAAGCCGGACAAGCGTGCAGCTACAAGGTTGGTCACATGGCCTGGACGCGCGCACGGGCAAAGGCGCAGGCGGCGCTTGGCGACCGATTCGACCTCAAGCAGTTCCACGACATTCTGAAGGAAGGCGCGATGCCGCTCACCGTGCTGGAGCGTCGGATCGATCAACGGATCACGGCGCTGCGGGGGTAGCGGTCGGAGGTCAAAGGCGATGGATTACGCGCGGCCTGCGGCGGAGAGCCAGACCCTGTCGTGACGTGTTTGATCCAAGACAAGTCGGCCGCGCAACCGCAGCGTAGACAGGCTGCGGCGGAAGCCGCCGGGCAGCGCGCGCTCGCAATCGTGATGCGGGCGCGCTGCGGTCGAACCCTAGACGCTGACCAAAGGACCGAATTATGATCAAGGATATCCTGCTCGTTATCGACGATTCGGTGCGTGCCGATCCGATCATCCATGCCGCCGCCGCGCTGGCTGAACGGCTTGCGGCCACGCTGACGATTGAGATCTTGAGCGCCGGACCGATCCTGATCCCGACGCTCGCGCCGATGACCGAAATGTACATCCCCGCCGCCGAGCTCGCGCGCGATCAAGCCGTGCGGATCGAGGCCGTCACTGCGATGGTTGCGAGCTCAACCACCACCGTTCGCGTCGTCGGGCTACACGACGATCTCTTCATGCTGGCCGACCGCACCGGGAAAGCCGGGCCGATCGCCGATTTGATCCTGATCGGCGACGCCGATTTGTGGGCGGTCGCGTGGCTGCGCACGCGGATCGCCGAGACGGTCGTCATGGGCAGCGGGACGCCGCTGATCATCCTGAGCGGCGCGACCAGCCTCGCGCCGGTGCACCATGCGATGATCGGCTGGAAGGACACCAGCGAAGCGCGCCGCGCGCTGCATGACCTGATCGCGGTGATCACCCCCCACGCCACGGTGGATGTCGTCGGAGTCGGGCGCAACGAGGCTGCCCTGCCCGCAATCCTGGAGAGCGTGACCGAAGTCGTCCGCCATCTGCGCGCGCACGGATTCGACGCCACGCCGCACGCCATTCCTGCCAATGGGCAAAGCGATGCCGAAGCGCTGCAAGGGTTCGCGCTGCGCCAGGGCGCTGACTTGCTAGCAATTGGTGCCTTCGGCCATTCGCGGTTGCGCGAAGTGGTGTTTGGCGGCGTGACTCGCGCGCTGATCGAGCATCCGCGCTTGCCGGTGCTGCTGTCGCGGTGAGCGCGTTCGCGCCGCGTACCGGCCTCACCGCCAGCGAGGCGAGCGAGCGGCTCGCGCAGGATGGCCCCAATGAACTGCCGCGCGCCGGGCAGCGATCGATCCTGCGCATCGCGCTCGAAGTGTTGCGCGAACCGATGCTCGCGTTGCTGCTGGCGGGCGGAATTGCCTATCTTCTGCTCGGCGACCGGATTGAAGCGCTGATCCTGCTGGCGTTTGCGACCTTCTCGGTCGTCGTCACGGTGGTGCAGGAAACGCGGACCGAACATGTGCTGGAGGCGCTGCGCGATTTGTCGGCACCGCGCGCGCTGGTCCTTCGCGATGGCATCCGCATCCGCATTGCCGGGCGCGAGGTGGTGCGGGGTGACCTGATCGTGCTCGAACAAGGCGACCGGATTGCCGCGGATGCGGTGCTGGTCGCAGCGGACGATCTCCAGACCGACGAATCGCTGCTGACGGGCGAGTCGCTGCCGGTTGGCAAGATCGCGAACGCGGCCGATACGACCGCCGCGCCGCATCGTCCCGGCGGCGAGGGTCAGCCCTTTGTCTATTCCGGTTCGCTCGTCGCGCGCGGCAGCGGCATTGCACGCGTGCTGGCGACCGGCCCGCGCAGCGAGATCGGCAAGATCGGCGAATCGCTCGGCACGCTCGAGACCGAAGCGCCGCGGCTGCGGCGCGAGACCACCCGGATCGTTACCTGGTGCGCGGCCGGTGGCGCGGCGGTGTCCGTGCTGGTCGTATTGCTGTTCGGGCTGTTGCGCGGTGGCTGGATCGAGGCGGTGCTGGCGGGCATCGCGATCGGCATGTCGATGCTGCCCGAGGAATTCCCGGTCGTGCTCACCGTCTTCCTCGCCATGGGCGCGTGGCGGATCGGCACGGTCGGGGTGCTGACGCGGCGCGCGTCGGCGATCGAGACGCTCGGATCGGCGACCGTTTTGTGCACCGACAAAACCGGCACGCTGACCGAGAATCGCATGTCGGTTGCCGAACTGTGGTTGCCGACGGGGGAGATCTTCGCCGTCGGCCCCGACACCCCGTTTACTGGCCCCTTCACCGACCTGATCGAGATCGCAGCGCTGGCCAGTGCGGTCGAGGCGAGCGACCCGATGGAAATCGCGCTGCATGCCGCCCGTGGCCCGGGCATGGCGGGCGCGAGCCTCGCATACGCTTATGCGCTGCGGCCCGAACTGCTGGCGATGTCGAACGTGTGGGACGATGGCACGGCCTTGATGATCGCAGCGAAAGGCGCGCCCGAGGCCATTGCTGGCCTGTGCCAGCTAACGCCCGACGCGCGCATCGCGCTGACCGAAGCGGTCGAAGCGATGGCGACGCGGGGGATTCGCGTGCTCGCGGTCGCGACCGCCACCGCGCCCGACCGCGCATGGGCGGAAACCCAGGCCGGGTATGATTATGCGCTCACCGGGCTGGTCGGCCTTGCCGATCCGCTGCGTGCCAGCGTGCCGGGCGCGGTCGCCGAGTGCCGCAGCGCGGGCATCCGTGTGGTGATGATCACCGGCGACTATGCCGCGACCGCGCGCTCGATCGCGACACAGGCCGGGATTGCCGCGGGCGACGTGCTTACCGGCACAGATCTGGCGGCACTCGACGATACTGCACTGGCCGAACGGCTGAAGTCCGTCACCGTTTTCGCGCGGATCATGCCCGAACAGAAATTGCGGATCGTCCAGGCGTTCAAGGCAGACGGCGAAATCGTCGCGATGACCGGCGACGGGGTCAACGATGCGCCCTCGCTCAAGGCTGCGCATATCGGCATCGCGATGGGCAAACGCGGCACCGACGTCGCGCGCGAAGCCTCGGCCATGGTGCTGCTCGACGATGATTTCGGGTCGATCGTGCAATCAGTCCGGCTCGGGCGGCGCATCTACGACAATATCCGCAAGGCAATGGCGTTCATCTTCGCGGTGCACGTGCCGATCGCGGGCCTTGCTTTACTGCCGTTGCTTTTCGGTATGCCGATCTTGTTCGGGCCGATCCATATCGCGCTCCTCGAAATGGTGATCGACCCGGTTTGCGCGCTTGTGTTCGAGGCCGAGCGCGCGGAAGATGACATCATGCACCGTCCGCCCCGCGACCCCGCCGAAGCCTTATTCTCGCTACCGATGGTCGCGTGGAGCGTGTTTCAGGGTGGGCTTGCTTTTGCGATGCTGGCGACGGTGTTCCTGGTCGAAAGCGGATCGGGGATGCCCGAGGCCGAAGTCCGCGCGCTGGTCTTCTTCGCGCTGATCGCCGAGATCGTCGCGCTGATCCTGGTCAACCGCTCGTTCAGCGCGTCGCTGGGCGAGGCGCTGCTCCGCCACAATGCCGCGCTGCGCTATGTCGGCGTGGCAATTGTCGGGGTGACGGCGCTGATTCTGTTCCTGCCGCCTGCGCAGACCTTGTTGAAATTCGGGTCGATCGCGTGGATCGACATGGTCTTCGCGGTTGCCCTGGGGCTGGCGCTCTTGCTGCTGCTTGAGGCTTGCAAGCCCTTCGTCCGGCGCGGCCTGGTGCGCACGGCACCGACGCCGGGACGCGGGCTGCCGGCCGCCGGATGAGCGACGGCGCCGCCCCCGGCATCACGGCGGGGCGTGTCTTCCTGCTGACGCTGGTCGTGCTGGCGACGCTCGCCTTCCTGTGGCTGGTTGCGCCATTTTCGGGCGCGATCCTGTGGGCGGTGATCGCCGCGGTGCTGTTCGACCCGCTCAACACGCGGTTGCTGCGCGCGCTGCCCGGGCGGCGCAATCTTACCGCGTTGACGACCTTGCTCGTCATCACCGGCGTGGTGGTCGTGCCGGCCATGCTGCTCGGCGCGGCGCTGGTGCGTGAGGCGACAAGCTTTTACGCACGGCTGCGCAGCGGCGCCATTGATCCGGGTCGTATCTTCGTCGAGGCGCAGGCGCACATGCCCGAATGGCTGCGACACTGGCTGATCGATGTCGGACTGGGCGACATGAACGGTCTTCGCGCGAAAATCGGTGCAGGCTTCGCCAGCAGCCTCCAGAGCGTCATCGCGCAAGTGTTGAACATCGGCCAGGGCGCGTTCGGCTTCTTTCTCGCGCTCGGCGTGATGCTGTATCTGACCTTCTTCCTGTTGCGCGACGGGCATGCGCTGGTGGCGCGGATCGAAGCGGCGCTCCCGCTGACGAGCGCGCAGCGGGCGGTGCTGGTCGCCAAACTCGTCGCGGTGATCCGTGCGACGATCAAAGGGAGCCTGATCGTCGCGATCCTGCAAGGCGCGACCGGCGGCATCGTGTTCTGGGTGCTGGGGCTGCCGGGTGCCTTGCTATGGGGGGTCGCGATGGGGGTCTTTTCGCTGTTCCCCGCGATCGGCACCGGGCTGATCTGGGTGCCGGTGACGGTCTATCTGCTCGCCACCGGCGCGCTCTGGCAAGGCGTCGTGCTGTTCCTGTGCGGCTTCTTCATCATCAGCAGCGTCGACAATGTCGTGCGCCCCATCCTCGTTGGGCGCGACGCCCGCATGCCCGATTATGTCGTGCTCATCTCGACGCTTGGCGGGTTCGAGCTGATGGGCTTTAACGGCTTCGTCATCGGCCCGGCGATCGCCGCCTTGTTCATCGCAGTGTGGCAAATCGTGGGCGACGGGGCAGACGCCCCGACCGCCTGATCACTCCGCCGGGTCGATCGGCTCGCTGTGAAACTCATGCCACACGCCGTTCAAGATACCGAAGCAGACGGCGAGGCCAACGCCCAGGATCCACGCAAAATACCACATGATCTCAGTCCTCAATAAAAGTCGGGATTGCCGCGGACTTGCGCGGTCGTCACGCGGCCGAACATCACGCGATACGCCCAGCTCGTGTAGAGCAAGACGATCGGCAGGAAGACCGCCGTCACCAGCAGCATCGTGAACAATGTCCCGTGGCTCGACGAGGCATTCCACACCGTCAGGCTGGAGTCCGGATCGATCGAGCTTGGCAGGATGAAGGGGAACATCGACAGGCCAACCGTCGCGATGATTCCGATCACCGCGAGCGAGGAGCCGGCGAAGACGAGCACGGAGCGGCGACCGCGCAGCGCGACCAAGGCGACGAGCGGGCCAACAAAGCCCAGGATCGGTGCGGTCAGCATCCACGGATGACCGGCGAAGTTCGTCAGCCATCCGCCCGCGCGCGCGACGGTTTGCGTCAAGTGCGGGTTGGACGGCCCGCCGGGATCGACCGCACCGACCTGCGCAAAGCCCATGCCGGACCAGGCGACCAGCATGCCCCCGGCGGCGAACAACACGATCGTCAGCACCGCCGCCGCCTGCCCGAAGCGGCGCGCGCGATCCTGCACCACCCCGGGCTCGAGCTTCATCGTCAGCCATGCCGCGCCGTGGAGCACCAGCATCGCGACCGACAACAGCCCGGCCAGCAGCGTGAACGGCGTGAACAGCCCGAGCAGGCTGCCATCATAGAAGCTCCGCAAATCGCTATCGAGCCGGAACGGTGCGCCCAGCAGCACATTGCCGACCGCGACGCCGAACACCAAAGCGGGCACAAAACCGCCGACGAACAACGCCCAGTCCCACCGCGCGCGCCACGCCGGATCGGGCCGCTTCGAGCGATATTTGAACCCCACCGGCCGCAGGATCAGCGCCGACAGCACCAGGAACATCGCGAGGTA
>NZ_JBBATX010000085.1:0-11826 GCF_040398505.1 Sphingomonas sp. | reverse complement strand
GTTTCGGAGGTAGGAACCCGGCGCGTATTGGGTGGCGATCTTGAGCTTGCGCCGCGCGGCCGCTGCGCGACAACGTGCGCAAGCGTACCGTCTAATAGCCCGAATTCCCGCGCGGTCAGCCGCGCCGCATTCACTGATAGCGCAGGAGATTATCGAACCCGGCATTCGCCTTGGTCATCTTCGCCAGTTTGCGGAGCTGCCCGCGAACATGCCGCTCGAACCGCACGTCGTCATTGATGCCCGCCACGGGGTACGTGTCCTGACCGATCAGGTCTTTGATGCGCTTGGCGAAGCTGGCCTGAGTCGCCGTATAATCCGTGGCGTGCAGCGTGCGGCAGACCCATTCCTCGGCGGCGGCCTTGTCATAGTCATCCTGTGCCGCATATCCGGCGCGGTCGGCGGCGGCTTGATCCAGCTTCGAAGCGGCCACGCGGCGTTCCAGCCATGTTCGGACCATGTCTTCGGCCCATTCCGTTGCCGGGTTGATCATCCTACGCTCCACCTTGTCCCGCCTTGGTCATAGCGGGCATGGTGCGGGACGCCAGCCAGTGGTGCGCTCCGCTTGTATTTCCGTCGGCGGCGCGGCACCCGGTAACGATGCAGACTGGCGCGGACCTCGAAACGATCTTGCTCGGGCCAGTCCTCGGCGACCGCGCCTGTGGCGATTGCATGGCGTGCTGCACCGTCCTGACGGTCGACACGCCTGACTTCAAGAAGCCGGGCGGAACCCCCTGCCAGCATCTGGTGGCGCGCGGGTGCGGTATTCATGCGCAGCGCCCGCCGATCTGCCGGACATGGTTTTGCGCCTGGCGACGGGTGGCGGCGATGCCCGATGAAGCCCGACCGGATCGCTCCGGCCTGCTTGTCTCGATCGCGTTCGAGCGCGCGCCGCGCAATTGCTTCGAAGGCGTCGCGATCGTCGTCCGTGTGCTCCCCGGCAGCGACGCGATAGCCAATGGGATGGCCGCTGCCATGCTCGACACCTTGTGCGATCAGCTGGTGCCCGTCTGGTTCAGCGACGGGTCGCAGAAGATGTTGCTGCACCCGGAAAGCGCGGTGGCTGACCTGGTCCTTTCGGGGAAACCGGCACCCGATCATCTGTCGCAAGAGGTGGCCGCATGGCGCGCGCAATACGGGATTTTCGGCGCGGCTGGCTAAGCGTCAGGCGCCCGACGGTCCCTTGCCGTGGTTGGAGCGGGGATGATCGGGCCGCAGCGGCGGTTCGAAATCCTCGCGCCGCCAGATCGCGTTCGCGGGTTCCTCGGCGCTCGGAATCGCGAAATCGAGATAGCCGAAATAGGTCAGGATCACGCGCTCGGCGACGTCGCTGATGGCGGTGCGCCCGTGCATGAAACGGGTATTGTCGAGCATCAGCAGATCGCCCGCATTCCATTCGATCTCCGCGCTAAGCCGGTCGCCCGCGACCTTGATCAACTGCAACCAGGCCTCGGGCACCTCCTGCCCGTCGTCGAGCACAGGGTGATCGGGGCGGCCGTGGTTGAAGCGCGCAAACAGCAGGAAATTGCCGAACGCAGGCTCGTCGATGAACATTGGCCGGTGCAGGGCGGGGCGGGTGAACACGCGCAAGATGCCGGTGTCGGGATAGCGCCGGAAATAATAGGGACAACCCGGCGGCGGCGCGGCGAGCTGCGCATCGGTTGGTTCTGCAGTGCCGAGCCAATATTCCAGCAGCGACGGCCAAACCGGCTTGATGTAGAGCAGCCGGCGGTTTTCGAGCTCGCGCCGCATCGTCTCGGGCAACGCGCGCACGAGCGCCACGCCGTCGCAAATCGTCGTCCGCCCGCCCGATTTCGGCGCGCTCTGGCACCCGAAAAAGGCAACGTCGGGCTTCCACGGCTCACGCGACAGCTCGGGGTGCAGCGCGAACGCCTTGTCCCCGCCATCGACCGTGAAGATATTGGCCGCCGCATCGACCGGCTGACGGCCCGGACTCTCATTCACCACCGAGGTCGAACAGAATCGCTTGGCGAACGCCCCGAACTGCGGGACATCGACGCCGAAGCCGCTGAACAGCAGCGCGCCGTGGGTCTTGTACAGATCGATGATCTGCGCCTTGTCGAGCTCAAGGATCGACCGCTCGCCGGTCGCGGCGATGATGACGTGCGGCTGATATTTTGCGGGTAAAAGGATGTCGGGCATGGCCCGCCGGGGATAGCGGCCCCGCGCGGCTGCGGCTATAGCGGAAACGTGCCTTTGACCCTCGACGATCTCTTCGCCTCGCCCGGCCATTATCTCCATTCGTTCGAGGATGGTCAGGCAGTGTTCGTGCCGATGGACCGCGCCGCCTATCACCGTTCGATCTTTCTCGATCGGCGGATTTTGCCCGCTTCCGACCAGAGCATGGCGCTGCCGCTAGCCAGCCTCGCCGCGCGCGTGCCCGCTGCGCAGCCGACTTCGTGGATTTTTCACATGGCGCATTGCGGATCGACCTTGCTCGCCCGCGCGCTCGACGATCCGGGCGCGAGCCTTGTGCTGCGCGAGCCGCTCGCCTTGCGTCAAACCGCGATCCAGGGGGATCCTGCGCGGCTCCCGCTGGTGCTGGCGATGCTCGGCAAGCGCTACCGCGCGGACGCGCCGACGCTGGTCAAGGCCAATGTGCCGGTCAATTTCCTGCTGCCGCAGATCGCTGCGGCGGCCCCGGATGCGCGCGCGATCCTGCTCTATTTGCCGCTCCGCGCGTATCTTCAGGCGATCCTGCGCGACGACAATCACCGCAACTGGCTGCGCACCGTGACGACCCAGCTTGCGCGCTATCTCGGTGACTGGTCGGCGCTGAACGATGCCGAGCGCGCCGCAGCGCTGTGGCTGGCGCAAGTCGATGCCTTCACCGCAACGCTCGCCGCAATGCCGCACGCGCGCACGCTCGATGCCGAGTTCCTGTTCAACGATCCCGTACCCGTGCTCACCGCCGCCGCCGCGCATCTCGGTGTGCCGCTGGAGGCTAAAGCGCTGGAGGCGGTCGTCGCGGGGCCGCTTTTCTCGACCTATTCGAAAAACCCCAACGTCGCGTTCGATAATGCTGCGCGCCTCGCGCGTGCGGCGGAAGTGGCAGCGGCAATCGCGCCCGAACTCGATGCTGCCGAGGCGTGGGTCGCGCGCAACGCGGGCCGCGCGGTGGCCGAATCCGCGCTGATCGACGCCGCGCTCAGTCGCTGACGCTCAGCGCCGCCGCCGGGGCATCGTCGGCATCGGCGGCCACCGCGTAGAAACGCCGCAACAGATCGCGCTCGGCGGGCGTGATATACGGGTTCCACACGTCGAAGATCAGGATCGCGCGCATTTCGCCCGAGCGATTCCACGCTTCATGCTCGATCGTATCATCGAACGCCCATGCCTCGCCGACGCGCCACGCGCGCGTTTCGCCGCCAACGCGAAAGCTGCACCCCGGCGGCACGATCAGCGGTACATGGATGATCGTCCGCACATTGCTGACCCCGGTATGCGCCGGGAGATGCGCACCGGGCCGCAGAATCGAAAAGAACACCGTCGGCGTCCGCCCCGGCAGATCGGACAAAGGCAATGCCGCAATCGCCGCCGCCGTCAGCGGCGCGCGTGCGCAGGCCGCATCGTCGCGCTGCCCGTCCTTCCACAGATGCAGCGCGCCCCACGCGAGCGAATGGTCGAGCGGCGACCATTTGTTGGGCGGGGTGCCCGGCGGCATCGCGATATAGGGGCGCACAATCGAAGCATCCTCGGCCAAAATCGCTTCCAGTTCCGCGCGGATCACGTCGGTTTTCGCTTCGATCTCGGCCAGCCACGGGAAATGGCCGCGGTCGAAATATTCCTCTGCCGGCAGGAAGGGAAAATGCATCCCCGCGCAGTGGTTCGCATAGATCGCACGCCGCCCGAGTGCATGGTCGATACACGCATCGACCCGTCGACGATCCGCCGCAGCGACGCCCGCGCGCGCGTCTGCCAGCCCGCGATCGATCGCATCGCCGAAGCGGTCGCGCTGGCGCACGACAGCGCTGCGCGCATGATCGAACATCAGTTCGAGCGCCGGGCTGCGCTCCTCGATCGCGCTTTCCATCGCCAGCACGTCGCTCCAGCGTTCGGCCGCGCGCGCGTGCTCGCCGCGCCGTTCGAGCAATTCGGCCATCCGCACCAGCGCCATGAAATGCCGCTGGTCGATCGCCAGCGCGCCGTCGAGTGCGGCTTGCTCGCCCGTATCGTCGCCCTGTTCACGGTGCGCTTTGGCGAGGTTCATCCACAGATCGGGCGCGACCGGATCGGCGGCGATCGCACGCTTGAACAGGCCGGTCGCCTCTTCGGTGTCGGCGTGCGTGAGCGCGTGCAGGCCGAGCGCGTTGAGCGCCATCGGATGCTCGCCAGCCCCTGCCAGCACCTCCCGGAACAGCGCCGCTGCCGCATCGGCACGTCCGGCACGTCGCTCCTGCACGGCGGTCTTGAGCAAATGCTGAATGTGCGGATCGTCCATGCGATCTGCATATCCGTGCCGCACCGACTAGACAACGCGTGACCGGATGCACAAACAAGCGCGATGAATTCCGCACTCTCCGCTGGCGGCCAGCCCCTTACGATCGAAGCCGCCGCGCGCGACGCGACGTGGCTCGCGCACCGCTACGATCCGGGGCATGATGCGGTCCACTTGTTGCCGGTGCCGCGCGACGTCCACCGTTGCGCGACCTTCCTGACCGATGAATATCTGCCCGCCGGTGTCACCCCGCTCGTGGTGCGCCGCGCCGATGCGATTGCCGCCGCGCCGCCGACGGCACCGCTGCACTTCATCTTTCACTCGGCGTTCTGCTGTTCGACCTTGCTCGCGCGCGCGTTTGATCGGCCGGGCTGGGCGATGGGGCTGAAGGAGCCGGTGATCTTCAACGATATTATCGGTTGGCGGCGGCGTGGCGGGCAGGGGCCGGACATGGCACAAGTGTTCGATGACGCGTTGACCTTGCTATCGCGACCGTTCGGCGCGGGCGAGTTCGTCTGCGTCAAACCCTCGACCATTGCGAACGCGCTTGCGCCTGCGATGCTGACGCTGCGCAGCGACGCATGCGCCGTGCTGCTGTACGCGCCGCTGCGGACTTATCTCGGTTCGATCGCGCGCAAGGGGCTGGACGGGCGGTTGTGGGTGCGCACCCTGCTGACCGGGATGCTCGACGATAAGCTCGTCGATCTGGGCTTCGGCCCGCGCGACTATCTTGCTCAGACCGACTTGCAAGTCGCGGCGGTCGGTTGGCTTGCGCACCAGCAATTGTTCGCGCGGTTGGTCGCGACCTTCGGTCCGGCCCGCGTGCGCACGCTCGACAGCGCGACGCTGATGGCCGATCCGTCGGCGGCGGTATCGGCCTTCGCGAGGCTCATCGGGCGACCGCTCGACCACCAGGCGCTGGCCGAGATCGCCGCCGGCCCCGCTTTCACCACGCATTCCAAATCGGGCGTCGCATTCGATGCGCGCGACCGTGCCGCCGAGGTGGCCCGCGGCGATATGCTCCACGCTGACGAGATTGAAAAGGTCGCGATCTGGGCCGAGGCGGTCGCCAAAGCTGCGGGCATCGCGCTGACCGCGCCAGCGCCGCTGCTGGAATAGCCGGTGATCCGTTCGCCCTGAGCGTGTCGAAGGGCATCGCGCCACAAAGTCCGGTGCCGATAGTGTCAGACAGGCCTTCGACGCGTTCAGGGCGAACGGGATTAAGGGATGCACCGCTAGCTCAGCACACCCCGCCATTGCCCGAGTTGCGGCACGAATCCACCCCCGGCCCCGATGCGCGCACATTCTCGCGCTCCCGCTCCCATTCGCGTTTCGTCTTGCACACCTTGTGGGTGCTGATCAGCGACCCGGTCTCGGCGAAACTTTGGCAAATTATTTTGTCGGGCGATGGTGCGGGCTTCTTTGGTGCCGCGACAGGCACCGGCTGGGGATCGGCCGCCACGAGCGACAAGAGCAGCAGGATCAGCATCACAACCTCATGAAATGGCGAAGATATAAGCGGGGATATGGCGTAGCCCCGGATCGATGATAAGGATTGCCGCGTCGCCATGTCAAACCGAGTCATCAAGCGCCGCCGCCCGCCGGCCCCCCCCCATCCGCAACGCGTGCAGATCGAGCAAGCGCTTGCGGCGGGCGACGTCGCGCGTGCCGCAATGCTGGCGGAACGCGCGCTGGCGGCGGGGCGAGTCGATCCGCTGGTGCTCAATCTTGCCGCATGGCGTCGCGAAGAAGCGGGGGAATTCGGCGGCGCACATGCCTTGCTGCAGCGCGCGCTGGTGATCAGTCCGGGCGATGTCGCGGTCCTCGGCTCGATCGGTGCGGTGCTCCGCAAGCAGGGGCATCTCGACGAGGCGCTACGCGTGCTCGACGGTGTCGTCGCCGTTGAACCGCGCCACGCCGCCGCCTGGCTCGAACGTGGCTATGTCCTCGATGCGCAGCGCGCCGATGCCGCTGCAACCGCCAGCTACGACCGCGCACTGGCGCTCGATCCGACGCTCTCGCCCGCGCTTGGCAAGCTGAGCGACGGCGCGGCGCGGCGCGGCGAGGCCGAAAACGCGCGCGCCTATGCCGAGCGCGCGCTGGCGCTCAACCCACACGAACCATCGGCGATTTTCGCGCTCGCGGTGCTGGCGGTGGAAGCGCGCGACGGGGCTGCGGCCGAGGCCTTGTTGCGCCCGTTGCTCGAAACCCGCCTCGCGCCGGAGGATCGCACGCGCTCGCTGACGCTGCTCGGCGATGCGCTCGACCGGCTCGATCGCCCGGCCGAGGCCTTCGACTCCTATTGCGCCGCGCAGGCGAGCTTTCGCGACACGTTTCGCGACAGTCTCGAACCCGGACCCGATCGTCCGTCGCACCGCGCCTTTATCGAGGCGATCCGCGCGCAAGTTGTCGCGACCGGGCCAGTCGCCGTCCTGCCGCCCGACGACGACCCCGTCCCCGGTGCGGCGGCGACGCATGTCTTCCTGCTTGGCTACCCGCGCTCGGGGACGACGCTGATCGAGAATGTCCTGGCAAGCGCGCCCGACGTCGTCGCGCTGGAGGAGCGCGATACGCTCGCCGATGTCGATGAAGCACTGCTGTCAAACGATGGCACGATGCCCCCGCTCGACAGCCTCGATCCCGCGCTGCTGTCGCGCTTGCGCGCCGCTTATTGGGCGCGCGTCGCCGCGCTCGGCGGGCCGGTCGCGGGTAAGGTGCTGGTCGACATGAACCCGTATAACGGGATCAAGCTGCCGATTCTCGCGCGCTTGTTCCCGAACGCGCGCTTCGTCGTGATGCGGCGTGATCCGCGCGACGTGATCTTGAGCTGCTACCGGGTCAATTTTACGCCCGGGGCCGGTGCCTGGGCGTTCAGCGATCTCAAGGAGGCGGCGCGGCATTATGACGCGCTGATGCGCTTGATCGATGACGCGCGCGCGCTACTGCCCATTGCGTGTCACGATGTGCGCTACGATCGGCTGGTGTGTGATTTCGAACCGACGGTGCGCGCGCTGGCCGCTTTCATCGGCATCGCCTGGACCGATGATTTCGCACGGTTTGCCAGCACAGCGCAGAGCCGCGGCGTCCGCACCGCGAGCGCGACGCAAGTCCGGCGCGGCCTGTATAATGGCGGTGGGCAATGGCAGCGTTATGCCGCTCAGCTCGCGCCGGTGCTGCCGATCCTGGCACCGTGGGTCGATCGCTTCGGTACCGCCGAATAGGCGGCCTTGAGCGCTGCGGATTGCACACCTTCCATTCGCCCTGAGCTTGCCGAAGGGCCGGTGGCCCCAGCGACCCCGCCGGCATTTGGTGCGCTGTGCTTCGACAGCCCCGGATCAGGTCCGGGGACGAACGGGGTTGGGGGCCGGTATGATTGCGGGCACGGCAAACGCCGACAACCACGCCCGCACACGACCGACTAACGGACGCGCCACAAAAAAAGGGCGAGCCTCGCGGCCCGCCCTCCTTCTTTAAGTGGTCGTTACGATCAGAACTTGACGGTAGCACCGACCGCGAAGCGACGGCCCAACGCGTCGTAGGTCGACGGGAAGGTGTTGCCGCTGTTGAACGAGGTCGTACCGACCGTGCCACCGACAACCGGCGGCTGCCGGTCGAACAGGTTGCTGACCGTGAAGGTCAGGTCGAAATGATCCCCAATGTTAACGCGGGTTGCCAGGTCGAAATAGTCATAAGCCGGGATCTTCCCGAAATTGACCAGCGTCCCAGCCAGCGCGCCCGAGCCGATCGTTCCGGTGAAGGTCGTGACGCCGGGTTCAACTCGCACGCCGCTGATGTGACGCCAGTTAAGCGACAAATCGATTCTGCTGAACGACAGCGTGGTGCGCTGGTTCCACGTGAATTCAGGCTGGATCGATCCGGCCGTCGACGACGGACCGGCCGAAGCGGGCGAGCCGCAATTCTTGCCGTACAGACCGACGCAGTTCTGGATGTCCGAGCCCGGACGCGCCTGGAAGCGCGAACGTGCCGTCCAGTTACCCTGGAAGCTCATGTTCAACTTGGCGAAGCCCAAATTGCGGCGATAGTTGGCGGTCAGATCGATACCGTCGGTCAGCACGACACCGTCATTGCCCGGAATAATGTTGAGACCAAGCGTCGTCGCGGGATCACCGTCGAGTGCACCCGTTGCCGGGTTGCGCCGGATCGAGGTGCAGTTGACGTTGGTGACGCTAGCGGCGGTTATGCCGGCGCCGCTCGCGTTACCGAAGCACAGATTATAGGCAGCGCCCGCCGTCAGCTGCGAAATCGCCTGACGGATGTAGATGTTGTAATAATCGACCGAGATCGAGAAGCCGGGAACGAAGTCCGGCTGGAACACTGCACCGAGCGTGAAGGAGTCAGACTTTTCAGGACGCAGCCCGATATTGCCGCCGCTGGTGATGTTTGCTTGCGAGGCGGTCGGCCTCTGAATGCTTCCGATCGAGGCGACCGGGGCACCCTGCGCCAGACACACGGCGCGAAGATTGGCGTTCGTGGTCGGAGCTGCCCCCGCGCAGGCGTCGAACGACAGGCTGGTCAGACCGGTCGAGACCGGGGCGAACAACTCGTTGATGTTCGGCGCACGGACCGCGCGCTGATAGGTTCCGCGAAGCTTGATCCCGTGCATGGGTTCCCACGTCGCACCGCCCTTGTAGGTCACGGTGTCATACTGCGTCGAGGCGACGGTATCGACCTTATAAGCCGAGTAGCGCAGCCCGGTTTCGAGCGTCAGGCTCTCGAAAAACGGCTTGTCCGCGACGAGCGGGATGTTGAGCTCGCCATAGCCTTCGGTGACATGATAGCCGCCGACGAAGGTCGGTGCCGCGCCGCCTGCGCCGCCCAGTTCCCCCGGGGTCTGCGACAGCAGATCGGACGATTGCGATGCGGTGTACTTGCGATACTCGGCACCTGCCGCAAAGCCGATTGGGCTATTGGCGAAGGGGGAGGTCACGCCGACATCGCCCGTGAACAAGGCCCGCGCTTGAGCAAGCGAGGTGAAGTTCGTCGTGGTGCTATTCGCAGTCAGATAGTTGACCTGCGCAGGCGTGATCGATCCCTCCGGGCCGAACAGGTTGATCGGAATGCACCCGGCCGACGCGGACCCACCAGGCGCGCCAGCCAAACACGTCGTCGTGTTGGTGGCAAATACCGCGGCGCGGACGCGCGAGGTCAGCACGTAATTCTGGATCGTCTGAACATTCTCGGATTCACCGTACGACCCGTTGATGTCGAGCTTGATCGAGTTGGTGATGCCGATCTTGGCGCCAATACGGTAATCGAACACCGTCGTCTTGAAGTCCGAAAGACGCGGGCCGACTTCGGTCGTGCGACGGTTGGTCGCAACGGTGAAGTAACGGAAGTTCGGATCGGCCGTCGTGGTTGCCGCCGCGGCCGCGTTGCACTCTGCCGTGGTGAGCTGTGCCACCCGGACACCAGCCGCAGTAAAGGTCGGATTGTTGTTGCAGAAGGTGGTCCGTGCCGCCGCCGGAAGATACGGGTTGGAGAACGGGATCGACAGCGAAGAGCCAAAAATGCCCGACGGCGCAATAATCGTGCTCACAGTATTCTTGGAGAACATGCCGCGCGAATAGACTTCGATATTGTCGGCAATTTCATACCGCGCCGCGCCATAAATATTGTACCGCTGGAACGGCGTCTGGAAAATGTTGTACGGATTGAAGTTGAACGGGACCACGGGCGACTGCAGCGCTCCGGTGGAGGGGTTGATCTGACGGTTGCCCGAGACCCGTGTCGGAGCGGGGATGGTATTCGCCGGGGCGTCTAGGAAACCGGCGAGGCCCGCAACCGAGAAGCGGGTCGGCACCGTGGTGCCCGAACCACCAGCCGCACCCGAGGTCGAGGTGTAGTTGTTCGTCGAGAACTTGCGCGCGCCCTGATAGACCGGGTCGGAATGCTGATAGCCGACTGACAGCACGGCGTTGCCGCGGCCATCGTCGAAATTGGAGCCGATGGTCAGATCGCCACGATAATAATGCCCATCTCCACGCTCGGTGATCTGGTTCGAGACCGCCGCTTCAACGCCCGAGAAATCCTGGCGCGTTACGAAGTTTACGACACCCGACACGGCGTCCGCGCCGTAGGTGGTCGCTGCACCGCCGGTCACGACGTCGACGCGTTGGACCAAAGCGAGCGGAATGTTGTTGAGATCGACGCGACCGACCGTGTTCGACGGTGTAATGCGGTTGCCGTCGAGCAGGACGACGTTGCGGAAGTTGCCGAGGCCGCGAAGATCGACATAAGCGGCACCACCGTTGCCGTTATTGACGGCTGAACCGATGCTGGCCGCCGCGCCTGGGAGATCACGAACGATCTGTTCTGCGGTGTTGGTCTGACGCAGGGCGAGCTCGTCCGAGCTGATGACAGCGACTGGGGTCGAGCTGACGAGGTTGGGGTTGCGGATCAAGCTGCCGGTGACGACGATGTCCGGGCCGGTCGTATCGGCGGTCTGCGCCGGTGCGTTGGCGGGCGGCGAAGCTGGTGCGGTCTGCGCGAAGGCAGGTGCCGACAGCATCGCTGCGGTTGCGAACAAGGTGGAACCAAGCAGAGCGGCTCGCGTCGTCATTTTCATAAAACCCCTTTTCGGTCTGTCGACCGGACTATTTTGTGTTGGCCGAACACGGTCGTGCCTTGGTAATATGGATAAGACATCAAACCCTCTCCTCGCAACGGAGAATGTTTCGGGGCGATAATAACTTCCGGGATGTGACGTTTTAGATACATGTGCCCGATCTGGCCGGATTTGCGCCCCGGCGCGCGCGGCGTATAAGCGCCGCAGGGATCACAGTCGGAGCATCGGTTCATGCGCAAGAGCGCCATCTTGTTGATCGCGTGCGCCGCGCTGGTGCCGTTGCGGGCCAGCGCGCAGGACGGCGACGGGCGTGGCGATGCGCTTGTGTCGGCGATCGCCGCGTGCCGCGCTGTCCCGGCCGATCAGCGGCTGGCCTGTTACGAACAGACGAGCGCGGCGCTGATCGCCGCGCGCGATTCACGCCAGATCCGGATCGTCGATCGCGAAACTGTCCAGCGCGCGAAGCGGTCGCTGTTCGGCTTCTCGCTGCCGCACCTCAACCTATTCGGCACGGGTAAGGAAGACCCGCGCGCCGAATCCGATACCGACGTCAAGCAAATCACCGGCACCGTCACTGCCGTGCAACAAGCGTCGTACGGGATGTGGACCTTCAGCCTGGCCGAGAGCGGCGTGTGGCAGTCGATCTCCGAATCGCCGACCTTCGAACCGCGCAAGGGCGATACGATCACGATCAAGGCCGGCGTGCTCGGCCATTATACGGCACGGGTCGGCAACGGCCGCGCGGTGGATGTGAAACGCGTGCGATAGCGGCTTCGCGCGCTTA
>NZ_JBBATX010000084.1:10598-11921 GCF_040398505.1 Sphingomonas sp. | reverse complement strand
TACGACATCGACATGACCAAGTGCATCTTCTGCGGGCTGTGCCAGGAAGCGTGCCCGGTCGATGCGGTGGTCGAGGGTCCGAACTTCGAATATGCGACCGAAACGCGCGAGGAACTGATCTACGACAAGGCGAAACTGCTCGCGAATGGCGATCGCTGGGAAAGTGCTGTCGCCGCGAACCTTGCCGCCGATGCACCGTACCGTTAAGCGCCCCGTAAACGCAGGAACCCCGATGATTCACCTTCATTCCACCAACCCGGCGCAAGCCGGGTTCTCCTGCCGCGAGGGCGACTTTCGCGGTCGAGTGACGGCGAGCCGGTTCGTGTCTTCCTTCTTTGTGCCTTTGTGTCTTTGTGTGAGCAAAATTTTCTCACACGAAGACACGAAGACGCGAAGAAAAGAAGATTCGGGTTCGCGCAGAGGCGCGGAGGCGCGGAGGCACATGGTTGCCGCTGGCGCGGCGGGGCTGCTGGCATGATCCAGGCAATTGCCTTTTACCTGTTCGCGACGCTCGTCATCGCGTCCGCTGCGCTCACCATCACGGCGCGCAACCCGGTCCATGCCGTGCTGTGGCTGATTCTCGCCTTCTTCAACGCCGCCGGGCTGATGGTGCTGGTCGGCGCCGAGTTCATCGCGATGCTGCTGGTGATCGTGTATGTCGGCGCGGTCGCGGTGTTGTTCCTGTTTGTCGTGATGATGCTCAACGTCGATTTCTCCGAATTGCGCAGCGGCTTCGTGCGCTATGCTGGGATCGGGGCGTTGCTCGCGGTCGGGCTGGCGGCCGAGATCATGGTCGCGTTCGGCGCATGGAGCGCGGGCAAGATCGAACTCGCCCGCCGTGCGGCGCCGACGCCGGAGACGGTGCCCAATATCGAGGCGCTGGGGATGCTGCTCTACACGCGCTATCTGTTCGTGTTCGAGGGGGCCGGGCTGGTGCTGCTGGTTGCGATGATCGGCGCGATCGTGCTGACGCACCGCGAACGCAAGGGCTCGCGCCAGCAGAACGTCGCGCGGCAGAATGCGCGGCGTCCACAGGATGCAACGCGCAACACGCGGCCGACCGTCGGCGCAGGGGTGGAATTGTGATCGTGGCTTCTTTCCCGCTCGCCCTGAGCCTGTCGAAGGGCTCGTGCCGCAAGTGGGGCCGGTGTTTGTGGCGAGGGGGCTTCGACAAGCTCAGCCCGAACGGATTTATGGATATCTCACGATGATCGGGCTCACGCATTATCTCGTCGTTGCGGCGATCCTGTTCGCGCTGGGCGTGTTCGGCATCATCGCCAATCGCAAGAATTTGATCGTCATGCTGATGGCGATCGAGCTGAT
>NZ_JBBATX010000084.1:5954-10498 GCF_040398505.1 Sphingomonas sp. | reverse complement strand
GACCAGCCGCGCTTCTTCGCCTATCTGTCGCTGTTCACCTTCGCCATGCTGATGCTGGTGACCGCCGACAACCTCGTCCAGATGTTCTTCGGCTGGGAAGGCGTGGGTCTCGCGTCCTATCTTCTCATCGGTTTTTGGTTTCGCAAACCGACCGCCAATGCCGCCGCGATCAAGGCGTTCGTCGTCAACCGCGTCGGCGATCTCGGCTTTATGCTGGGGATTTTCGGCACCTATCTGGTGTTCAACACGATCTCGATCCCCGAAATTCTGCGGCTCGCGCCGGGGATGGCGGGTTCGACGATCGGCTTTGTCGGTTATCGCATCGATACGATGACTTTGCTGTGCCTGCTGCTGTTCGTCGGCGCGATGGGCAAGTCGGCGCAGCTTGGGCTCCACACCTGGTTACCCGACGCGATGGAGGGACCGACCCCGGTGTCGGCGCTGATCCACGCCGCGACGATGGTCACCGCAGGCGTGTTCATGGTGTGCCGCCTGTCGCCGATGTTCGAGACATCGCCCTTCGCGCTCAATGTCGTGATGACGGTCGGCGCGGCGACCTGCCTGTTCGCGGCGACGGTCGGGCTGGTGCAGACCGATATCAAACGCGTGATCGCCTATTCGACCTGTTCGCAGCTCGGCTATATGTTCTTTGCGGCTGGCTGCGGCGCGTATGGCGCGGCGATGTTCCACTTGTTCACGCACGCCTTCTTCAAGGCGCTGCTGTTCCTGGGGGCCGGGTCGGTGATCCATGCGATGCACCATGAGCAGGACATGCGCTATTATGGCGGCCTGCGCAAAAGCATCCCGTGGACCTTCTGGGGGATGATGGCGGGCACGCTCGCGATCACCGGTGTCGGCATCCCGGCGGTGTTCGGCAATCCACTCGCGATCGGGTTCGCCGGTTTCCACTCGAAGGATGCGATCATCGAAGCGGCCTGGGCTTCGGGCCAGCATGGCGCGTCGATCGTCGGGATGATCGTCGCATTGCTGACGAGCTTCTATTCGTGGCGGCTGATGTTCCTGACCTTCTGGGGCAAGCCGCGCTGGGCGCAATCCGAGCATATCCAGCATGCGCTGCATGACGCGCATGGGCACGGACATGACGACTATGCTCAGGACGATCACGGACATCATGCCGCGCACGACGGCACGGGTGGCTATCATCCGCATGAAAGCCCGCTGCCGATCCTGATCCCGCTGATCCTGTTGTCGATCGGGGCGATTGCGGCCGGGTTCGTGTTCCACGGTTCGTTTATCGAGCCACAGGCGGGTGAGGCGTTCTGGCGCGGCGCCATCGCGTTCCGCGAGCATTTGATGCACGCGATGCACGAAGTGCCGCTGGGCGTGAAACTGTCGGCATCGATCGCAATGCTGACCGGGCTGCTCGGCGCGTACATCTTCTACATCCGCGCGCCGCAGGCGCCGGTGAAGCTCGCCGCGACCTACCGCCCGATCTATTTGTTCCTGCTCAACAAATGGTATTTTGACGAGTTGTATGATCTGCTCTTCGTCAAGCCCGCTTTCGCGATCGGCCGCTTGTTCTGGCATCGCGGCGACGAGCAGACGATCGATCGCTTCGGCCCGAACGGCGCGGCGTGGGTGGTCGCGCTGAATGCGCGCGTCGCCGGGCGGATTCAGTCGGGTTATGTTTACACCTACGCCTTCGTCATGCTGCTTGGGCTGACCGGCGCCGTTACCTGGGCGATTACTCGATGAGCGGCCGCTTAGAAATTTCCGTTCGCCCCGAGCTTGTCGAAGGGCAGGTTCCCACTCGTGCGTCCTCTCCTGCTGAGAGCAGGGCTTCGCCAGGCTCAGCCCGAACGGATGTGGGGACTATTAGACGATGAGCGGCGTGCCTCTTCTTTCGATCATGCTCGCCGTGCCCGCGATCGCGGCGGTGGCGTGCCTGTTCACCACCGCGCAGAACGCGCGCTGGATCGCGCTGATCGCGACGTTGGTCGATTTCGCGCTTGGCATCGCGCTGTGGTCGCAGTTCGACATTGGCGGGCCGCAATGGCAGTTCGTCGAGGATGCCGGGAGCCTCGGCGTGTTCGGCTGGAAGCTCGGGATCGACGGCTTCGCGCTGATGCTGGTGATGCTCAGCGTGTTCCTGATGCCGATTTGCATCGGGGCGAGCTGGGTCGCGGTCACGACGCGCGTCCAGGAATATATGGCGGCATTCCTGTTCACCGAAGTCCTCATGATCGGGACGTTCACGGCGCAGGATCTGTTCCTGTTCTACATCTTTTTCGAGGCCGGCCTGATCCCGATGTATCTGATCATCGGCATCTGGGGCGGGGCGAACCGGATTTACGCCAGCTACAAATTCTTCCTCTACACGCTGCTCGGCTCGGTGCTGATGCTGGTGGCGATGCTGTGGATGGCGAATTTCGCCGGTACGACGGACATCCCCACGCTGCTCAACACCGATTTCCCGGTGCAGGCGCAGACGTGGCTGTGGCTCGCTTTCTTCGCGTCGTTCGCGGTCAAGATGCCGATGTGGCCGTTCCACACCTGGCTGCCCGACGCGCACGTGCAGGCACCGACCGCGGGATCGGTGATCCTGGCAGGCGTGCTGCTCAAGCTTGGTGGATATGGCTTCCTGCGCTTCTCGCTGCCGATGTTCCCCGAGGCTTCGGCGCAGCTCGCCTGGTTGATCCTCGGCCTGTCGGCGGTCGCGGTGATCTACACCTCGCTCGTCGCTTTGGTGCAGTCGGACATGAAGAAGCTGATCGCCTATTCCTCGGTCGCGCATATGGCGATCGTCACGATCGGGTTGTTCGCGTTCAACCGGCAAGGGATTGAAGGCGCGATGATTGTGATGCTGAGCCATGGCCTCGTCTCGGCGGCGTTGTTCCTGTGCGTCGGCGTGATTTATGACCGGCTGCACACGCGCGAAATCAGCCGGTATGGCGGTCTCGCCATCAACATGCCGCGCTACGCCTTGCTCTTCATGCTGTTCACGATGGCCTCGGTCGGTTTGCCGGGGACGAGCGGGTTCGTCGGCGAATTCCTCAGCCTCGCCGGCACGTACCGCGTTTCGACGACGATGACCTTGCTCTGCACGACGGGCATCATTTTGGGTGCCGCTTACATGCTTTATCTCTACCGCCGCGTCGTGTTCGGCGAGATCGTCCATGACGACGTTCGCGCGATGCCCGATCTCAGTTTGCGCGAAGTGGCGTTGCTCGCGCCGATTGCCGCCGTGGTGTTGTGGATGGGGGTCTATCCCGAGAGCTTCCTCGCGCCCATGCGCGGGGATGTCGGCACGCTCGAGGCGCGGATCGCCCGCGCCGCGCCGAAGGGCGACTCGCTGCCAACGATGGGCAAGGCGGTTGCGCTGCCTGCGCACCACGCGGAGGCACGGCCATGAACGCCGATTTGTTGATGGCGCTGCCCGAACTCGTGCTGGCGGTCGGCGCGATTGCGCTGATGCTGGTCGCGGCATGGGGCGGGCAAGCCTCCACCCGGATGGTGTCCTGGGCGTCGGTTGCGGTGCTGATCGGCGCGGGGATTGCGCTGGCGGGGCCAGCATCGAGCGGCGGTGCGGCGTTTGGCGGACTGTACCGCGCCGATGCGTTCGCAGCCTTTGCCAAGGTGCTGATCTATGGCGCGTCGGCGGTAGCGATCATCATCGCGCCGTGCTTCTTCGCGGCGGGCACGGGCGATGATCTGCGCCCGGAATATCCGGTGCTCATCCTGCTGTCCGCGGCGGGCATGGGGATGATGGTGTCGGCGGGCGATCTGCTGACGCTCTACGTCGGCCTCGAATTGCAGAGCCTCGCGGCTTATGTGCTGGCAAGCTTCATGCGGCGCGATACGCGCTCGGCCGAGGCTGGCCTCAAATATTTCGTGCTCGGGGCGCTGGCGAGCGGGATCCTGCTTTACGGTATTTCGCTGGTCTACGGGTTCAGCGGGACGACGCTCTTCTCGTCGATTTCGACCGCCTATGGCGCGGGGCACTCGCTCGGCCTGACCTTCGGGCTGGTGTTCGTGTTTGCCGGGTTGGCGTTCAAGATCAGCGCGGTGCCGTTCCACATGTGGACGCCCGACGTCTATGAAGGCGCGCCGACGCCGGTGACGGCGTTTTTCGCCTCTGCCCCCAAAGTCGCGGCGATCGCCTTGTCGGTGCGTGTCGCGGTTGAGGCGATGGGGCCGGCGACCGACCAGTGGCGCCAGATCGTGATCTTCGCGTCGCTTGCGTCGATCATCTTCGGCGCGGTCGCGGCGATCGGGCAGACCAATATCAAGCGGCTGCTCGCTTACTCGTCGATCAACAATGTCGGCTTCGTGCTCGTCGGCTTGGCGGCGGGAACACCCGAGGGCGTCGCGGCGACTTTGTTCTACCTCACCATCTATGTCGTGATGACGCTGGGCAGCTTTATCATCGTGCTGCAGATGCGCGATGCCGGGGGCCAACCGGTCGAGTCGATCGCGAGTCTGGCGGGGCTTTCGCGCTCGCGGCCGGGGCTGGCGCTGGCGATGATGATCTTCATGCTGTCGCTCGCGGGGATTCCGCCGCTCGTCGGCTTCTTCGCCAAGCT
>NZ_JBBATX010000084.1:0-5854 GCF_040398505.1 Sphingomonas sp. | reverse complement strand
CTCCCCGACCGGCAATTTCTATGGCTCCACGGTGGTGCGGGTGCGCGGCACCGATCCGACTGCGCCAACGCTTGCACTGGTCGCGGCGGTGGCGCTGGAGGAGGTGGTGCGGGCGTATCTTTCCTCGTCACCCTCACCCTTCCCACGCGGCTTTGCCGCGCGGGCCCCTTCCCTCTCCCTTTGGGAGAGGGAAGGAGGAGCGAAGCGACGGAAGGGTGAGGGTGATTTGCTGCTCAAATGGCCTAACGACCTGCTGCTCGACGGTGCGAAGCTCTCCGGCATCCTGCTCGAACGCGCGGGCGACGCGGTGGTGGTGGGGATGGGCGTAAACATCGCGCATCACCCGCTAGATATCGACCGCCGTGCGACCAGCCTCGCGGCGTATAGCGTAACGCCCGATCCCGCCGACTTCGCCGAGACGCTGGCCGACGCGTTTGCGCGCTGGCTGGGCATTTGGCGCGGGCAGGGGCTGGCCCCGGTCCGCGCGCGCTGGCTCGAGCGCGCGCATCCGATCGGCACCGCGCTGACCGTGCGGCTCCCCGATGGCAGCGCGACCGACGGACTGTTCGGCGGGCTCGATGCGGACGGTGCGCTCAACCTGCGCTTGGCGGATGGCACGACCCGTGTCATTCACGCCGGCGACGTGTTTTTGCTCTGACAAGAAGACAAGCCCATGCTGCTCGCCATCGACGCCGGCAACACCAATGTCGTTTTTGCGCTGCTGGAGGGTCGCGAGATCAAGGCGCGCTGGCGCATCGCGACCGATCCGCGCCGCACCGCCGATGAATATGCCGTGTGGCTCAGCCAGCTGCTGACCCTCGAAGGCTATGATCGGGGGCAAGTGAACGGTGTCATCATCGCCACCGTCGTGCCGCGCGCGCTGCATAATCTGCAGACGCTGGCGCGCAAATATTTCGGCGGAGAGCCTTTGATTGCGGGCGAGCCACCGGTTGAATGGGGGATGGCGCTCGACGTGCTCGAGCCCAAGAGTGTCGGGGCGGATCGCGCCGTCACGATGATCGCGGCACATGCGGGGCACCCGGGCGATCTGATCGTCATCGATTTTGGCACCGCAACGACGCTCGACATGGTCGATTATACCGGTGCTTACAAAGGCGGCATCATCGCGCCGGGCATCAACCTGTCGCTCGACGCGCTCGTCACCGCCGCCGCCAAATTGCCGCGGATCGCGATCGAAGCCCCCGCCGACGCCAGCGTGATCGGCCGCGATACCGTCAGCCAAATGCAGATCGGCATCTTTTGGGGCTATGTCGCGATGATCGAAGGGCTGGTCGCGCGGATGAAGGCGGAGGTCGGCCGGCCGATCACCGTCGTCGCAACCGGGGGCCTGGCGATTCTGTTCGAACAGCATACGACGATGTTCGACGTGGTCGAACCCGATCTTACCATTCAGGGGCTGGCGATTCTGTGGGATCGCGCCCATATGCAGCCCTAGAGTCAACGCGCGCGCGCCCGCTTTTGCGGTGCCCCGCTTCCCAGATCTCTACGAAATCAAGCGCTTAGATGCGCAACCCTTGGCTCGCGAGTCCCGCGATGCCGCAGTTGAAAGACCAAAACTACGTGACCAAGCCAAAGAACGAACTCCTTTTCCTGGCCCTTGGCGGGTCGGGCGAAATCGGCATGAACGTCAATCTGTACGGCTGTAACGGCAAGTGGATGATGGTCGATTGCGGAATCACCTTCGCCGATCCGCAATATCCCGGCATCGACGTGATCCTGCCCGATCTGCAATTCATCGAAGAGCGGCTCGACGATCTGGTCGGCATCGTGCTGACGCACGGGCATGAGGACCATATCGGCGCATTGCCGTATCTTGCCGAGGATCTCGGCGTGCCGCTTTATGCCACCGCCTTCACCGCCGGCCTGATCCGCGGGAAGCTCGAGGAAGAGGGCAATGCCAATCGCGTCAAGCTGAAGGTGATCAAGCCCGACACCAAATTCGATCTCGGGCCGTTCGGTGTCACCTTCGTGCCGCTGTCGCACTCGATCCCCGAAGCCTCGGCGCTACTGATCGATACGCCGTATGGCCGGATCTTCCACACCGGCGACTGGAAACTAGATTCCGCGCCCGTGCTCGGTCAGCCCGCCAGCCCAGAACAGCTCGCCGCGATCGGCGATGCGGGCATTTTGGCGCTTGTCTGCGATTCGACCAACGTCTTCAATACCGAGGCGTCGGGTTCGGAAAGCGATGTGCTCTCCGGCCTGATGGACGTGATCGGCAAGGCCAAGGGCCGCGTGCTGGTCACGTCGTTCGCGTCGAATGCAGCGCGCTTGCACACGCTGGGCAAGGTCGCGACCGCGACCGGGCGGCAGTTGAGCGTGCAGGGCCGCTCGCTTGATCGCATCCTCAAGGTTGCGCGCGCGACGGGCTATCTGAAGGATTTCCCCGACACGATCGATGCCGATGCCGCGATGCGCTTGCCGCGCGACAAGGTGCTGGTGGTGGCGACCGGCGGGCAGGGCGAGGACCGTGCGGCACTTGCGCGCGTCGCCAATGGCCAGCACCCGATCACGCTCGAAACCGGCGACACCGTCGTGTTCTCCTCGAAGCAGATTCCCGGCAATGAAGTCGCGATCGGGCGGATCCAGAACCAATTGGCGGCCAAGGGCGTGATCATGATCACCGACCGTCAGGCGCATGTCCACGTCTCGGGGCATCCGGGACGCCCGGAGCTGCTGCAAATGTATCGCTGGATGAAGCCCGAACTGCTGATGCCGGTTCACGGCGAAATGCGCCATTTGATGGAGCAAGCGCGTTTCGGCCTGTCCGAGGGCGTGCCGCGCGCTTTGGTGCAGACCAATGGCGATATCGTTCGCCTCGCCCCCGGCGCGCCGACCAAGATCGGCAATGCCACGGTCGGGCGGCTGGTGCTCGACGGTGACGTGATCCTGCCGGGCGACGGTCAGACGATCAACGAGCGGCGCAAGCTGGCGATTAACGGGCAAATCTCGGTTGCGGTCGCGATCGGATCACGCGGGCTGATCGGTACGCCGCAAGTGCGGATCCAGGGTATCCCGGTTGAGGAAGACCGTGAACCGTTCCTCGACGAAACGATCGATGCCGTGATCGCGGCGGTCAAGCAGGGTGGTCGCGGCAACGGCGACAATCGCGACAAATTGCGCGAAAGCATCCGTCTTGCCGCGCGCAAGGTCGCGACGCGATGGACCGGCAAGAAGCCCAATGTCGATGTGCTGCTGATCGAGGCCTGACGCACAACCTCCGTTCGCGCTGAGCCGGTCGAAGGGCCTGTGCCTTGAGCATCGGTTCTGGCATGTGCTTCGACAGGCTCAGCACGAACGGAACTTTATCTAAGGCTGGACGAAAAATGCGGTGGACCTCGGCGCTGGCGATCTACTTCCTGTTCTGGGCGTTTTCGGTGTTTTTCGTCCTGCCGTTCGGGGTGAAGACCAGCGACGAGGCCGGGGTCGACCGCGTCCCCGGCCAGGCCGAGAGCGCGCCGCACGAGTTCAACGCGCGCAAGATCGCGATCCGCGTGACGATTGTCGCGACGATCTTGTGGTCGCTCTACATGCTCAACTTCACCTATGGCTGGCTGACGCCGCAGATGATCGATCCGCTCGGCGCGTGGAACGGCGTGGAGTATGCGGGGTAGCGTGGACTTCTCTTCAGTTCGCGCATCCATCCCGTTCGCGCTGCGCTTGTCGAAGGGCTGCGTGCCACAGGCAAGCCGTCACTTGCTGAAGCGGCCCTTCGACAGGCTCAGGGCGAACGGCGGTGTGTTCGTCCTGGCGCAGGCTTCAGCCCTCGTCGTCGGCGGCTTTGCTTTGTAGCTGGACGTAATTTCCGATGCCCATGCGCGCGATCATCTCGAACTGGCGTTCGAGCGTGTCGACATGTTCTTCCTCGCTGTCGAGGATACGACGGAACAGGTCGCGGCTGACATAGTCGCGGACCTTCTCGCAATGTTCGATCGCGTCGCGCAGCAGCGGTAGCGCTTCCATCTCGAGCGCGAGATCGGCCTTCAACACTTCCTCGACCGTTTCGCCGATGCGCAGACGACCAAGCAGCTGGAAATTGGGCAGCCCGTCGAGGAACAGGATGCGCTCCGACAGCATGTCGGCATGCTTCATCTCGTCGATCGATTCGTGCCGTTCAAACGCGGCGAGCTTGCGCACGCCCCAATGGTCGAACAGCCGGTAGTGCAGCCAATATTGGTTGACCGCGGTCAGTTCATTCTTGAGCGCCTCGTTGAGAAACTCGATGACTTTTGCGTCGCCCTGCATGGACTGCCCCTTCTTGCGCTCGGTCAGGAAAGCTTAGGCGACGGCGCGCTCGGCGTCGATGATGCTGCGTGCGAAGGGCAAGCATTGTCCGCATTTTGGCTGCCGGCCGAGCGCGCGATACGCCTGGCAAGCGGTCTTCGATCCCGCCCGTGCGGCATCGCGGACATCGCGCTCGCGGATCGCGTTACAGATGCAGACAACCATGTGGCACTTCCTCGCTGCGCGAGGATTTAGCGCTAATGCGAATTGGTCGCAAGCGTTATTGCGGATCAGTCGCATTATCCGAAACTAGCGATAGCGCCGGTGCCAGCGCGCCGCCTGTCGCGCGATCCAGGCGATCGGTAGCCCGACCAGCACGATATGGTTGAACAGTTGCTCGGCAATTTCCGGCGTTCCGGTCAGCGGGAAGATCGTCGGCCAGCGGTAGGGCAGGACGATGCGCTCCATGATTCCCCACAAGATTGCCCCGAACACGATCCCGCTCAACGGCCATAGCCGATTGACGACCGGCACGATCGCCGCGACCAGCATGTAAGCGGTCGCCATCGCTACCATGATCGCGACATGCAGCCCGAGTCCGATGGCCGCCATGATCCAGACATTGCCGATCGCATCGCGATCGACCAGCGCGCTGCCGATGCCGCCGAGCACACCGAGCGGGCTCGCCCCGTCCCACGCCGCAAACGCGAACGCCGACAGAATGTCGAGCGTGCCCGCGATCGTCGTCGCGATCACGATCCCCCGCAGCGCGCCCGATATCGAATAGCTGGTGGTCATGACCGCCTTCCCCCAATCGTTGCGCCTTGTACCAACCATGCGGGGCCGAAACTATGCCGATCTCAGCGTGTTTCGGATCACCCGTGTCAAACCGGACCAGATCGCATCGACGGCGCGCTTCGCGGCTTGCTCTGCTCGACCGGGCATCCGACCGATGCTATGGGTAAGAACCAATTCGGGGGGAGTTCTCGGGTATGGCGACGCATTATTCCGGATCGTGGTACATCCGCGCCGAAGCGGCCTCCTACAGCCTTTGGGGGTTCATCGCGGCGCTGCTGGGGGCCACCATCCTTGCCGGCGGGCTCGATCTGCTGGGCCAGTTTGCCTATGCGATTTCGACCGGCAGTACGCCGGAAGCGGTCCTGCGGACGATCGCTTCGTCGGTGAAGCTGCCGGGTCTTGCGACGGACGAGCGGCAGGTCGAGCTGATCGGGCTGGCCGTCCAGTTCGGCATCATGCTGTTGGTGGCGTTGATCTATCTGACGGCGGTCTGGCGCTTCGCGCTCGTCAATAGCATCCCGGAAATCAGCGTTGCGTGGTTCGGGGTGCTGATCGGTGCCGTGATGATCTGGGTGGTGCTGCCGCTGCGCGGTCAATCCTACGCGCCAACCACGGCCCCGCTGGAAGTGGTCGTCCAACTGCTTCGCTACATCTTCCTGGTTGCGGTGCCGATCGCGACGGTCGCGGCGCTGGGGGCGCGCAAGACCTAGGCGCGCGCACTGGATCTGATCCGGCACCCGCGCGCGGGGTCGCCGGATCACACCTTTGCGAGCAAGGCGATCAGATCGGCATTGGTCGGACGGATTTTGTA
>NZ_JBBATX010000083.1:0-11971 GCF_040398505.1 Sphingomonas sp. | reverse complement strand
CAAACGGCTTCGATATTGTTGCCATCGGGATCGAGCACGAAGGCACCATAGTAATTGGTGTCGTATTGCGGGCGGAGTCCGGGCGCGCCATTGTCGCGCCCGCCTGCCGCGCACGCGGCCGCATGAAATGCGTCGACCATCAGGCGTGATCGTGCGGTCAAGGTTAGATGTACTTTCCCGTGCGCGGGATCTTCATCGACGATCCAGAACCATGGCCGATCGTCGCCATAGCCTGCGACGTCTGCCCGATCCCGAACGTTGATAAGCCACGAGATCCCGAGCGGTGCGAAGGCAGCGTCATCAAATGCGCACGATTGCGCGAAATGCGAAACCCCGAACGTGACGTGATCGATCACAACGATTCGGTATCGATTGCGAGCCCGACGATGGTCTCCGCCGCAATCCGCTCGCCGAAACCAACCGTGCGCTGTTCCGCATAGCGCTCGCCTACCGGTCCCCACATCTGGTGGACCACCCGGCCGTCCACATCGACCACCCAATATTCGGGAATAGCCGTGGCGGCGTAGAGTGCGGCCTTGTCGACCGTGTCAAATTCCAGCGTGGTAACGGAGACTTCGACAAGCAGCGTGATCGAGCTCGCTGGTATCGCCCCCGTTCCACGCGGCTGGCTGGTCACGATGATGTCCGGTTGCGGTTCGTTATACGGCGCGATCTCGATCGATTGCTCGGTTGCGACATGGAGGGAACTGTCGTTAGCCTCAAGCGCTCGGCGAAGGCGGTAGGCGAGTTCGTCCTTCACGAACCCGTGCGGTCGATATTGCGGACTCATCGCATAGACCATGCCATCGATCAGCTCGGTGGCGATGTACGGGGCGAAGGCTCCGCTTTGGTCGAGCGTGGCATAGTCTTCGACCCGCAGCTTGATGCGATCCCGGTGCCCAATGCGCTCTTGCAAGGTCATGTGCGGAGATTATCACGAGGGATGAGGCACATCAAATCCTCGCCACGGGAGTGGCCTGCCCTGCGCGTCGTGGTTGTAATGTTGCTGGCAGTCGTGGCTTCACCACCAGTCATTGCCCAGCAAAGCGTGGCAGGGGCGATAATCGATCAGGCCACCATCTTCGCACTTTTTGCAGAAACGACTGCCACACAAGCCGAACCCCGGCGCATCGCCCATTTTCACGCCCAGTTCGACCCGCTGCTTCCGGGCTTCTACCGCCGCGCCACGCCCGCAACGCAAGCCGCGCTCGATGCGCAGATCGCGGCGGCACTGTTGGCCTTTCCGGACAACCGCGCAGCCTTTACGCGCACCACCGCCAGTTTCGGCCCGGCTTTCACCGCGGCGCAGGAGCGTTTCCGCCAGACCTTCGCCGATTACACGCTCACGATGCCCGTCTATCTGATCCAGTCGTTCGGTCAGATGGACGGCGGCACCCGGATGATCGGGGGCAAGCCGGCGATGCTGTTCGGGGCCGACGTGATCGCGAAAATCCATGACGACACGACGATCGGCCCGTTCCTCGATCACGAGCTGTTCCACATCTACCACGCGCGTTTCTTCCCCGATTGCGCGGCAATCTGGTGTTCGCTGTGGCAGGAAGGGCTGGCGGTGCATGTGGCGGCACGGATGAATCCCGGTGCCAACGACCGGCAGCTCGAGCTCACCGAGCCGCGGCCGATCCGCGCCGAACTTGCCGGGCGCATCCCGCAAGCGATGTGCTTCGTGCGCAAACGGCTCGATTCGACGCGCGACCGGGATTACGCCGCCCTGTTCCTCGGATCGGGGAAGCGGGGGAAGTTTCCCCCGCGCTTTGGCTATCTCGTCGGCGCCATGCTGGCAGAGCGGATCGGTGCGACCCTAACGCTCGAAGAGATGGCCAAATTGCCGCCTGATGCGGTGAAGCTCCGCCTCGCTGCGGTACTGGCAAGCTATGCTCGCTGCTAGGCGGTGAAGCGCTTGGTAAACCCCTTGGGCAAGCGTTCGGTATCGGCGCGCGCCTCGACATGGTCGACGCGCGCAAGCGGCGGCCCATCGCGGCAGGCATCGATCAGCGCGGTCGTCGCTTCGTCGTCGCCTGAGACCAAAAGTTCGACGCGCCCATCCTTGAGGTTGCGGACCCACCCGACCACGCCGAGTTCGGTCGCCTTGCGCACGACCCAGTCGCGATACCCGGTCTTTTGGACCTTCCCGCTGACAAACACGCGCTGCATCATCATCATCCGCCCTTTACCCGCCGCGACGCGAGACCCGCGCGACGATACCGGGTATAGCACCGTCGGAACCAGAACGTGGCGCGGCATATCCGACGTCCACCGCAAATCGCGCAGTTTCCGTCGCTTATCCAGCACGTCTCACGGATAAGCGATCGCGATCACTTCATATGTCCGCTCCCCCGCCGGAAGCGTTACGCGCCGCACATCGCCAATTGCAGCGCCGCGCAGCGCCCGCGCGATCGGCGCGTTCCAGCCGATCCGACCCGCCGTCGCATCGGTCTCATCGTCGCCGACCAGCGTCAGGATCCGTTCGGCATCGTCCCCCATATCATCGACGTCGGCGATTGTGACGGTCGCGCCGAACCACACGCGGCTGCGGTCGGGCTGGGCGGCGGGATCGATCACTTTTGCCGCCTTCATCCGCCGCGCAAGAAAGCCAAGCCGCCGGTCGATCTCACGCAGCCGTTTGCGGCCGTAGATATAATCGCCATTTTCCGAGCGGTCGCCGTTCCCGGCCGCCCAGGAAATGACATCGACCAGCTTGGGCCGCTCCTCGCCGAGCAACTGGCGATACTCCGCGCTCAGCACGGCATAGCCAGCGGGGGTGATGTAGTTTGGCCGGTCGTCCATCGCAGGCAGTACGCTCAGCCCGCCGTCCGCTTGCCCAGATACCAGCTGATCCGGTTCGCGCCCGAAGAGCGCGAGCGCTGCGGGTTCATCAGATCGTAGACCACCGCATTTTCGAGCACGCGCTGCACGTAATTGCGCGTTTCGTAGATCGGGATCGCCTCGATCCAGTCGACCATGTCGACGCCGGGCATCCGCGGGTCGCCATTGGCGCGCAGCCATTTATTCACATTGCCCGGGCCGGCATTATACGCCGCGACCGCGAGCGGATAGCTACCGAACAGGCCGTAGATCCGGCGGAAATAGGCCGAGCCGACCACGATATTGTAATCGGTATCGCTGGTCAGCGCCGATGCGTCGTAGGACAGGCCGAGCTTGGTCGATTGCTCGCGCGCGGTGCCCGGCATCAACTGCATCAGCCCGCGGGCGCCGGCATGGCTGATCGCGGCGCGATCGAACTGGCTTTCCTGGCGGGCGATCGCGTGGATCATTGTCCAGTCATCCTCGCTCGCCGCGGGGACGCGGACATTGGGGAAGCCGATCGTCGAATAGTCGCTCAGCCCATTCTGCAGCGCGCTGCGGCCGACCATCACGCCGAGGTCGGGCCGCCCGAGCGTGCGCGAGAGTTCGGTCGCAAGGACATGGTCGCTGTCGCTCTTAGCGTCGATCGCGATTTGGCGGACGAAAGCGGTCTGGTCTTCCCAGGCACCGGTCGTGCCGAGATATTGCGCCGCGCGCACGGTTTCGCGTGCGTAGAAGGCGGCGCGGACGGCTGGGTCGACCGAGCGCAGGATCGGATCGCCGGGCGCTGTCAAAGGTTGGCCGAGCCGCTCGCTCGCCAATTGCCCGTAGAACACGTCGCGGAACCCGGCGGCGCGCGTGTAATAGCCATTTGCCTCGTCGCGCCGCCCGGCGGCCTCGGCCGCGCGTGCTGCCCAATACAGGCCCTTGGCTTGAATCGCCGGGGCTTTTGACCCCGTCGCATAGCGCAGGAACGGCGTCACCGCCTCGGCTGGCCGCCCCAATTGCTTGAGCGCGGTTTGCCCGGCGAGCCAGGTCAAATTGGTATAGTCGTCGCGCTCGCCATAGGGGCGCGCCGACACGTCGGTGCCGGTCGGATAGGCATCGCCGACCTGTCGTGCGATGTCGTAGGCGAGCGTCGCCTGGCCGTCATGCGCAGCGGCGTTGGCGTTGGCCCACAGCACCTCGAACCATTGGCCGGGGGAGGCGGGCGCTGTCGCCAAGGCCGGGCGTTGTGCCAGCGTGCTGCGCGCGCTCATCGACGCGCCATTGTTGCGGAACCAGCTCGCCCGGTCGGCCAGCCAGCCGGGGTCGGCCATACCGAGCGCTTGTGTCGTCACCGCGCGATCGGACGCGTCGGGCGCATTGGTCTTGAAGGCGAGCCGGGCGGCGAACACCGGCTGTCGCGATAGGCTGGTCAGGCCGAGTTGGCGCTGGGCGGCGGCGGTCGCACCTTGCCACAACAGCATATCCATCCGCGCATCCTGATCGGCCGGGGACAGTGCGGCGGCAAAGCTCGTCGCGATCTTCGCTTCATCCGCCGCCGACAGCGCGCCCGATACCCAGGCGGCGCGCGCGGCGGCAATGGCCTCGTCATGCGCACCGATCGCCGCCAGCGCTTCGGCAAAGCGCGTCTTGCCCGCACTTGTCAGCGCCGGGAAGCGGCGGAAGAAGCTGACGGCGCTCGATGGCGACCAGCCCGCCGTATCGAGCGATTTTTCCGCCGCACGCCGCAGCGCCAGTTCGCCCGGCCAGCCGGGATGCGCGAGCAGAAAACGCGCGTAACTGTCAAACCCATAGCCCGGCCCGGCCGAGAGCGCTTTCCATTCCACGATCGCCGAGGCGAGCGCGGCGTTGCTTGCCGTCGTGCCCGTCAAAACTTGCGTCGCGCGGCCCCAGCCAAGCTGATCCTGCGCCGCGTCTGAGCTGGCGCCAGAGGACACGGCGAGGGTCGAAATCCCCGCCAGCAGCAACCCCGATTTGATCAAAGATGCAATCATGTGGACAGACTATGCCTCCCGTCCGTATTTGTCGCGCATCTTATTCGAAAAATGCGACGGAATTCCGTCCCTCAGGAGCACATCAACCATGTTTTCGGGATCGATCCCGGCGCTCGTCACGCCGTTTGCCGCTGACGGCCGTTTCGACGAGCGCGTTTATCGCGATTTCATCGAGTGGCAGATCGCCGAAGGGTCATCGGCGCTGGTTCCCGTCGGCACCACGGGCGAGGCGGCGACGCTAAGCGCTGAGGAGCATTTTTACATCGTTGCGGTGTGCGTCGATCAGACCAAAGGCCGCGTGCCCGTTATCGCCGGCGCCGGATCGAACGACACACGCGTCGCGATCCACAACATCGCCGCGGCCAAGGCGGCGGGGGCCGATGCCGCGCTGATGGTGCCGCCCTATTACAACCGGCCCAACCAGGAGGGCATTTTCCGCCATTTCGAGGCAGTCGCCGGATCGTGCGACTTGCCGATTGTCCTTTACAACGTGCCCGGCCGCACCGTCACCGACATTGCGGTCGAAACCGTCGCGCGGATCGCGCAGGAACTCCCGAGCGTGGTCGGGATCAAGGACGCAACCGGGCAGCTCCAGCGCGTCTCCGGTCAGCGCGCCGGGGCCGGGGCAGGGTTTTGCCAGCTTTCGGGTAATGACGAGACTGCGCTGGCCTTCAATGCGATGGGCGGGGTCGGGTGCATCTCGGTCACCGCAAATGTCGCGCCACGGCTGTGCGCCGAATTTCAGGCGGCGTGCGCGGGCGGCGATTATGCCGGCGCGCTGGCGCTGCACGACCGGCTGTTTGCGCTGCACCTGGCGCTGTTCACCGATGCGTCGCCGGGGCCGGTGAAATATGCGGTGACGCGGGTGCGACCGGGCTTCCCGGAAGCGTTGCGTTTGCCGATGATGTGGCCGAGCGCGGGGAGCCGTGCGGCGGTGGATTCCGCGATGGCCGCGCTCTAGCCAAAGCCCGAACAGCAGAGGAGCGGGACATGCCGGGCGGACTGGTAGCCTTATTGGACGATATTGCGGCGCTCGCGCGGCTGGCGGCGGCGTCGGTGGATGATGTCGCCGCCGCCGCGGGCAAGGCCGGCACCAAGACGCTGGGGGTGGTGATCGACGATGCCGCCGTCACGCCCGGCTATGTCGTTGGCTTGTCGCCCGCGCGCGAGCTGCCGATCATCTGGAAGATCACGCTCGGCTCGCTGCGCAACAAGCTGCTCTTCATCCTGCCGGTCGCGCTGCTGCTCAGCGCCTTCGCGCCCTGGGCGCTGACGCCGATCCTGATGCTGGGCGGCCTGTATCTCAGCTTCGAAGGAGCCGAAAAGATCCTAAAGGCGGTGCAGGGCAAACACGTCATCGCCGAGGTCGCTGCGATTGGAGACTTGGCCGCGCTCGAAGCACGACAGGTCGGCGGGGCGATCCGCACCGATCTGATCCTCTCGGCCGAGATCATGGTCATCACGCTGAACGAGCTGACCGGTTCGCCGCTCCTCACCCAGGCCGGGGTATTGGCGCTGGTCGGCGCGGCGGTTACGATCGGGGTGTACGGCGTCGTCGGGCTGATCGTGAAGATGGACGATATCGGGCTACATCTCGCGCGATCGGGCGGGGCCGCCGCTGGGTTCGGCCGCGGACTGGTGGCGGCGATGCCCGTGCTGTTGCAGGCCTTGTCGGCGATCGGTACCGGCGCGATGCTGTGGGTCGGCGGCGGAATCCTGATTCACGGCTTCGCCCAATTCGGCTTTGCCGCACCGGAACATGTGATCCACGATCTGGCGATTGGCGTGGGTCGCGGCGTCGGCGTGGTCGAATGGGCGGTCGGTGCCCTTGGCGGTGCGCTGGTCGGGCTCGCAGCGGGCGCGACCGTGGCAGGCTTGCTCCATTTGAAACCTGGCGAAAAGCATTGAGGACAGCATGTTGACCGGCCCATCCGTAAACAGCTTAGCCGCAGAAGGGGTCTTGGCTTTGCGTCGTGGAAACCTCACCGCAGCGCGCGATCTTCTGCAACGTGCGATCGATGGAGGCGATGTCTCGTCCGAGGTGTTGTTCGCGATGGCGCAAGCGTGTCGCGGAAGCGGCGATGCCGACGGCGAAAAGGCCAACCTCTCGAAAGTCCTGTCGTACGATTCGAGAAACATCGCGGCGTTGCTGATGATGGCGGAAGCCAATGTTCGTACTGCGGATGATCGCGGGGCAGTCGCCTATTACCGCACCGCGCTCGCGGCGGCCGCGACGCCGGGCATGACCTTCCCGGAAGCGATCCTGGCGGGGCTGCGTCGAGGCGAGCAGTTTCTTGGCGAAACCAATCGGCGGTTCGGGGAGCATCTGATCGCGGCAGTCGCGGATCGCGGTGCGACGCGCCGGGTACGCGAGACAATCGATCTGCTGCTTGGTAAGACCGAACTTTATCTGCAGCAGCCCTCGATGCTGTATTTCCCAGGCCTTCCGCAGCGCGCCTTCTTCGAG
Source organism: Sphingomonas sp. (assembly GCF_040398505.1). Classification (GTDB taxonomy): domain Bacteria; phylum Pseudomonadota; class Alphaproteobacteria; order Sphingomonadales; family Sphingomonadaceae; genus Sphingomonas. The sequence continues at coordinate 4,681 of NZ_JBBATX010000083.1, read as the reverse complement.
CGTGCGGAATTCGACTGGATTCCGGCGTTGGAAGCCGCCGTGCCCGATATGCAGCGCGAACTCGCCGCCGTTTTGAACGACGATGTCCCCTTTGCCCCTTATGTGACGGGATCTCCCAACCGCCCGATTCCGGCAAACCCGTTGTTCAACGATCCGAGTTGGGGCGCGTTCTACTTGCTGCAGGAAGGTCTGCCCGTTGCCGGGAATGCCGAGCAGTGCCCGGCCACGATGGCAGCGCTGGCCAAGTTGCCGCTGCCGCGGATCATCGGGCGCTCGCCGATGGCCTTGTTTTCGCTGTTGCGGGCGGGGACGCACATTCGGCCGCACCATGGGCTGCTCAATACCCGACTGATCTGCCACGTGCCGTTGATCGTCCCATCGGGATGCCGCCTACGCGTTGGCGGCGAAACCCGCGTACCGCGCGAGGGGGAAACCCTGATTTTCGATGACTCGTTCGAGCATGAGGCGTGGAATGACGGGGCCTCGACGCGCGTAGTTTTACTTTTCGAAATCTGGCGACCTGAACTCTCGCTCGACGAGCGCGAACATTTGACGCAGATATTCGAAGCGATCGATTTGTACGACATGGGCGACGTAGACCGCGGCTGACGCATTGGCGGCGCTTGCCCGCCTCAATCCTTGGCGAAGAACTTGTCGATGACGCCTTGTGCCAAGCGTGCCGGTCGCAGCGTCGTCGCGTCGAGACAGCACCAGCTCGATTTCACCTCGGCCAGCACTTCTTCACCGCGCTTGATGATTGTTTCGTAGAAAGCGCGCGCGCCCTGAACCTTTTCGAGCAGGACCGTGGCGATCACTTCATCGTCGAGGAAGGTCGGCTTGCGATAGGTGATTTCATGCTTCAACGCGACCCAGGCATGGCTCGCGATCGCTTCGGCCGGCGCAAAGCGCTGCCAGTGGCTCACCACCGCGTCCTGCACCCATTTGAGATAGGAGGCGTTGTTGACGTGCCCCATAAAATCGATGTCCGCCGCGTCGATCGCGACCTGAAAGATGTGAGACGCGAATTTGGGGGCAGCAAGATCGGACATGACACATCCTACACCGGAACGGGCGATGGCGCGAGCAGACAATCGCCCCAGGACATAGATAAGCGGTGAGCGCGCACATGCTATATCCGGTAAATTACGCAGACGGCTTTCGCTTGCGCGCAGCAGCGCCTACATCGCCGCTCTTATGGCTCGCCCAAAACCTCCCATCTTCGAAAAAACCAAGATCGTCGCCGAGAACCGGCGCGCACGCTACGATTATGCGATTGATACCGTCTATGAGGCGGGCATCGCGTTGGTCGGCACCGAAGTGAAGTCGCTGCGATCGGGAACGGGGTCGATCGCCGAGAGCTATGCCGAGGTGAAAGACGGGCAAGTCTGGCTGATCAATTCCAACGTGCCCGAATTCAGCCATGGCAACCGCTTCAACCATGAGCCCAAGCGCGCGCGCAAGCTGCTGTTGAAAGAGCGCGAAATCAACAAGATGTACGGCGCGGTTGCGCGCGACGGCATGACGCTGGTGCCGTTGATGATCTATTTCAATTCCAAGGGCCGCGCCAAGGTCGAACTCGCGCTCGCCAAGGGCAAGAAGGCGCATGACAAGCGCGAAGCGACCAAGGAGCGCGACTGGAAGCGCGAACAGGGTCGGTTGATGCGCGACCGTGGCTGAGACCCCCATCAATTCGGGCGTCACTTTGTGCTTCAGGCCGGGGTTGCGCGCGTGGGCGTTCGCGCGGCTCCATCACCACATCCCGACGCGCGAACGGATCGCGGCGAATCGCTATCTGCGCCCGATCGCGGGGCGCATTCTGGTGCCGTCGCTGTGGCGTTTCAATCGCCGGTCGGTGCCACGCGGTGTTGCGCTCGGGCTGTTCACCGGCATCCTGTTTCCGTTCGTGCATGCGCCCGTCGCCGCCGTTTCGGCGCTGCCGGTGCGCGCCAACGTGCCGGTCGCGGTCGCGACCACGCTGCTGCACAATCCATTTACGACGGTGCCGCTCTATTACGCCGCGTTCCTGATCGGGCACTGGATCTTGCATTTCGCCCCCTATTTCGGCGCGCCGCTCGCTGCCAATGTGACCGCGAATGCGACGTTGCTGCACTGGCTGGTGGCGCAGGGCGGGCCCGCCACGATCGTCGGAGTGATCGCACTCGCGCTCGGATTGGCAGCAATCGGCTTCGTGGTCAGCGGCATATTCTGGCGGCTCCGCGTGGCGCGAAAATGGCGCGCCCGGGCACATCGATTAGGGCCGAATCAGGCGAATTGACTAGGCGTATGGTCTGGGTACAACACGCGGCAATCTCCTCTTCAAGAAGGATTACCGCATGCGCCGTTCGCTGATCGCCGTTTCGTTGCTCGCTTCCGCCGCTTTGGTCGGCGCCAGTTATGCCAAACCGGCCCCCAAGGCGAAGTCCGCAGCAGCGAACAAGATGGTAGCGGGCAAAACCAAGGTCGGCCCCAAGATCGGCAGCTTCGGCTTCGATGTCGCCGGCATGGACCGCAGCGTTAAGCCGGGCGACGATTTCGCCGCCTTCTCGGGCGGGACCTGGTCCAAGACCACCGAAATTCCCGCCGACCGCGCAACCTGGGGCATGTTCAACGTGCTGCAGGATGTGTCGAACGAACAAACCCGCGCGATCCTCGATGAGGCGGCGAAGGCTCCGGGCAGCAAGATTGGCGATTTCTACGCAACCTTTATGGACGAGGCTGCGATCGACGCGAAGGGCGTCGATCCGATCAAGCCGTGGCTCGCGCAGATCGACGGTGCCAAGGACAAGACCGAACTCGCAGTGGAGATGGCCAAGCTCGCCCGCTACGGGATCGGCGGCATCTTCGGCATGGGCGTCGGGCAGGACAGCAAGGATCCGCAAACCTATGTCGTCAATCTCGGCCAGGGCGGGCTTGGCTTGCCGGACCGCGATTATTATCTGAAGGACGACGCCAAGCTCGCCGACACGCGCGAGAAGTATAAGGCGTATCTTGCGACGATGCTCGGCTTCGTCGGTACGCCCGATGCGACCGCGCGGGCGGCTGCGATCTTCGATTTCGAAAAGGCGATCGCGACGGTGCACTGGACGCGCATCGAATCGCGCGATGCCGACAAGCGCTATAACAAGCTGACCTTCGCCGATATCGAGACCAAGGCACCCGGCTTTCCGTGGGCGGCCTATGTCGCGCAGAACGGCATGGCCGGGCGGCCGTATTATCTGGTCGGCCAGCCGAGCGCGATCGCCGGCGAAGCCAAGGTCTTCGCCGATGCGCCGCTGGCGGTGCTGCAAGATTATATGAAGCTGCGCGTGCTGCGCGCTTACGCCAATTATCTGGCAAAGCCGGTCGTCGATGCGAACTTCGCCTTTACCGGCACTGTGCTGAGCGGCACGCCGCAACAGCAGCTGCGCTGGAAGCGCGGTGTCGCCGCGACCAGCGGCGCGCTGGGCGAGGAAATCGGCAAGGTCTATGTCGCGCGCTACTTCCCGCCGGAATCGAAGGCGGCGATCGATCAGCTCGTCAAGAACATCATCGCGGCGATGAGCGTGCGGCTCGACAAGCTCGAATGGATGGCGCCCGACACCAAGGTCAAGGCGCACGAGAAACTTGCCGCCTTCACCCCCAAGATCGGCTACCCCTCGGTGTGGCGGGACTATAGCAGCGTGAAGATCACGCGCGGCGATCTCGTCGGCAATGTCGCCGCGGCGAACGAGTTCGAATATCTGCGCAATCTGCACAAGCTCGACAAGCCGATCGACCGCACCGAATGGGGCATGACGCCCATGACGATCAACGCCTATGCCAATCCGGTGCTGAACGAGATCGTCTTCCCGGCGGCGATCCTGCAAGCGCCGTTCTTCGATGCCAAGGCCGATCCGGCGATCAACTATGGCGGGATCGGGGTCGTGATCGGCCACGAACTGAGCCATCATTTCGACGATCAGGGCCGCAAATATGACAAGACCGGCAAGCTGACCGAATGGTGGACGGCCGAGGACGTCAAGCGCTTCACCGCGCTGACCGACAAGCTCGTCAAGCAGTATGACGCGTATGAGCCCATTCCCGGGCAGCATATTCAGGGTGGCCTGACACTGGGAGAGAATATGGCCGATCTGGCAGGGCTCGCGGTCGCCTATGACGCGTATCACCGTTCGCTCGGCGGCAAGCCGGCACCGGTGATCGGCGGGATGACGGGCGATCAGCGCTTCTATCTCGGCTATGCGCAAGTGTGGCGGAGCAAGTTCCGCGAACCAGCACTTCGCTCACAATTGCTGAGCGATCCCCATTCGCCCGGCCAGTATCGCACCGCCGAGGTCCGCAATGTCGACGCGTGGTATGCAGCGTTCAAGGCACAACCGGGCGACAAGATGTATCTGGCACCGGGTGATCGCGTTCGCGTCTGGTGACGCCGCCACGCCTCCATTCTCTCTGATCAGGACATATCCGATGAAGCGTTCCTACCTCGTCGCCCTGGCTTCGGCCGGCGCACTCGCCACCGCTATCGCGGGCGCAGGTCTGGCCAAGACCGCACCCAAGCCAACGGCGAAGGTCGCGCCTGCCGCGAAGCCCTTTATCGGCAGCTTTGGTCTCGACACAAATGGCATGGACAAAGCGGTCAAGCCCGGCGACGATTTCGTAAAATATGCGGGCGGCGCGTGGGAAGCGAAGACCGAAATCCCCGCCG
>NZ_JBBATX010000082.1:1890-12341 GCF_040398505.1 Sphingomonas sp. | reverse complement strand
GCTTTCTCGGCGACCGAGGCGATGATCGCGTCTGCGCCGAGGACAGTGCCGCAATATGCGTGGGGGAGGTTTTGGGCGAGCCATGCCACCAAAGCGCTTCCCCGGCGAAGGCCGGGGCCCAGTTGCGAAGGTGGCCGGGATGAAGCGCCGCGCACAGCAACAGCCGAAGTCTCTACTGGGCTCCGGCCTTCGCCGGGGAAGCGTATAGGGTGGAGCTTAGGGGAAAGCTCGCCGACCACGACATCCCCCGCCCGCAACCGAGGATCGAGCGCCCCTGCCACCCCGCACGATAGCAGCGCCGTCACCCCGCCGCGTGCAACCACAGCCTCAAGCTCCGCCTCCAACCGTGCTGCATCGCCACCGCCCGCCACGACCACCCAGCCCGACCGCGCAATGATCGCCGCCTCGCGCTGCAATCCGCACGCAACGAGCAGGGTCACATGCCGAACGCCACATGCGGGTTATTCGCGCGCTTCAGATTGCGGAATCGCGCCACCGCCCAGAGCGGGAAATAGGCCGGATAGCCATGATAGCGCAGGTAGAAGACGCGCGGGAAACCGCCGCCAGTATATTTCTCCTGCCCCCACAGGCCATCCTCGGCCTGTGTCGCGAGCAGATAGCGCACGCCACGCTCGACCGCAGGGTGATCGACCTTGCCCGCCGCCATCAGCGCGAGCAGCGCCCAGCCGGTCTGCGACGCGGTCGAGAGCGCAGGCGTATAGCCCTTGTAATCCAGCGCATAGCTCTCGCAATCCTCGCCCCAGCCACCGTCGAGATTCTGGATGTGGAGCAGCCAGTCAGCCCCTTTGCGCACCATCGGATGCTTGTCGCCCAGACCGGCGGCGTTGAGTGCGCACAGCACCGACCAGGTGCCGTAAATGTAATTGACCCCCCAACGCCCGAACCACGATCCGTCAGGCATTTGCTCTTTTTCGAGGAAGACGAGCGCCGCCTGCATCCGCGGGCTGTCGGTCTCGCCCAATTGCGCAAGCATCGACACACAGCGCGCGGTCACGTCGCTGGTCGGCGGATCGAGCAGCGCGCCATGATCGGCGAAGGGGATGTTGTTGAGGTAATGATAGCTGTTGTCCGCGTCGAACGCGCCCCAGCCGCCGTCTTTCGATTGCAAGCCGACGGTCCACTCCACCCCACGCGCGACCGCCTCGTCATAGGTCGGACCGACGCGCGCCTTCACCCGGTCCATCGCCATCACCACCACGGCGGTATCGTCGAGATCGGGATAATGCGCGTTGTTATACTGGAACGCCCAGCCGCCGGGGCGGACATCGGGCTTTTCCTCGGCCCAATCGCCCTTCACGTCGAGCACTTGCAGCGGCTTCAACCACGCCAGACCCGCCGCGGCGCGCGCCTCGGCCTCGTCGCCGCCCGCCTCCAGCATCGCATGCGCGGCGAGCGAGGTATCCCACACCGGCGAGACGCACGGCTGGCAATAGGCTTCGTCCTGCTTGACCACGAGCAGCTTTTCGACCGCGGTCCGCGCCAGCGCCCGCGCGGGATGATCCGCCGGATAGCCGAGGCAATCGAACATCATCACGCTGTTCGCCATTGCGGGATAGATCGCGCCGAGGCCGTCCTCGCCATTCAACCGCTCGGTCACGAAAGCGATGCAGGCATCGACCGCGCGCTGGCGCAGACTTTGCGGCCAAAGCGGCTCGACGGCTTTCAGCACGACATCGACCGCGCCGAAAAAGGCGATCCACGCGCGCTGCGTTCCCGCCGCGCGGCTGACCAGCTTCGCGCGCTTGGCGGTGTAGAGTTCGTCGACCTTCACGCCCGATTCGTTGCGCGCGACCGGCTTTTTCGCCGCCAGCACCAGCAGCGGCACGATCACGGTGCGCGCCCAATAGGACATTTTCGACAGATGCACCGGGAACCAGCGCGGCAGCAGGATCAGTTCGACCGGCAAGGTCGGCACGACCGACCACGGCCCGGCATCGAACAGTGCGAGCTGAATGCGCGTGAACACATTCACCGCAGCTGCCCCGCCGGCCTTGTGGATCGCCGCCCGGGCGCGCGCCATGTGCGGCGCATCGAGATCGTCACCGATCATCTTCAGCGCGAAATACGCCTTCACGCTCGCGCTGACATCGAACGCGCCGCCATGGAACAGGCCCCAGCCGTGATGCACTTCCGACTGGATCCGGCGCAGATATGCGCCGATCTTGCACTCGATTTCCGGGTCGCGCAGCTCGCCCAGATAGTGGCGCAGCAGGACATATTCGGCCGGAATGGTGGCATCGGCTTCGAGCTCGAATACCCAATGCCCATCGGCGCGTTGCAGCTTGCCCAGCGCTGCGGCGGCGCGGGTGGCAACGGCATCGGCTTCGTCCACCAGACGCGCGCGTTCGATCGTATCGGTCCCCATCGCCTCGCCTTAGCCGACCACCACGCCCGACGCCAAGCGCGCCGCGCGCTCACCCGATCGGATCGCGCCCTCAATCGTTGCGGGGAGGCCGGTCTGCGTCCAGTCCCCCGCCAGGAACAAGTTCCGCCATCGCGTCTCGGCCGGCGGGCGCTTGGCGTCCTGCGCGGGCGTCGCGGCGAAGGTCGCACGCTTTTCCTTGACGATCTGCCACGGCGGCAGCGTCGCGGGCAGGTTGTGGATGTTGGCAATATCGGCCCAGAAGCGCGCGGCAAGTTCCGCGCGGTCGGTATCGACGAGATGGTCGGCGGCGCTCACCGTGACCGAAAGGCGATCGGGAAAGGCAAAGATCCACTCCGCCGCGCCGCCAAGGACGCCGATCATCGGCGCGGTGCCAGGCGGCGGGACAAAGGCGAAATGCGCATTGACGATCGCGCGGAAGTCATCGGGGACCACGAGGCCGGGCATGAGCGCGGCCGCGACCCCTGGCGGCACCGCGAGGATGATCTTTTCGTCTGCCGCCACCGGCTCCTCCCCGGCCCCGAAATCGAGCGCTGCAACCCGGTCCCCGTCGAACCGCATCGCCCGCAACCGCCGCCCCAGCGTCAGCGCCGTCCCCTGCCCCGCCAGCCAGTCGATCGCCGGATCGACAAAGGCCGCGGCCAGCGTCGGCTCGGCAATGCGCGGACGGCTCGCGCGCCCGCCTCGTCCGAGCGATTGACGAATTACCGCTGCCGCCAAGGCTGCAGATCCGTCTGCTGCCGCCGTGTTGAGCGCGGCAAGCAGAACCGGCTCCAGCAACTTGTCCCACACCGCGCCATGCGGTGCGATCCGCTCGCCGACGGTCTGCCCCGGCTTGCCCGACAGCAAACCCGCAAGCCGCACATAGTCCCACATCCGCGTCCCCGGCACACGCCTGCCGTCGCGAAAAATCCACCACGGCAGCGGCCCGTCATTGACCCGCACCGACCAGCGCGCGCCGGTCGCACGATCGACAAAGGCAAAGTCGGCATGAAGCGGGCCGCTCAGCCGGTCGCTCGCGCCAATCGTCGCGAGATAGTCGGCAACCGCACGATTCCCCGCGAGAACGAGGTGGTTGCCATTGTCGATCGTGCGGCCAAGCTGCGGATCGTAATAGCTGCGGCAGCGCCCCCCGGCTTGCGCCGCGCCATCGACCAGCTCCGCCGCAATGCCGCGCCGTGCGAGGTCAACGGCGGCGGATAGGCCCGCCATCCCTGCCCCGACAATCCGGACGCGCGGGCTCACCGGAACAGCCACAGCCTCACGACCGTGAAGAGTAACGCCGGCTTGTTGACCTTGATCCGCGTGCGCGGCGGAGCCCAGCCGAGCGCCTCCATCCGCACCAAAATCGGGGCGTAGACCGCCGCCATCAGGCGCGGCGCGATCAAATGGCCCTTCGGGCGCTGCGCCAGGATCGCCTCGGCAGCGCGGAAATGCACGTGCGCCTTGGCGGCGAGAAACCGGCATGCGGCATCGACGCGGGGATCGCCGACGACGGTGATCGGATCGAGCAGTTCGACGCCTGCGGCAAGAAGCGCTTCGGATGGCAGATAGACGCGACCGATCGCGGCATCCTCGTCAACATCGCGCAGGATATTGGTGAATTGGAGCGCGCGGCCGAGGTGGTGGGCCAGCTCGATGCCGACGCCATGCTCCATCCCGAAAATCTTGACCGACAAGCGCCCGACCGCCGAGGCGACGCGGTCGCAATAGAGATCGAGCTCCTCGAAGGTCGGCCACCGCATATCGTGGTCGACATCCATCGCCATGCCGTCGATCACGGCGAGGAAATCGGCCTTGTCGAGTGCGAACTCCCGCACGGCTTCTGCGACGAGCGCCGCTTGCCCCGGATTGCCACCAGCATAGAGCGATTCGATATCGGACCGCCACGCCTCGAGCTGCTCTGCGCGCGCTCTCCGGTCACCAATCTCGTCATCGGCAATGTCGTCGACCGCGCGGCAAAAGGCGTACACCGCATACATCGCCTCGCGCCGCGCCTTTGGCAGCACGCGCATCCCGGCATAAAAGGAACTGCCCGAGACTTGTGCCTGCAACGCGGCGGGGGTGGAGTCCGGGTTCATCTCCGGCCCTTAACCAACTGCGCGGCTGCCGCCAATGTCGCGAGGCCGAGCATCTCCGCCTTGCCGTGATGTACCCGCTGCGACAGCGGATCATGCGTCTTCAGCCGCCGCGTCAGATCGGAGGCGAGGCGGTGGATGATCGCGACTTCGATGGCGAGCCGCCGGTCGCGGATCGCGCGCGCAAAGCCGGCCGATCGCATCAGCAAGATCTCGGTTCGCGCGACCAGATCGCGCAACGCGGCGCGCAATTGCGGCGTCGCCTCGTCCTTGCCGAGGTCGCTCACCTCCACGCCGTGCGCCGCCAGCACGTCGAGCGGCAGATACACGCGCCCGATGCTGCGATAATCCTTCCCGCAATCCTGCAAATGATTGATTACTTGCAGCGCCGCACACAGCGCATCGTTGGCGACCCAGGTCGCCGGGTCCTCCCCGTGAACATCGAGCACGTAGCGCCCGACCGGCATCGCCGAATAGCGGCAATACTCGATCAAGGCGGGCCAATCGGCATAGCGATCGACGCTGCAATCGCGCTCGAACGCGGTGAGCAAGTCGAGCGCGTGTTGCGCGCTCAGATCGTGCCCTGCCATCGTTTCACGCAAGGCGGCCGAGGGCGCATCGGCGTCGTGCGTTCCCGCGATCGTCGCGCGCATCGCGCCGAGCAACGCCAGCTTCTCGGACGCCGAAGCCTCCGCATTATCCGCCACATCGTCCGCCGCGCGCGCGAAGCGATAGAAGGCCATCACCGGTGCGCGGTGTTCGCGTTTGAGCAAGGCCGACGCGACCGGGAAATTCTCGTCCTTATGCCCCTTGCCCGAAGCGAGCTCTGCGGCGGCGGTCATGCGGTCACGTCCTCGTTCAGCGCCGCCTGCACGCGGCCCTTCCACATCCCGCCGCGCCCGCGCACATGCTGCCACGCCGACCATACGGTACATCCGGCATAGAAAGTTGCGATCAACGGCAAGGCAGGTCCCCAAAGTGGCGAGCGCCGGTAAAAGCGCAACATCGGCTGAAACGCCAGCGCCATCAATGCCCAGGCACCGATCGCGGCATATTGTGTGGCCCCGCGCGCGAAAAGCGCGAGCAGCGGCGGCGCGAGATAGGTGAGCGCGAGGCCAAGCGTCGTGCCCGCCAACACCAGCGGCGAATAGCCGAGCTGCGCATAGGCCGAACGCGAGATCATCGCCGCGACCGAGCCCCATGTGTCGTAGCGCCGAATGCTGACCGCGCGGTCCGTCAGCCCGAGCCAGACCGACCCCTCGCCTTTCAGCAGTGCGCCGAACGCGCAATCGTCGATCAGCGCCGATCGCACCGCCGCGATGCCACCGGCAGCTTCCAGTGCGGTGCGCTTGACGAGCATCACCCCGCCCGCCGCCGCGCCGAAACCGTTGCCGCGCCGGTTCACCTTGGCGAACGGATAGAGCATCTGGAAAAACCACACGAATGCCGGGATCAGTGCGCGCTCGGCGAGGCTTTCGCAGCGCAGCCGCGCCATCAGCGACACCAGCACACGGTCGTCTTCCACCGCGCGCGCGACGAGGCTGCGCAACGTATCGGGTGCGTGCGCGATATCGGCGTCGGTGAGCAGGAGGTATTCGGGCGTATCCCCGGCGACGGCGACACCTTGCGAAACCGCCCACAACTTCCCGGTCCACCCCGCCGCAAGCGGCGCGCCGGTCACGACGCTGACGCGATCCGAACCGAGCCCGCGCGCGATCTCGGCGGTGCCGTCGCTGCTCGAATCATCGATCAGCAGGATGCGGAACGCACCCGGATAATCCTGCGCGGCGAGGCTGCCGATCGAGCGCGCGATCACCTCGGCCTCGTCGCGCGCGGGGACGATCGCGGTGACGGCGGGCCAAGCACTTGGCTGCTCACCGTCATAGTCGCTCTCTGTCATCCCCGCGAAAGCGGGGACCCAGCTCGTGCCATCGGTGATGGGTCCGCGCTTTCGCGGGGATGACAACTGATGGAAAAAGGTATCCCGCTCGCGCGTCAGCCAGAACCCGTTGCGCGCGAACACCAAGACGACCCAGATCGCCAACGACAGCAGCGCCACCGCTAACCCAATCACCCGATCATTCCCGCCTGACGGAACCACGCAATCGCATCGGCCAGCGCCTCAGGATAAGGCCCGGCGCGATAGCCCAGTTCCGCCTCCGCCTTGGCACTCGAAAAATACATGTCGTGCGCCGCCATGCGCAGCGAATCGAGCGTGAGGAACGGATCCTTGCCGGTGAGGCGCGCAAGCTGTTCATTGGCCCAGGCGAGCGGAAACAGCGGCGCAGTCGGGATGCGGATCGTCGGAGCTTTACGCCCCACCAGCCGCGCCACCACCGCCAGCATCTCGCGCAGGCTGACATCCTGACCGCCCAGCACGTAGCGCTCGCCGATCCGGCCGCGCGCCATCGCGGCGAGGTGACCCTCGGCAACGTCATCGACATGGACGAGGTTTAGCCCGCTTTCGACAAAGGCCGGCATCCGGCCCGACGCCGCCTCGACGATGATTCGCCCGGTCGGCGTCGGGCGCGCGTCGCGCGGGCCGATCGGCGTCGAGGGATTGACGATCACCGCGGGCAAACCGCGTTCGGCGACCATCGCTTCGACCAGCCGCTCGGCGACCACCTTGCTGCGCTTATACGCGCCGATCGCCTGTTCGGGCGTGGCGGGGCGAGTCTCGTCGGCGGGCCGATCGGGATCGGGCCGCAACGTCGCGACGCTGCTGGTATAGACGATCCGCTCGACCCCCGCCGCCAGCGCCGCATCCATCACCGTTCGCGTGCTGGTGAGGTTGTTGCGCACGATGTCTTCGGGGTCGCGCGCCCAGATCCGGTAATCGGCGGCGACATGGTAGAGATACCGCACGTCCGTCAGCGCTTCCGCCATCGCGGCGGGATCGCGTGCGTCGCCTTCGACCACATGGCCCGGAAAATCGTCGAGATTGGTCCGCGCGCTGCTTGCGCGCACCAGGCCACGCACGGCGACACCCCCGGCCGCCAGCCGCCGCGCGACCGCCGATCCGACGAACCCGGAAACGCCCGTGACGAGCGTAATGTCGGCGCTACTCATTGCGGCGGTCTAGCTTGCGCCACGGTGCGGCGCTACGGGGAGAATCGTGGAGCATATTTTTGCGATTGCAGGCGCAACGCTTGGTTCGCTGGCGATCGCGCTGGCGGCAGCGGGGATCGCCTACCAACTCTTCGCCGCCAGCGTGCTACGCCGGTTTTTCGTCGATCCGCCCGCCGCGCCGCGCCGCGGCGACGCGGTCACGGTGCTCAAGCCGCTTTACGGCACCGAACCGCGCCTGTTCGACAATCTCGCCACGTTCCTGACGCTGGACCATGACGGCCCGGTGCAAATGGTGTGCGGCATTCAACGTGCCGAGGACCCGGCGATCGCTGTCGTCGAAGCCTTGCGCCTCGCCTATCCGAACGCGCAGATCGATCTCGTCATCGATGCCACGGTGCACGGCGCGAGCGGCAAGGTCTCCAACCTGATCAACATGATGGCAGCGGCGCGCCACGAAATTCTGGTGCTCAGCGACAGCGATATTGCGGTCGCCCCGGACTATCTGGCCCGCGTTCTGGACGCGCTCGACCGGCCCGGTGTCGGATTGGTGTCGTGCCTGTACCGTGGACGCGGCGATGCCGGTTTCTGGTCACGCTTCGGCGCAGCGGGGCTGACCTATCAATTCATCATCGGCGTGGTGATCGCGGTCGCCTATAAACTGGCCGACCCGTGCATGGGATCAACCATCGCGCTGCGCCGCGCAACGCTGGAGCGAATCGGCGGATTTGCGCGATTCGCCGATACGCTGGCCGACGATCACGCGATCGGCCAAGCGGTGATCGCACTCGGGCTCAAACTCTCCGTGCCGCCGATGTTTGTGACCCACGCCTTCGACGAGACTAGCCTTGATGCGCTGTGGCAGCATGAGGTGCGGTGGCACGCCACGGTGCGCGGTCTTGGCTTCTGGGCGTATGTCGGCGCGATCATCGCGATTCCGCTGCCGCTGGCGTGTCTCGCAAGCCTGTATGCGCCCGCAATCGGCCTTGCGCTCATGGTCGCAGCATTGATCGCGCGGTTCGTGGTTGTGCGGAGTGTCGATGCGGCGGTAGGGGAGCAGGTCGCACCGTATTGGATGGTGCCGGTGCATGATCTGATGAGCTTTGCGGTCTATATCGCGGGCTTCTGCGTGCGCTCGGTTGATTGGCGCGGGGCGACGCTTAAAATGAAGGACGACGGCCGAATCTCGGCCGCTACGGAGCAACGGGCATGATGCGCACCCTTTTCCTGCAGGCACCGTCGTTTGACGGCTATGATGGCGGCGCTGGCGCACGCTATCAGATGAAGCGCGAGGTGAAGTCCTTCTGGTACCCGACCTGGATCGCGCAGCCCGCCGCGATGGTCGAAGGATCGAAGCTGATCGACGCGCCCGCGCACGAACAGTCGTGGGAAGACATCGCGCACGAATTCGACACGCGCGATCTCGTCATCCTCCACACTTCGACGCCGAGCTTCAACCAGGACATCCGCACCGCGCGCCTGATCAAGGAGCGCAACCCCAGGATCATCGTCGCCTTCGTCGGTGCGAAGGTGATGATCGAGGACAAGGCCAGTCTCGAGGCGTGCGAGGCGATCGATCTCGTCTGCCGCGAGGAATATGATTTCACCTGCGTCGAACTGGCGGAAGGCCGCCCCTTCGCCGAAATCGACGGAATCACCTGGCGCGCGCCCGACGGGACGATCGTGCGCAACAAGGACCGCGCGCAGATCGAGGATATGGACATCCTCCCGATGGTCTCGCCGATCTATAAGCGCGACCTCGACACCTCGAAATATTACGGCGGCTATCAGCGCCACCCCTATATCTCTTTCTACACCGGGCGCGGTTGCAAGAGCCGCTGCACCTTCTGCCTGTGGCCGCAGACGATCAGCGGGCATCGCTATCGTCACCAAAGCGCGGGCAAGGTGATCGAGGAGGTGAAATACATCCTCCGCGAAATGCCCGAGATCAACGAAATTTTCTTCGACGACGACACGCTCGCCGATGCGCATGACTTCGTCATCGAACTGTCGGGCGAGCTGCGCAAATTGGGCTTCGGCACACCCGGTTTCCGCGTCACCTGGGGCTGCAACGCCAAGGCCAACGTGCCCTATCCGGTGCTGAAGGCGATGAAGGAAGGCGGCTGCCGCGTGCTGCTGGTCGGTTATGAAAGCGGCAACCAGCAGATTTTGCACAACATCAAGAAGGGCCTGCGCGTCGATGTCGCGCGGCAATTCACCAAGGATGCCCACGCGCTCGGCCTGACGATCCACGGCACCTTCATCCTCGGCCTCCCCGGCGAAACGCTGGAGACGATCGAAGAGACGATTCAGTACGCCAAGGAAATCGATCCGCACACGATCCAGGTGTCGCTGGCCGCACCCTATCCCGGCACCTTCCTGTACAAGCAGGCGATCGAAAATGGCTGGTTCGACAAGTCGCACGATTTGCTGACCGATGACGGCAACCAGATCGCGCAGCTGTCCTACCCGCATCTGTCCTCGGCGGTGATTTTCGACAAGGTCGAGGAATTCTACAAGCGCTTCTATTTCCGCCCGTCCAAGATCTGGGAAATCGTGCGCGAGATGCTGACCGATTGGCAGATGATGAAGCGCCGACTGCGCGAGGGCGTCGAATTCTTCGACTTCCTGCGGCGTCGGAAAGAGGCGGCGTGACATTTCTCCCTCTCCCCTCCGGGGAGAGGGTCGGGGAGAGGGGCAGTTACGCGTGCCTCGGTTTGCCTACTGCCCCTCTCCCGACCTCGCTGCGCTCGGCCACCAGCGCCGGGCCAACCGTGCCCCGCACGGTTGAGGATCGTCCGGGGGACGATCCGACCCGGCGCTCCCCTGAAGGGGAGCAGAAAAAGGTATGAAAACCGCGATCATCACCGCTGACGATTTCGGCGTCTCGCGCGAAGTCAACG
>NZ_JBBATX010000082.1:0-1790 GCF_040398505.1 Sphingomonas sp. | reverse complement strand
ATGAAAACCGCGATCATCACCGCTGACGATTTCGGCGTCTCGCGCGAAGTCAACGAAGCGGTCGAACAGGCGCACCGCGAGGGCATCCTCACCGTCACCAGCCTGATGGTGACGGGCGCGGCCGGGGCGGATGCGGTGGCGCGCGCCCGCGCCAACTCCACGCTTGGCATCGGGCTGCATGTTGCGCTGGCCGAAACCCCGCCCGCCCTGCCCCCATCGCAGATCCCCGATCTGGTCGACGAGACCGGCGCGTTCCGCATCGAATCGCTCCCCGTCGCGCTCGCGCTCGTCGCGCGGCCAGCGGTGCGGCGTCAGCTCGAAGCAGAAATCGAAGCGCAATTCGCGCTCTTCGCCGCGACCGGCCTGCCGCTCGATCACGTCAACACGCATAAGCACATGCATCTGCACCCGGTGATCGCCGCGATCCTGATCAAGGTGGGCTTGCGCCACGGCATGAAAGCGCTGCGCGCGCCGGTCGAGCAGCGCGCACTCCTCGCCGAGCCGGTCAGTGGCTTCGACATCGCCAAGCCCTTCGCGCGCCGTGTCCAGCGCACGGCCCGCGCCGCCGGGGTGAAAGTACCCGATCGCACCTTCGGCCTTGCCTGGTCGGGCGCAATGCACGCGGAACGCCTGCGCGGCATTCTCGAAACGCTGCCCGAGGGGGTGAGCGAAATCTACCTCCACCCCGCGACCGGCCCCTATCCGCTCTCGGCACCGGGCTACCAATATGAGGCCGAGCTCGCCGCGCTGACCGATCCCGGCGCGCGCGCGATCGTGGCGGAACACGGCATCACGCTCGCGCGCTTCGCCGATCTGTGAACCGCTCGGCGCACATCGGGCTGCTGCTCGCGACCGTGATCGGCCTCGCCGTCGCCGCCGCAACCGTTGGTAGCGTCGGGCTGCGCCAGGTTACCACCGCAATGGCGACGATCGGTTGGATCGGCATGGCGAGCTTCGTTCTTTGGTCGGGCGGCGTGCTGGGATTGCTTGGGCTGGCGTGGGTCTCGGTCGCGCCGGGCCAGCCCACCCACCGGGCGCCGCTGTTCGTCTGGGCGCGCACCACCCGCGAAGCGGCGACCGATATCCTGCCCTTCTCGCAGCTCGGCGGCCTCGTCGTCGGCGCGCGGACGCTGGCGGCCTTCGGCGTGCCGCAGCCGGTGATCTACGCGTCGATGATCGCCGACCTCACCACCGAAATGGCGGCGCAATTGCTGTTCACGCTGGCGGGGGTCGCGGTGCTGCTGATGGTGCTGACCGATCAGTCGGTGCAGCAGGGCCTCGTCCCGCTCGCGCTTGGCGGCGTGGCGGCGATGGTCGCGCTGATGGCGCTGTTCGTCTTCGCGCAAAAACCGGTGCTGGCGCTGGCGGGGAAGCTTGGGAGCCGCATCTTGCCCGGTTCGGTCGCGATGACCGATGCGATCCGCGATCAGCTCGATCTGATCTACCGCGAGCCGAAACGCGTGATCGCCGCCTTCCTGTTCAACCTCGCCGCCTGGCTGGCCAGCGCGGCGGGGGCGTGGATTGCGCTGCGCTTCATGGGCGTCGGCACGCCGCTGTGGGCGGTGTTGATGATCGAGGCGCTGATCTTCACGCTGCGCAGCGTCGCCTTCGCCATCCCCGGCGCGATCGGCGTGCAGGAAGCGGCCTATGTCCTGATCGGCCCGCTCGTCGGGATGCCGCCTGCGACCGCGCTGGCGCTGTCGCTGCTCAAACGTGCGCGCGACGTGATCATCGCGGTGCCGGCGTTACTGGCGTGGCAAGTTGGCGAAGCGCGGCGGGTGGTGGCTTAG
>NZ_JBBATX010000081.1:3574-12495 GCF_040398505.1 Sphingomonas sp. | reverse complement strand
GTTCACGCACAGCGGCTCGATCTGCACGCCATGTTCGCGCGCATCGCGCACGATTTGCGCGGGTGCGTAGAATCCCATCGGCTGCGCATTGAGCAACGCCGCGCAGAACACATCGGGGTGATGGCATTTCAGCCAGCACGACGCGTAGGCGATCTTGGCGAAGCTCGCGGCATGGCTTTCGGGAAAGCCGTAGCTGCCAAAGCCCTTGATCTGCTGCACCAGCCGTTCGGCAAAGGCCTGGGTAATGCCGTTGCGGCGCATCCCCGCGATCAGCCGTTCCTCGAATTCGCCGACGCCGCCGGTCATCTTGAAGGTGGCCATCGCCTTGCGCAATTGATCGGCCTCATTGGGCGAGAAGCCGGCACCGATGATCGCGACTTGCATCGCCTGTTCCTGAAACAGCGGTACGCCGAGCGTTTTCTTCAGCACGCTTTTGAGCCTCGGGCTGGGATAGTCGATTTCGATCTTGCCGCTGCGCATCTGTTCGCGGCGTTTGAGATAGGGGTGGACCATGTCGCCCTGGATCGGGCCGGGGCGCACGATCGCAATCTGGATCGCGAGATCGTAGAAATCGACCGGGCGCATCCGCGGCAGCATCGACATTTGCGCGCGGCTCTCGATCTGGAAGGTGCCGAGCGTATCGGCCGCCTGGATCATCCGATAGGTCGCGGGATCATTGCCCTGCAGCGTCGCCGATCCCATCGTGACGACCTGTCCCTTATGCTGTTCGAGCAGCGTAAAGGCGCGGTGCAGGCAGCCGAGCATGCCGAGGCCCAGAATATCGACCTTCATGAAGCTCAGATATTCGATATCGGCCTTTTCCCATTCGATCACGCGGCGATCGATCATCGCGGCGGGCTCGATCGGGATCAGCGAATCGAGCCGGTCCCGCGTCAGCACGAAGCCGCCGGGATGCTGCGACAAATGCCGCGGCGTGCCGAGCAATTGCTGCGCGAGTTCCAGCGCCAGCGCGAGGCGCGGTTCGCTCGGATCGAGGTTGAGCGCTTTGACATGGTCGTCGGGCACGCCGTCATTCGACCAGCCCCACACCTGGCTGGCGAGTGCTGCGGTCATATCCTCGGGCAGGCCGAGCACCTTGCCGACTTCACGGATGCTGCCGCGCGCGCGAAAACGGCTGACGACGGCGGTGAGCGCGGCGTGGTGGTGACCATAGGTCTGATAGATCCACTGGATCACGTCCTCGCGCCGTTCATGTTCGAAATCGACGTCGATGTCGGGCGGTTCGGCGCGGTCTTCGGACAGGAAGCGTTCGAACAGCAATTGGTGGACGACGGGGTCGATCGAGGTGATGCCGAGCACGAAGCAAATCACCGAATTCGCCGCCGATCCGCGCCCCTGGCACAAGATCTCCTGGCTGCGCGCAAATTGCACGATTGAATGGACCGTGAGGAAATAGGCGGCGTAATTCCAGTGGCGGACGAGCTTGAGTTCCTTGGTCAGCAGCGTGCGATAGCGTTGGCTCGGGCGCATGGGGGTGAAGCGCGCGTTGAGCGCGCGCCACGCCATTTTCTCGAGCGATTTTTGCGGGGTGTGCGACAGCATCACGCGCTCGTCGGGATATTGGTGCTTCAGCTCGCGGAGCGAAAAGGTGCAGCGTTCGACGATCGCTTCCCCCGCCGCGAGCGCGTGCGGGAGATCGCGGAAGCGGCGCGCCATTTCGCTGGGGGGTTTGAGGTGCCGGTCGAGGCTGCGTTCACGGCGCAGGCCGAGGTCGTCGATCGTGCATTTCTCGCGGATCGCGGTCACGACATCCTGCAACATGCGCCTGTCGGGATCGTGATAGAGCACATCGCCGGTCGCCAGCGGGGTCACGCCGAAGCGGCGCGCGGCCTGAGCTAACGCGTCGAGCCGTGCCGCCTCGCGCGGGCGGCGGTGATGCGTGAGGCAAAGGTGGCCGCGATCGGGGAAAAGATCGGCCATCCAGCGCAAATTGATTGCGTCGGCGGGGGTCGGTTCGGGATCGAGACCGGGGACGAGGGCGGCGACCAGACCCTCGGCATGTGCCGCGACATCGTCCCAGTGGAGGAAACATTGGCCTTTCTCGCCATGCTGCGGATCGGCGCGGCCCTTGCCGATCGTCAGCAGCGTCGTCAGGCGGCTCCACGCGGCGCGATCCTGTGGCCAGACGAGCAAAGCGGTGCCATCGACCAGATCGAGCCGACAGCCCGAGACGGGGCGGATGCGCAGACCCTGCTTGGCCAGTTCGTCACACGCATAAAGCGCGCGCACCACACCCGCGACCGAGTTGCGATCGGTCACGCCGAGCGCGGCCATGCCCATCACCGCCGCGGTCGCGAACAGATCCTCGGGCGAGGAGGCACCGCGCAGGAACGAGAAGTGCGTCGTCACTTGCAGTTCGGCGTAGTTCATTGCCGGAAACCGGAGAGGTGACTATATGAAGTGACCAGTTTGCAAGAGGCGACGACCGTGACGAAATCGATGGGCGCGGCAGAATTCAAGGCCAAGTGTCTGGCGATCCTCGACGAGGTCCAGGCCACCGGCCAATCGATCACCATCACCAAGCGCGGCAAGCCGGTGGCGACGGTGTCGGCGGTGGCCGAACAGACGACGTCGGTCCCGCTATTCGGTATGATGAAGGGAACGCTCAAGATCCTGGGCGATATCGAAAGCCCGATCGATCCTGATTGGGAGGCCAAATGGGAAGCAAAATGGGACGAGCGCTTACGGGATGATGGCTTGTCCCGATGATCCTGCTCGATACCCATGCATTGATCTGGTTGGCGGCGGGGACAAACGACCTCGGATCGAGGGCGCTTCGAGCGATCGAAGAGCAACCCGAACGCCGCATGTCGGCGATGGTCGCCTGGGAATTGGCGATGCTGGTCGATAAGCGGCGCATCGCGCTCGAAAGTCCGCTGGATATTTGGCTTGATCAGGCAATGCGGGCGTTCCGGATTGTCGAAGTGCCGGTTACCGGCGCGATCGGCCGAGATGCGGGAGGACTGCAGGGCAACATCCACGGCGACCCGTGCGATCGTATTATGGTTGCGACGGCACGCGCATTGGGATGCGCGCTCGTCACGTCCGATCGCGCGATTCTGCGCTACGCAGCGACGGGCCATCTCAAGGCGATCGACGCGCGCCGCTAAGGCCGTACTCACCCGAACGACCCGTGGATGAACCAGCTGAGGTCGCCGGTTTCGCTGCGCTCGCCATCGCCGCGGCGGAACAGCCAGAAACGCTGGCCGGCCTCGTTTTCGACCTGGAAATAGTCGCGCACGCTGTGGCGCTCGGAGGCGCGCTTCCACCATTCGCCGCCGATCCGTTCGGGGCCGTCGGCGCGCACGATGCGGTGCGTTTCGCCGCGCCAGGTAAAGCGGCGTGGCGGCTGATCGGGCAGCTCGGCGATGACATGGTCGAGCAGTTCGGGTCGCCTGAGCAAGCGCGGCGGGCGCGGCCAGCGGATGTGCCACGGATGATCGGGCGCGCGCGCGTCGAGCCGGCGGACGTCGCTGGCCTTCAAATCGCGCGCGGCGGCGGGCGGTGGATCGAGCGCGGGAACGGCGTGGAGCGCGCGTTCGGGGACATCGCTTTCGAGCGGGGCCATGCGCCACACCGCCGCTTCGCCGATGCGGTTGGCGAGCGTGTCGATCAGCGGCGCGAGATCGGGTGTTTGTGCCTCCAGCGTTTCGGTAAAAGCCTCGGCACCGAGCGGATCGGCGCGGCGGACGTGGAGCGTCAGCGCGTCGATGCCGTAGCCCGGCGCGATTTCCTCGATCCGCCGCAGCGTCAGCCGCAGCAAATGCGCGGCATCGCGCGTCGGGCGGGCGAGGCCGATGCGCAGGCGTTGCGGGACGCCGTCGATCCGGTCGGCGACCAATTCGATCGCGCGCGCGCCGAGGCCGGCTTGCGCGAGCGCGCTGACGAGGCGCGGCATGAGCGCCCGCAGCCAATGGTCGATCGCGTCGGCGGTGGCGATCGGTTCGGCGAAGCGCTGGATCACGGCGATCGCTTCGGGTGGGATGACCGGGTCGAGCGGCTCGGGCAAGCGTCCGCTCGCCTGGTCGAGCCGTGCGATCAGCCTGCCGCCGAAGCGCCGCGCGAGCGGCGCGCGGGGGAGCGCGGCAAGCTGCCCAACGGTGTCGATGCCGAGCCGCTTGAGCAAATCGATCGCGCGCGGCTCGAGCCGGAGCGCGGCGGTGGGGAGGGGGGCGATCGCGTCGAATTGCGCGGCGGGCGCGCAGATCTGCGGGGCGTAACGCGCCAGCGCCCAGGCCGCCCCCGGTGTGTCCGCGACGGCAAGGCGTGCGGTGAAGCCGGCACGCGCGAGCAGCCGCACGATGCCCCGCGCCATCCGCGCTTCCCCGCCGAACAAATGCGCGGTGCCGGTGATGTCGAGGAACAGCCCGTCTTCACTCGATATGGCAACCAGCGGGCACCAGCGCCGCGCGGCACGCAGCGCGAGATCGCGCAAAGCGGCGCGGTCGCCCTCCGGGTCGGCGGGGCGGATATCGAGCTCGGGCACCAGCGCGCGTGCTTGCGTTACCGCGATGCCGGGCGCGATCCCCAGCGCGCGGGCGGCGGGGGAGGCGGCGGCGATGACGAGCCTGTTGCCGTCTTGCCGGGTGGTGACGAGGGGGGTGGGGGCTTTTCCCCTAATCTCGCTCTTCGTCACCCCGGCCTCGTGCCGGGGTCCACTTTTCAACTCGCGCGGCAGATATTTTTGCGCGGTGGACCCCGGCACAAGGCCGGGGTGACGGCGTGGGTGTGAGGGAGGGGAGGAAGTGCCACCGCGCGTGTTCCGCACCGGAGTCCGTCCTTCGTCCGACGGCATCGCCTTGAACGGATGTACCCCCTCCCCCCGTGCCCAGCGCGCACCGGGGCGCCAGCCGCCGACGCGGGAGCCGGCGGATCGGTCAGCGTCGGGCGTCCCCACTTCTGAAGGCACAGCCTCAGGCGGCGCGGCGATAGGCTCGGCCGGCACCGTCAGCCGAACGATCCGTTCGATCGGCCAATCGGGCAGGTAGAGCGAGGCGACCCGTTTCATCGCATGCCTCCATTGTCCATTCGGCGGATTCGCCGCCGCGTTGGCGGACCAGCTCCACCCGCCACATCGCGCGCCCGACCCCGGCGACACCAACCGGCAGCGCGGCCGAGGGGGCCGAGCCGATCCGCCAGCGCGTCACCGCCGCCGAGGGCACAGCCAGCGGATTGCCGCCGCCCTTATTGCTCTCCGCCCGCGCGTGCCGTTTCAGCAGCAAGGCGACGGTCTTGCCGCCCTCCGCCGCCAGTTGCAGCCGCCGCGTATTGGGCATGGCCGCGCGCTTCACCTCGCCAACCACCGCGCCAAGGCCACGGTGGCGCAGCCCCTCTTCCATCAAAGCCAACAGTTCGGCATCGTCGGCCGCCTCGGCATAGATCAGCCGTTCGGGGGCGAGGCCCGCTTGATACAGGCCAGGCGCAAACAGATCGCGCCGCCGCACCACCCACAGCACCGGCCCCCAGGCGCGTGCCGCGATCCCGGCCATGAACAGCGTTGCAGCGGCATCGTCCGACGGGCTCGGGCTGGCCGCCGCAATTTCGTGGAGCGAATCGAGCCGCAGCCCGCCCGGCGCCAAGGCGCCGTCGATCGTGCCGATCCCGAACGGCAGCACCGGGCGCCGCCGCAAGCCGTCGCCCGCGACCTTTTTCAGGCTTTCGCGCAATTCGGCGACGATTGCGGCATGGGCCAAAGTGGCGGAGGGAAGGGCGGCGGAGGACACAGGACACGACTCACAGAAGCAGGAATGTTCCTCTTTTGTTCCTTATTGGCCCATTGAGTCAAGCTGCTGAATCACCGGAACGGGACAGGATGTCGCATTCCCCACATGCGACCCCCTCGCCAAGCCCCGCGAAATTTTATAACAACGGCGTGATAAAACGAATCCACGTGCCGACCATATATGAGAGCACGTTCCGCTGGAGAGATCATGGCAAGCGACCGCGTCCCTGCCCATTTGAAGCCGAATCTGCCGCCGCTGTCGCTTTATGTGCCCGAACCCAAGTTCCGGCCCGGCGACACGGTCGATTTCACGCAAGTGCCGATTCCCCCGGCGGGGCAGGCGCGCCGCCCCGATATCGCCGATCCCGCCGATACGTTCCGCGAGCTTGCTTTCGACCTGGTCCGCGTGCTCGACGATGCCGGCCAGGCGGTGGGCCCGTGGAATCCGCGGCTGCCGCCCGATACGGTGCGCGCCATGCTGCGCAGCATGGCGCTGGTCCGCGCGTTCGACGAACGCATGTTCCGCGCACAAAGGCAGGGCAAGACCAGTTTCTACATGAAGTGCACGGGCGAGGAAGCGGTCGCGGTCGCCGCCGCCTTCGCGCTCGATTATGAGGACATGTGCTTCCCGTCCTACCGTCAGCAAGGCCTGCTGATCGCGCGCGGCTGGTCGATGGTCGACATGATGAACCAGATCTATTCGAACACCGCCGATCGCTTGCAGGGCAAGCAATTGCCGATCATGTATTCGGTCAAGGAAGCCGGGTTCTTCTCGATCTCGGGCAACCTCACGACGCAATATCCGCAGGCCGTCGGCTGGGCGATGGCGTCGGCGGCCAAGGGTGACACGCGGATTGCCGCGACCTGGTGCGGCGAGGGCTCGACCGCCGAGGGTGATTTCCATTCGGCCTGCACCTTTGCCAGCGTCTACCGCGCGCCGGTGATCTTCAACGTCGTCAACAACCAATGGGCGATTTCGAGCTTTTCGGGGTTTGCCGGCGCGGAATCGACCACCTTCGCGGCGCGCGCGGTCGGTTACGGGATCGCGGGGCTGCGGGTCGATGGCAATGACGCGCTGGCGGTCTATGCCGCGACCGCCTGGGCAGCCGAGCGCGCGCGGACCAATCAGGGGCCGACACTGATCGAGCATTTCACCTACCGCGCCGAGGGGCATTCGACCTCGGATGACCCCGGGCAATATCGTTCGGCGGGGGAGCCGACGGCATGGCCGCTCGGCGATCCGATCAAACGGTTGAAGGAGCATCTGATCGCGATCGGCGAATGGGATGAGGCGCGTCACACTGCACAAGATCTGGAGCTCGCCGAAGCGGTGAAGCGCGCGCAAAAGGAAGCCGAAGCCAATGGCATCCTCGGCCACGGCCTGCACCAGCCGCTCGACACGCTGTTCGATGGCGTGTTCGAGGAAATGCCGTGGCATTTGCGTGAGCAGCAAGCGCAAATGATCGCCGAAGAAACGGCGAGCGGCCGGCCATGGGCGCGAAAGGCATGAGCGCGTCGATCGGCGGCGCAGCCGCATCATCTTTGTCTTCCTTCTTCCTCCGCGTCTCCGCGTCTCCGCGTGAACAAAAAGAAGGTTGGATCACGCGGAGACGCGGAGACGCGGAGAAGAAGAAGTTTTTTGAGGCCGCTTGCGCGGCGGGTGCAGCAGTATGACCGACACACCAGAATCCACCCGCATGAACATGATCCAGGCGATCAACTCCGCGATGGACGTGATGATGGACCGCGATCCCGACATCGTCGTGATGGGCGAGGATGTCGGTTATTTCGGCGGCGTGTTCCGCGCGACCGCCGGGTTGCAGGCGAAGTTCGGCAAGACCCGCGTGTTCGATACGCCGATCACCGAATGCGGCATCATCGGCGTCGCGGTCGGGATGGGGGCGTATGGCCTGCGCCCGGTGCCCGAAATCCAGTTCGCCGATTATATCTACCCGGCCCTCGACCAGCTCGTGTCGGAAGCGGCGCGGTTGCGCTATCGCTCGGCCGGGGAATTCACCGCGCCGATCACGGTGCGCTCGCCCTTCGGCGGCGGCATTTTCGGCGGGCAGACGCACAGCCAAAGCCCTGAGGGAATCTTCACCCATATTTCGGGGGTGAAGACGGTGATTCCCTCGACCCCCTACGACGCCAAGGGCCTGCTGATCGCCGCGATCGAGGATAATGATCCGACGATCTTTTTCGAACCCAAGCGTATCTATAATGGCCCGTTCGACGGGCATTGGGACAAGCCGACGCAGAATTGGTCGCAACATCCCGCGGGCGATGTGCCGACGGGCTATTACAAGATCGAACTCGGCAAGGCCAAGATCGTCCGTCCGGGCGAGGCACTGACGATCCTCGCGTACGGCACGATGGTGCATGTCGCGCTCGCCGTGATCGCGGAAGCCGGCGTCGATGCCGAGGTGATCGATCTGCGCACGCTGGTGCCGCTCGACATCGAAACGATCGCCGCGTCGGTGCAGAAGACCGGACGTTGCATGATCGTGCATGAAGCGACGCGCACCAGCGGGTTCGGCGCGGAATTGTCGGCACAAGTGCAGGAACGCTGCTTCTACCATCTCGAAGCCCCGATCGAGCGTGTGACCGGCTTCGACACGCCCTATCCGCACAGCCTGGAATGGGCCTATTTCCCGGGCCCCGTCCGCATCGGCGAGGCGCTCAAGAAGATCATGAAGGACGCAGGGTAATGGCGCGGTTCACGTTCAAGCTCCCCGATATCGGCGAAGGCATTTCCGAGGCCGAGATCGTCGCGTGGCATGTGAAGGTCGGCGACCGGATCGAGGAAGACCAGCAGATCGCCGACATGATGACCGACAAGGCGACGGTGGAAATGGAATCGCCGGTCTCGGGGATTGTGATCGAACTGGCGGGCGAAGTCGGCGAGTCCGTGTCGATCGGTGCCGCGCTGGTGGTGATCGAGACCGCGGGGGATTTCTCGGCCTCGGAAGCACCTGCGCTGGAGCCGCTGACCGATGACGTGAAGGTCGCGCCGCTGAGCGAAGATCAGGTCGAGGTGGCGAAGCAATATGAGGCGGAGAATCCGGGGGTGGAGGAAGCGCAACCTTCTTCTCCCTCTCCCCTCCGGGGAGAGGGTCGGGGAGAGGGGACGTCCGCAACGGGCGGTGCCCCCAGCGTTCCAGCACAGCCCCTCTCCCCG
>NZ_JBBATX010000081.1:0-3474 GCF_040398505.1 Sphingomonas sp. | reverse complement strand
CCCTCTCCCCGGCCCTCTCCCCTGAAGGGGAGAGGGAGAAACATGTCCTCGCCTCCCCCGCCGTGCGCGCGCGCGCGGCCGACCTCGGCATCGATCTCGCGCAGGTGAAGACCGAGTCCGACCGTGTCCGCCACAGCGATCTCGACGCGTTCCTGCGCTATGGTCAGGGCCAGGGCTATCACGCCCCGCACGCCAGCCACGCGCGCGCCGACGAGGCGATCAAGGTCATCGGGATGCGCCGCCGTATCGCCGAAAATATGGCGGCGTCGAAGCGCGCGATCCCGCATTTCACTTATGTCGACGAGATCGACGTCACCGCGCTCGAGGCGATGCGCGGCGATCTCAACGCCAATCGCGGGCAGCGCCCCAAGCTCACTTTGCTCCCGCTGCTGATCGCGGCGATCTGCAAGACCGTGCCGGCGTTCCCGATGATCAACGCGCGCTATGACGATGAAGCGGGCGTGGTGACGCGGCATGGCGCGGTGCATCTGGGGATGGCAACGCAGACCGATGCCGGGCTGACCGTGCCGGTGATCCGCGATGCGCAGGACAGGAACGTCTGGCAACTCGCGACCGAAATCCTGCGCCTCGCCGAGGCAGCGCGTGCCAATAAGTTGAAGCCCGACGAAATGGGTGGCGGCACGCTGACGGTGACGTCGCTCGGCCCGCTCGGTGGGATCGCGACGACGCCGGTGATCAACCGCCCCGAAGTCGCGATCATCGGCCCCAACAAGATCGTTGAGCGCCCGGTGTTCGTCGGTGACGAGATCGTGCGCGCCAAGCTGATGAACCTGTCGATCAGCTGCGACCACCGCGTTGTCGATGGCTGGGACGCGGCGAGCTTCGTGCAGGCGTTGAAGCGCTATCTGGAAACGCCCGTGCTCCTTTTCGCCGACTGAACCGCCAGCGGCAGGACGCGTCGGCTCCCGAAAGGGTGCGCGCGCCGATCCGCTTGGCGCGTGCGGGTCCGGTCATGCTATTTGCCGGGGCAGGGAGGGCGTTGGCCATGAAGCGTGCGGTACGGTTCCCCAATGCCGCGGGCATTATGCTCGCGGGGTCGATCGAGCTCCCGCCGGGGCGCGTGCGCGCGGTCGCATTGTTCGCGCATTGCTTCACCTGCACCGCGCGAAGCCATGGTGCGCGCCGCATCAGCCTTGCGCTTGCCGAACAGGGCATCGCCACGCTGCGCTTCGACTTCACTGGCCTCGGCGACAGTGAAGGCGCGTTCGCCGACAGCCATTTCAGTGCCAATGTCGATGATCTGGTCGCGGCGGCGGCGTTTCTGGAGAGCGGTCTCGGCGCGCCCGCGATCCTGATCGGCCATTCGCTGGGCGGCGCGGCGGTGATCGCGGCGGCGGCGCGCATCCCATCTGTAAAGGCGGTCGTGACGATCGCCGCACCGTTCGATCCCGCGCATGTCCTGCACCTCATCAAAGGGACCGAGGATATTGGCGACCACCACACCGACGTGTCGATCGGCGGCCGCCCGTTCCGGATCGGGCGCGATTTCCTCGATTCGGTTGCGGGGCAGGATCAGGCGGCGCGGCTCGGGCGGTTGAAGCGCGCGCTGCTGGTGCTGCATTCGGCGACCGATGCCACCGTCGGGATCGAGAATGCCCGCGCGATTTTCGAGGCGGCCAAGCACCCCAAGAGCTTCGTGGCGCTCAACGGCGCGGATCATTTGCTGACCGATGCCGATCAGGCGCGCTATGCCGCGATGATCATCGCCGCCTGGGTGCAACCCTTTCTCGGCCCCGCCATGCCGATCGATGCGGTGCCCGAGGGGCATGTCCGCGTCACGTCGACCGAGGCGAAGTTAGTGCAGATCGTCGATTCGTCTGGCCATAGCTTCCTGGCGGACGAACCGCTGGCGGTGGGCGGCAGCGATCTCGGGCCGACCCCGTACGATCTGCTGCTGTCGGCGCTCGGCACCTGCAGCGCGATGACGCTGCAGATCGTCGCGGCGAACGAGAAGATCCCGCTGACCGGCGTTTCGGTCACGCTCAGCCATAGCCGCCGCCATGCCGACGATTGCGCCGCTGCCGCCGGCGGCAAGCCGAAGATCGAACTGCTCGAACGCGTGATCCGGCTGGAGGGCGATCTGAGCGAGGCGCAGCGGATGCGGATGCTGGTGATCGCCGACAAATGCCCGGTCCACCGCACGCTCGAAAACCATCCCCGGATCGAGACGCGGCTGCTATAGCGTATCCGATGGCGCGGCTCATCCTGTTCAACAAGCCGTATGGCGTGCTCTCGCAATTCACCGATGCCGGGTCCGACACCGCGCGCGCGACGCTGTCGGACTATGTGCGCGTGCCCGGCGTCTATCCGGCCGGGCGGCTCGACCGTGATAGCGAGGGGCTGTTGCTGCTGACCGATGACGGGCGCTTGCAAGCGCGCATCGCCGACCCGCGTTTCAAGCTACCCAAGACGTATTGGGTGCAAGTCGAGGGCGAGCCCGACGACGCGAGCCTTGCTGCGCTCCGCAACGGCGTTGTGTTGAAGGACGGGATGACGCGCCCCGCCGAGGTCGCGCGGATCGATCCGCCCGAGCTGTGGCCGCGCGATCCGCCGGTGCGGTTTCGCAAGAGTGTGCCCGATTGCTGGCTGCAACTGACGATCCGCGAGGGGCGCAACCGGCAAGTGCGGCGGATGACGGCGGCGGTGGGGTTGCCGACCTTGCGGCTGGTGCGGTGGCGGGTCGGGGAGTGGACGCTCGAGCGGGTTCCGGTTGGGGACTGGCGGGAAGTCGGGGTTTGAGCGCCGCGCGTTGCGCCGGAACGGTGCGGATCGAGGCTATCTATCCGATCCCTCGAAAATGTGCGATGGTCAGACGAAGAGATTGAGCAAAAACAATCGACATATGGGGGGCTATGATGTCGGGATTAGCAGTCATCGGCAAATCGAATCGGGCGGCAATGGTCGGTGTGTTGACGCTTGGCCTTGCGACCGCTGGGTGTACTGTCGGCGAGTCTGGCGGTTCCAACGCGAGCGGTGCAGTTACCACCGCCACGGCGACACCGATCACGACGAATCCTTGTACGGCCGGTCCCAAGACGCTCGAATCGAAGCTGTCCTCCAGCCCGGGGCGCGATGACACCAGCGTCTATTGCTTCGCGTGGCAGGAATTTGTCGCGCTCAACTGGCAGGCCGACCCGACCAAGCCTGGCAACCCCAATCCCAAGGCGCTGCCCGCGTCCTTCGGTACACCGGGGGACACCAGCCCGAAGGTCTGGGAAAGCTATATGGAGGCGTCCGCCGTCTTCACCGCCACGCCGATGAAGGGGATTTGGCAGGCCAAGCGCCCCGCCTCGAAAGTGCTGAGCCGAACCTCGAAGTTCGGCGCGGCGGACCTCAGCGACATTTATCAGGCGGGCAGCGGCCATCACTGGCTGACCAACGCGCGCGGCGATCTCACTTATTACGAGATCATGATGAACCGTGACGAATATGAATTCATCACGACGCAGAAAT
>NZ_JBBATX010000080.1:0-12562 GCF_040398505.1 Sphingomonas sp. | reverse complement strand
GCCTCGCCCCACACCCAGCCCCACTCAAACCGCCTTATCCCCCACCGCCCCCGGCCGGCTGATCCGCGTGATCACCACCGCCGCCACCGCCAGCAGCAGGATCGCGCTCGCTTCGAACACGATATTTTCCGGCGCCATTTCTTTGCTTTGCAGCACGATCAGGCGGGCAAGCGCGGTCATCGCGATGAAGATCGGGTAGATGAAGGTCGCGCCCTTGCCGGTGTAGAACACGCTGACCATGCCGATCACCTCGGTATAGAGGAACATCTGCAAAATGTCGGCGAGCGTGATCGAGCGCGTCTGGTAAATCCCGACAATCTCGGTCAGCGCGCCGCCGATCGTCATCAAGGCGACGAGGATCAGCAGGACGCGCTCGACCAGATGGAAGGCCGCTGCGGCGACGACGTGTTCGGTCCCGCTGACCGTCGGCTTGAACGAACTGTCGGCGATCATCTCGTTCGCGGGCGGCGTCGGGTCGGGCGGGGTGGGTGCGTTCATCGTCGAAGCGTAGCATGCGGCGCGGATCGGCACGAGGGCCGGTCCGCGCATCCTCCGCTATTTCTCGCCGCGCACCGAGCTCACCGCGTCGCGGCCGAATTGCATGATCAGCTCGCCAATCTCGCGCGCCTGGCCCATGCTGCGCGTGCCTTGTTCGCGGATGAAATCGCCCTGGATCTTCATCACTTCGGACAGATCCTTGGCACCGGCGGCGGCGCGCATCGCCTGGAACGCTTCGCGCGTATTGGCCTCGGCCTGATCGAGCATCTTGAGCCCGACGGTCGAACTCGACTCGCTCATCTTGCTGCCGGCATCGCGGAGTGCTTCGCCGGCTTTCTTGACGGGCTCGGCCATTTTCTCGAACGTATCGCGGATTTTGTCGGTCATGCGGTCAGTTCCTTCTGCTTGGCTGCCTTGGCCTTTTTGGGCGCAGGCGGGGGGGATTTGGGCGGCTTGGCGGCCGCCGGTTTTGGGGCGGCGGCGGCTTGCTTCAACGCGGTGAACGCCGCGGTCAGCGCCGCGGCATAGGCCTCGGGATCGGGCATCATCGCGCGGTCGCTGGTGAAGCTGATCGCGATCGTGTCGGTGTAGGAATAGATCGTGTTGATCAGCCCCATGATGTCGAACACCGGCCCGGTGCCGTACATCGCCACCATTTTGGCGCCGCCGAAATAGAGCGGGATGCGGCTGCCCGGCACGTTGGTGACGACGCAATTGAACACCGGCGCGTGTGCGTTCGCCGCGCCGACGCGGGTGTAGAGCCGCGCGGCGAGCCCGGCGAGGCCGGACGGGATCAACT
This sequence comes from Sphingomonas sp., assembly GCF_040398505.1. Classification (GTDB taxonomy): domain Bacteria; phylum Pseudomonadota; class Alphaproteobacteria; order Sphingomonadales; family Sphingomonadaceae; genus Sphingomonas. Next base: position 11,265 of record NZ_JBBATX010000080.1, on the reverse strand, counting down.
GGCTGTAATCGGTCAGCGTGCGCGCGCCGACCGCACCGGTCATCGCCTTGGAATTGGCCGCCTCGCCGTGGACGAAGCGCAAGCGCTCGAGCGGGTCCTCGATCTGCGTCCCCAAGCCCACCACCATCGCCGAAACGAGGTTGCCGAGCGCGGCCTTCTCCCCCTCCCCGCGCACCGAAATCGGCGCCATTGCGGTCAGCGTATCCTTGGGCAGCTCGCCCTTCGCGTCGAGATAGAAGCGCAAGCCGCCGCCGACGATCGCGAGGATCACGTCGTTGACCGTCGCGCCCGGCACGGCATCCTTGATCGCGCGGATGTCGGCGAGTTTGAAGGCGGCGGCATCGAACACGCGGTGCGCCGAGACCTTGGCGTTGAAGCGCGTATTCGGCGCGAGCTTGGTGCCGGCCAAGCTGACATCGCCCTTGGTCACGCTGGCGGTGAGCTTCGCCATGCCGGGGAGCGAGCGGCCGATCGTCTCGACCACGCGCATCGGTTGCAGCAGCGAGTTGAAATAGCTGCGCGTCAGCAGATCGGCGACGCCCGGCATATGTTCGGGCTTCCAATCGTCGCGCGCGGTCGGTGGCGTCATGTTCGCGTCGATATCGTGCAAAGCCGCCGACATTTCGACGCCCGACATGCCGTCGATCGCGGCGTGATGCACCTTGGCGATCAGCGCGAAACAGCCCGGCGGCAAGCCTTCGACCTTGTCGAGCCCTTCGAGGATGGTGAATTCCCACAAAGGCTTGCTGAGGTCCATCGGCCGCGCATGGAGCCGCGCGACCTGAATGCAGAGCTGCCGCCAGTCGCCCGGCTTGGGGAGCGCGATGTGGCGGACGTGGAATTCGATGTCGAACTCGGGATCCTCGATCCAATAGGGATGATCGAGGTCGAACGGCACGCGCACCAGCCGCTGCCGGAAACTCCGCGCGCCGCCGAGGCGGCTCTGGATGAAGCTCAGGATATCCTTGAAGCGGACGAACCCGCCGGGGGCGGTGGACGGATCATAGATCCCGACCGAGCCGATATGCATCGGGGTATGCGGTGTCTCAAGATAGACGAACGACGCGTCCTGCCCGCTGAGTTGTAGCATTTGTGGCTCTCCACTGCTGGGCGTCTTCGTGCGCCTCTGGGGCGATGGTGGACCGGCGACGCGAGCAAGGCAATCCTTGCACATCACCGTCACCCCGGCCTTGTGCCGGGGTCCACCGGGCCGCAATCACGCCGTCGGGGCGCTAAGCCGCGTCGACCGCAAGATCATTCCACGCCGGATGCTCATACTCGGTGAGATCGCTTCTCCAGTCTCGCCGACAGCGCTCCAACGGCTTTGGGCGCACTTGCTCCGCGGTGGACCCCGGCACAAGGCCGGGGTGACGGAAGAATCGCTTGCAAATGACCTCGGCGGCATTGGCACTATCCGCCAAGCCCTACTTCCCGAACCCGAACACGTCCTGATGGAAGCGCCCGTCCTCGATCATCGCGTTGAGCCAGTCCGAGCCTTGCGCATGTTCGTCGCCCACTTGCTGCATCTGGATGCGGATCAGCGTGTCGCGGACCGCTGGCGCCATGAACTTGCCGTCGCCGCACAGGAAGATGTGGGCGCCCGCCTCGATCGCCGCCCAGACGCGCTCCTGTTCGGCCCAAAGCGCGTCCTGGACGGATTTCCACGGGTGGCACGGCACGGCGGAGAAAGCGAGATACGGATCGACGATCCCCGCCGCCGCCCAGCGCTCTACCTCGTCGCGACAGAACCAGTCGTGGTCGGGGTGGCGGCAGCCGAAGAAGAGCTGGCTCTTAGCCACCGCCTCCCCCGCAGCGGCTTGCGCGGCGCGTTCGGCGAGGAAGCCGCGTAGCGGCGCGAAGCCGGTGCCGGGGCCGATCAGGATCATCGGCACGGAGGGATCGGCGGGCGGCGCGAAGGGCGGGTTGGGGCGGCGGATATAGCCGAACACCTGATCGCCCGGCGCGACATGCTGCATATAACCGCTCGCAAAACCGCGATGCTCGCCGAGGCCCGACCAAGCGGGGGCTGCCATCGTGCCGACGATGAGGTCGGCGACGTGGGGATTATCGAGCGGGCTCGACGCGATCGAATAGAAGCGCGGTGCGATCGCGGGGGAGAGTTCGACCAGACTATCGAGCGACAGTTCGGCGGCGGGATGCTGTTCGAGCAGATCGAGCAAGGACAGCCGCTTGCCGGCGACCGCGGCATCGTAATCCAACTCCAGCGCGGCCAGCTTCGCCTTGGTGTCCGGACAGCGCGTCTGTCCCGCGACTACCGCCAGCGCGCGTTTGGGGAGTGTATCGGACAGCTCAACGAAGTCGGTCAGCAACTGCCGCACCGTCACGGTCTGACCGAGCGGGAGGTGATGGAAACGCCCGCCCTGCCCGTCGAGCCGCACCTGCGTCGCGCCTGCCACGCCCAGCCGCTCGATCGCCCGCGTCACCAGCTCGGGCCGGTTACGCGCATAGATCGCGATATGGTCGCCGGTGTGATAGCGCTGGCCCGCAGGCAAGCGAATGCGGATGAAGCGCGTCGAGGGGCGCGGCGGCTCGATCGCGAAATCCCACAGGCCCTCGGCGGGCTGCACCATCTCGTCATTGGCGACGATTTCGAGCTGCTGCGCATGTTCGGGCAGCGCCTGCGCGCGGATCTCGGCGGTATCGACCACTTGCAGCGACAAGGTGGATTTCGCGACGCTCGGCTCGGCCACGCTGCCCAGTGCCTTCCACAAATCGCGCACGAATTGCGCCACCGCCCCGTCAAAATCGCCTAACCCGTCTGCTTCGGCGCGTGGGAGCAGGCGGATCGCCCCGGTCCCGGCCAACGCCTCGTCGATCCGTTTTGGAAAATGCTGGTAATTGGGCCATTGCGAATTGCCGATACCGAGCACGGCAAAGCGCGCGCCGGTCCAGTCGAAATCCTTGAACACGTCGGCATCAAGCGCGCGTTCGACCGCCAGCGCGCTGTCGGGCGCGCGGCCATTGTAGGTGGCGGTGACGAACAGCAGCACCTTGTCCTCGGGCATATAGCCCCCGGTGAGCGCCTCATCCATCGACCGCACCGCAGTCTCGAACCCGTCGAGATTGGCGCGCTCGGCGATTTCCTCGGCAATGTCGCGCGCGGTGCCGAGCGAGGAGCCGTAGAGCACGGTGAAACGCTGGCCAGTGCCGGAGACCGCCGCGACCGGCACATCCTCGGGCGTTGCGGCAGCCGTGCCGAAGCGCACCCGCTCATGGTCGCCGCGCAGCCGGATACGCATCGTGAAATCGTCGGGCTTGATCGACAGCGTTTCCTTGATGCGGAGGCGATAGCCGTGCGGATCGCTGATCGCGAAGGTCTGCAGGATCATCGCCAGCGCCATCTTCGCCTCGACCATCGCGAATTGCCGCCCGATGCACGCGCGCATACCATTGCCGAACGGTTTGTAGGCATGCGGGTGGCGCGCCGCCTCGGCATCGGGCAGCCAACGGTCGATGTCGAATTCGTCCGGGCTCGGCCACACCTGCGGGTTGCGGTGGAGGCCGGGTGAGAAGACGTTGACCGGACGGTCTTTCCGCAGCGTCCACGTCCCGCCGACCAGCGTATCCTCATACGGCGCAAGGCTGAAGATCGGCGCGGTCGGCCACAGCCGCTGCGCCTCTTTCAGGATGCGTTCGATCACATCGAGTTGCGCGATATCGGCATAATCGGGGCGCTTGTCGCCAGGCAGCACGCGATCGACCTCGCCATAAGCCTGCGCCAGCACGTGCGGATGCCGCAGCAGCAAATGCTGCGCGAAGGTCAACAGGCCGCTGGTCGTCTCATGCCCGGCGATCAGGAAGGTCAGCACCTGATAGCGGATGTTGAGATCGTCGAGCCCCTCCCCCGTCTCGGGATCGACCGCCGAGAGCATCAGGTTGAGCAAATCCTTGCCGTCATTGGGATTCGCGCGGCGTTCGGCGATGATGCCGTCGACCAGCGTGTTCATCTCGGCAATGTCGGCCTCGAACTGCCGCGCCGATTTCTTGGCGAAGCGCTGCTGCAGCGGCATCCGCGTGATCATGTTGAGCGACTCACCGAGCGCGCGGCCGAGCGCCTCAAGGAAGCTGTCCAATTCCTCACGCTCGAAACTGTCGAAGCGGTGCCCGAACCCCGCCACCGCGATCGAATCGAGCGTGAAGCGCGTCATATCGTCGGCGACGAGCACGTCGGTGCCCGATAGCCGCGACCATTTCGCGACCAATTGGTCCGCCACTTCGAGCATCATCTCGAAATAGCCCTTCATCGCGCGCTGGCTGAAAGCGGGGAGCAGGATGCGGTGCGCCTTGCCCCAATTCGGCTCCTCGCTGAACGCGGTGAACAGCCCGTCGCCGGCGAATTTGCGTACCACGCGCAGGCCCGGCCCCGGCATCTTGCGGAAGCGTGTCTCGTCGCACAATTCAGCAACCAGATCGGGATCGGTCACGAACACCGCGACACGGCTGCCGAATTTCAGTTTGAAGATGCCTTGCGGAAAATCACGCGCAACGTTGAGCAAATGCCCGATCAGGCCGGCGCGCGCGATCTGGTGGAGATGGCCCACCACCGGCAGGCCCTTGGGCGCGGGAATGTGCGCAGGAGTCCCCGGCCGCTCGATCGCCGATGTCGCCATCCTCACCTCCTGTTTCCGCCGACCGATATCTGACCACAGCGCCGCGGCGCAAGCAACCTTAACGCCGCCGCAACCAGCAGCAGTGCAGGGAAGCGGCATGACCTTTGGTTTCCCCACCAGCCCCGCTGCCCGGCACGTGGCGCTGCCGCTGCTGCTGCTGCCGGTCGGCCTTGTGCTCGGCGGCGCGTGGGTGTGGCCGATCGCGTGCCTGATGGCGGTGCTGGCGGCGGCCGAGGACGACACCCGCGCGCTGCTGATCTGGTACGGCGTCGCTCTGGGCTGCGATCCGCAAGCGCTGCTGCTCGCCCCCTTTGTCCTTGCTTTGGCGATCCAGCGACGGACGTCCCCGATGCTGCTAGCGTGCGCCGCGCTGGTTGCAGCGGCCATCCTGCTGGCCCGCGCGGTCCTTGGCGATGCGGCTGCACTCCCCTTCCCGCTCGATGTACCGCTGTCGCGCGGGGCGCCGAACCTTTGGGTGCTGGCGCAGGCATTGCCGGGGATCGGTGCCTTGCCGCTGACGGGCCTCGCGCTCGCTGCGACCGTGGGGGCCGGCGCGGCCTATGCCGCGTGGTTTTCGGCGCGCAAACTGTACCGGCACACAGTGCCGGACGCCGCCTTGCTGTGCGCGCTTGTCATGACGGCGGTGCTGCCGGCGACCGACATTGCGGTCCTTGCCGTCGCCGACGTGCTCGCGCTTACGCTGGCGATGGCCACCCGCCGCGACCCGGCGCGCTGGCGCGTCGCAGGATTGGCGCTGGGCGGTAGTGCGATCGCGCTGTTCGCGGCTCCGGAGGCCGCGCCGCTCGCCGCTGCCTTGCTGGTGATCGCGACGCTGCTGCAGGCGCGCGCGGTGCTGAAACCCGCCGCAAACGACAATCCCCTTATGGCACGCACGGCCTGACGAACTTCGCTGCGGCGCAAGCGCGCGATATGCTAACGGATGCTGCGAATCGGGCATGCGGGGAGCTGTCACAATGTCGATGTTCAACAATGGTTCACGCGGCGGTCGCGATGGGGGCGGTTCGGGCCTGCCGTCTGCGCCGCCAACGATGGCACAAGCGTCGGGGGGCAAGCGCGGTATGTTTTCAGTGATTGGGGCGGACATGGTCATCACCGGCAATGTTGCGGCCACCGCCGATCTCCACATTGACGGCCGTGTCGAGGGCGACATTGCGTGCGGCAATTTCGTCCAGGGCAATGACAGCTATATCAAAGGCGCGGTCCGCGCGGAGAGTGCCCGGCTCGGCGGATCGATCGAAGGATCGGTCTCGGTCCGGCAGCTGACAATCGAGCGCGCCGCGCGAATCACCGGCGATGTCGAATATGAATCGATCGCGATCGAAACCGGGGCCTCGATTGACGGACGTTTGAAGCATATCGCGGCCGACTCTGGCACGCGGACCTTCGACCGCACACCACCCGTCACCGCGCACCGCGACGACGACGTGGTGCAATTTATGACGACACCGACCGCCGCCTGATCGGCTCCCCCGGCCCAGGCATTGCGATCCAGCGGGTTCGCGTGCTTGGCCGGGCACAGTCCTCAACCGCGGCGTTTGCTACCGCAGCAAAGCGCGTTAGCTGGTCGGCGGAGTCGGCAGCGTCAGCCGCGCCACGGTTCCGGCGATCAGGACCATGGCAAGGGCCAGCCCGCCAATCCGCACAGCGCGCTTGCTCCGCCGCCATTCCCCCCACAACAGCACCGTCGCCAGCGCCGTCGCGACCATCGGCCACAAATGATAGCGCAAGTCCGAGGCGATGCTCAGCACGCCAAAGCTCAGCTCCAGCGTGATCGCTGAAACCAAGAGCACCAGCGCGAGGTCGCGCGGCGGGGCGCTTGCACGCGGCACCGCCGCCGCCAGCCCCACGATCGCGACCGTCAGCCACGCACAGGGCCACCCGAGCGGCGTTTCCGCCATCCACTTTGCCGCCACCTGCCACCCGCGCGCCGCCGCGCCAGGATTGCCAAGGCCAACGCTGTTAGGCTCGCTCCGCGCCGGTGGAGCAGCCCCTGGCCAGCCAGCCGGCACCAGCCAGCGTTCGGTCGAATTAAAATGCGCCAGCCGATGCGCCGCATAGGCCAACGGGTTTCGAACGATCGCTGCGATCAGCAGGCGGTAGAGCTCCCCCGCGGGCCGGCTTTGCAGGCGCGCCACGATCGGCGCGCAGCGTGTTTCCTCGCCCAGGGGATCCCAGAAATACGGTTTGACGCAATGCCCGGCCCGCAACGCCCGCGCCTCGAGTGAGGTAAAGCCAACCGGCGCATCGGGCACACGAACCGCTATGCCGGCAAGATCATAGAGCGCTTCGGTCCGCTCGACCCCGCTCGATGCCGCGCCCAGCGGCCCGTGATTGAGCAGCGGTGCCACCATCAACACCGCCACCACCCCCGCCAGGCCGAGCGCCAGCCGCGTCCACCAGCGCCCCGAACCGAACAGCATCACCGCCAGCGGCACGGTCGCGAACACCGCGTTCGCGCGTACCAGCGTGGCATAAGCCAGCAACGCGGCCACCGCGACCACCGCCCAGACCGGCACGCGCGCACCCCGGAGCCGCCACCACGCCATCGCGCCACAGGCCGCGAGCACCGCGCCCAGCATTTGCGTGTCCTTGAGCACCACCGCCTGCCAGCCGAGGAACAAGGGCAGCGCGCCGATGGCGAGCACGACCGCTGCCGCGCGCGCGCGCCTCAACCGCGCGAGCGACGCGGCGATCAGGCCGAACCCGGCCCAATACAGCGCCATTTGCAGCCCGAACATCGGCTCGCTTGTGCCGCCGACGGCGGCGTGGAGCCCGCTCCACATCCGCGCCATTACGGGCGGATGCCAGTCTTCATAGGCCCCGGCCAGCCCCTGGGCGAACTGGCGGACGCTATCGTACATCGCGATGCCCGGCCAGAACAGCGCCAGCGATCCCACCAGCAACACCAGCGTCACCCCGGCAACGGTCCAGATGCGGGGTGGCTGGGTCGTCATATCGGTCGCAGACGTCCCGCTACGGGCGTGCGAGCCCGCATCAGATGTGGATCGCCCGCCCGTACGCGCCGAGCACGCTTTCGTGCATCATTTCGCTCAGGGTCGGGTGCGCGAAGACGGTTTCCATCAGCTCGGCCTCGGTCGTCTCGAGCTGGCGCGCGGTGACATAGCCCTGGATCAGCTCGGTCACTTCGGCACCGACCATGTGCGCGCCAAGCAATTCGCCGGTCTTCGCGTCAAACACCGTCTTCACAAAACCCTCGGCCTCGCCCAGCGCGATCGCCTTGCCATTGCCGATGAAGGGGAATTTGCCGACCTTCAGCTCATGCCCGGCGTCCTTGGCCTGCGCTTCGGTCATGCCGACGCTGGCGACTTGCGGACGCGAATAGGTGCAGCCGGGGATATTCCACTTCTCGAACGGATGCGGCTTGAGACCTGCGATCGCCTCGACGCACACCACGCCCTCATGGCTCGCTTTATGCGCCAGCCATGGCGCCCCGGTCACGTCGCCGATTGCGTAGATGCCCTCGACATTGGTACCGGCATAGCCATCGACCTTGATATGGCCGCGATCGGTCTCGATCCCCAGCGCTTCGAGGCCGATATTCTCGGTATTGGGCGCGATCCCGATCGCGACGATGACGTGGCTGAAGTCTTCGGCGGTGACCTTGCCGTCCTTGCCCTTGATCTTGGCGGTAACGCCCGTGGCGGACGTGGTCAGGCCCTCGAGCCCGGTACCCGTCAGCAGTTTGATCCCTTGCTTGGTCAGCGCCTTGTCCATGAACGCGCTGACCTCTTCATCCTCCACCGGCAAGATGCGCGGCAGCATCTCCACAATCGTAACATTCGCGCCCATGTCATTGTAGAAGCTCGCAAACTCTACCCCGATCGCGCCCGATCCGATGACCAGCAGCTTGGTCGGCATTTCGGTCGGCACCATCGCGTGGCGATAGGTCCAGATCCGCGCGCCATCGGCCTTCGCAAAGGGCAAGTCGCGTGCGCGCGCGCCGGTGGCGATGATGATGTTCTTGGCTTCGAGCTCGGTCGTCTTGTCGCCTTGCTTGACCGTCACCTTGCCCGCGGCGGTGATCGTCCCGGTGCCCTCGAACACCGTCACCTTATTCTTCTTCATCAGGCCCTTGACGCCCATGTTGAGCTGTCCCGCGACCTTGCGGCTGCGCTCGACCACTTTGGTCAGGTCGAAGCCGACATTGTCGGCGCTGAGACCATAATCGGCGGCGTGTTGCATGTAATGATAGATTTCCGACGTGCGCAGCAGCGCCTTGGTTGGGATGCAGCCCCAGTTGAGGCAAATGCCGCCCAAGCGCTCACGCTCAATGATCGCGGTCTTAAGCCCGAGTTGCGCTGCGCGGATCGCGGCGACATAGCCGCCGGGGCCCGAACCGAGGATGACGAGGTCGAAAGTGTCGGCCACAGGGAGTTCCTTCTATACCATCTCTTGCAGAGGCCGCGGCCGGTCGTCCGCGCCCATCGAAACCAACGTAAAGCGGCCATTTGCGGCGAGCTGCGTCCCAGCGCCGTGCCGGTCGCGCCGCCACACCGCCACCGCGACCGTCATCGAGCTGCGCCCGGTGCCGACGATCTCGGCATAGAAGGACACTTCGTCGCCAATGCTGACCGGTGCCGTGAAGCTGAAGCCATCCGCCGCCACCACCGGCGCGCGCCCGCCGCAATGCTGCGACGCGACCGATCCGGCAGCGAGCGCCATTTGTCCCATCAGCCAGCCGACGAAAATCTTGCCGTACGGATTGGCATCGCACGCCATCGCCGTCGCGCGAATCGCGGGCATGGCTTCGGGCGGATCACCCATCGGTCGAACGACGGTCGGCTTTTGCCGCCGCGACGATGGGCCGCAGACTCATCGCCACCACCACCGCCATGACGCCGTAGGTGACGGCCCAGATCGTGGCGCTGGCATGTGGCAACGACCACGTCGCGCCATAAGCCAGCACGGCGGCCCCGGCGATCCCGATCACCAGATGCAACACTTCGACAAGGGTGCGCCGCCAGATCATGACAGTGGGGGGCATGTCAGGCCAGCATCGCCAGCGGCGATTCGACCAGCGCCTTGAACACTTGCATCAGTTCGGCGCCGTCCGCCCCGTCGATCGCGCGGTGATCGAAGCTGCCCGTCGCCGACATCACCGTCGCCACGCCGAGCGCGTCGTCGATGATATAGGGCCGCTTCTCGCCCGCGCCGATCGCGAGGATCATGCCCTGTGGCGGGTTGATGACGGCATCGAACTGCTTGATCCCGTACATGCCCATGTTGCTGAGGCTCGCGGTGCCGCCCTGATATTCTTCCGGCTTGAGCTTCCCGTCACGCGCGCGGGCGGCGAGATCCTTCATCTCGGTCGAGATCGCGGCGACGCCCTTGGCATCGGCCCCGACGATGATCGGCGTGATCAGGCCGCTCGGCGTCGAGACCGCGACCGATATGTCGGCGCGGCTGAAGCTGATCAGCTGATCGGGCGTGAACATGACGTTGCACTTAGGCACCTGAATCAGGCTGACCGCGAGCGCCTTGATGATCAGATCGTTGACCGACAGCTTCACGCCCCGCGCCGCGAGGCCCGCATTGAGATCGCCGCGCAGCTTGAGCAGCGCATCGAGCCGGATATCGACCGTCAGATAGATATGCGGGACGGTCTGCTTCGATTCGGTCAGGCGCCGCGCGATCGTCTTGCGCACGTTGCTGAGCTTGGTCGCCTCGTGCGGAATATCGGGGATTGCGGCGGGCTTCGCCGCGGGCGTGGGCACCAAACCTTGCTCCTTCCCCTGCGTAGGCCGGGGCCCAGTAACAGCGGCCTGCGTAACTGGCGATGCATCCAGATCGGCCTTGACGATCCGCCCGTTCGGGCCGGAGCCGGTCAGCGTGGCGAGATCGATGTTCTTCTCCGCCGCAATCCGCCGCGCGAGCGGGCTGGCCTTGATGCGTTCGCCGGAGGGAGCGGCATCCTTCTCCCTCTCCCCGGAGGGGAGAGGGAGAAGAAGGGGCCGCCTCAACCGCAGAAGAAGAAGCCTCTTCCCCCTCGATCGTCAGCGTCGCGATCACGGTGCCGACCTTCACATTGTCGGTGCCCTCGGCGACGAGAATCTTGCCGATCACGCCTTCGTCGACCGCTTCGAATTCCATCGTCGCCTTGTCGGTCTCGATCTCGGCCATCAAGTCGCCGGACTTGACGGTGTCGCCCTCTTTCACCAGCCATTTCGCCAGCGTGCCTTCCTCCATCGTCGGGGAAAGCGCTGGCATCTTGATCTCGACCGGCATCAACACGTCCTTATTTGTCCGAATCCGTAGCGTGTCTCTCGCCCTCAAGGTGCCAGCGGTCAAGACCGTCACTTGCGCGCAACCACGCTTGGCCTCACGATGCGGTGAAAATCTCCATGGAAGGGAGAGCCCGCATGCGCATCTATCTGGTGGTTGTCGACGAGACGCCCGAAAGCGGCATCGCCCTGCGCTTCGCCGCACGCCGCGCGGTGAAGACTGGCGGCGGCGTGGAAATCCTCGCGCTCGTGCCCCCGACCGAATTCGCCCCCTTCGGCGGCGTGCAGGCGACGATCGAGGAAGAAGCGCGGCTCCATGCCGAGGGGCTGGTGACGGGGGCGGCGGGCACGCTGATCCAGGAATCGGGGCT
>NZ_JBBATX010000079.1:0-12575 GCF_040398505.1 Sphingomonas sp. | reverse complement strand
TCATAGCGCCGCAGCGTCTGCGCATACTGTTCAAAGAAGCGTCCCTGCTCGGCGCTGCCACCCGCCGTCGGGCCATGGTGCAGCGCGCGACCGAGGACATCGGGGCAGAAGCGCTCCCAATAATCGCGGGTGTAGGTCAAATGCAGATGCCACGCCTGATCGACCGCATCGGACGGCGTAACGGGATGCGGTGCCGTTACCGCGAGGAAGCAGAAGCGGCGATACTCAACGATCACGCGCTCGGCATGAGCAGCGCTCCAGCCATCTTCGCGCGCCAGCCGCGCTGCGAAGGAGAGCGCCGCATCGTTAGGCCCGATGCTGTAACGGGAAAGGGCGCGCCACACCGGGTGGTCCAGGGAGACATCCAAGGGATCAGGCGATCCGCGCATTTAAACTCCCATTAAGATGATGGGAGTTCTTTGTCAAGTCTGAGCGCTATTCCACCCAGGCCGGATCGAGCACGAGCCGCGTGTCGTCCCAATCGGGTACCGCCTCGACGCGCATCGGCACCATGAAGCGCTTGCCGGGTTTTCCCTCCACCGCATCACGCTCGATCTCGAGCACGTCGCCCGCGCCGAAATCGTCGATCGCGACGACACGGCCGATCGCTTCGCCCGCGCTCGACACGACCGCGAGTCCGAGCAGATCGGCATGATAATATTCGCCCTCACCGAGCGGCGGCAGCGCCGCGCGCGGCACGGTGAGTTCGGTCCCCCGCAGCGCCTCGGCGGCGTTGCGATCGGTCACTTCGGCAATTCGCGCAATCATCCCGTTGCTGCCGTGGCGCACCGATTTGAGCGACAACGTGCCATCGTTGAAGGTCTTGTAGAGTCCAAGGTCCTCGGTGAAGACCTTGAGACGGACCTCCCCCGTCACGCCGTGCGCGCCGATGATGACGGCGAGCGTGACGGGGGTATCCTGTGGCATCAACCGTTCGCCGGAGTTTCTTCCGACGTCGCGTCGGCGACGGCGACGGCTTCGGCTTCCGGGGTCGGCGCTTCGGTCGCGGCTTCTACGCCCGCTTCAGCAATCGGGGCCTCGGCCTCTGCATTGCTATCGGCAGCAGGTGCCTCTTCGACGACGGGCTCTGGTGCAGGCGCTGCAGCGGCGGCTTCGGCAGCCGCAGCGGCTTCGGCAGCGGCGGTCGCCTTGGCTTCCTCCGCAGCGGCGGCAGCCGCAACCTTGGCTTCTTCCGCAGCGACAGCAGCGGCAACCTTGGCTTCTTCCGCGGCAGCGGCGGCTGCGATCTTGGCTTCTTCGGCGTCATCCAGCTTCTTCTGGCGCTCTTCGACGCGCTCGGTCGCCTTTTCGCCGGGCTTGCCCTTGTTCGGGTTGTTGCGGGCTGCACGCTCGCGCACGCCGGCTACATCGAGGAAGCGCGCGACGCGGTCAGTCGGTTGGGCACCGACGCCGAGCCAATAGGTCGCACGCTCGCTATCGAGCACGACGCGCTTTGCGTCATCCTTGGCGAGCAGCGGATTGTACGTGCCGATCTTCTCGATGAACTTGCCGTCGCGTGCGCTGCGCGCATCGGCAACGACGATGCGATAATACGGACGCTTCTTGGAACCACCGCGCGAGAGACGAATGCTGACTGCCATTTTTATGTCCTTGTTTTGATACGTTGAGTTGGTTGAACTATTTCTTCTTGAGTAAATTCTCGAAGCCGGGCGGGAGCTTGGTCTGGCCGCCGCCGAGGCCGGGGAGGCCACCACCACCGCCGCTGAGCAGCTTGGCCGGGTCGATCCCGCCCATTCCACCCAAACCGCCGCCGCCCATTCCGCCGCCACCGCCGCCGCCGCCGAACATCTTGGCCATGCCGGCGAGGCCGCCCATTTTCTTGATCTTCTTCATCGCACCAGCCATTTCCTGGTGCATCTTGATCAATTTGTTGACGTCCTGAACCGTCGTGCCCGATCCCTTGGCGATGCGGATCTTGCGCTTGGCGTTGAGCAATTCGGGCTTGCGGCGTTCCTTCGGCGTCATCGACGTGATCATCGCGTCCATCCGCAGCAGCACCTTCTCGCCGCCAACGGCATCGACTTGCGCCTGCGCCTTCTTCATGCCGGGAATCATGCCGGCGAGCGCACCGATCCCGCCCATCCGACGCATCTGCGTGAGCTGCCCACGCAAATCGTCCATGTCGAACAGCCCCTTTTGGAGCCGCGCCGCCATCTTTTCGGCATCTTCGACCTGGATCGCCTCGGCCGCGCGTTCGACCAGCCCGACCACATCGCCCATGCCGAGAATGCGGCCCGCAACGCGCTTCGGATCGAACGCCTCGAGCGCCTCAAGCTTCTCGCCCATGCCCGCAAACTTGATCGGCTTGCCGGTAACGGCGCGCATCGACAACGCTGCACCGCCGCGCGCGTCACCATCCATCCGCGTCAGCACGATCCCGGTCAGCGGGACTTGATCCGAGAAATTCTGCGCAACGTTGACTGCGTCCTGACCGGTCAGCGCGTCGACCACCAGCAGGATTTCGGTCGGCTTGGTCACCTCGGCGACCGCGCGCATTTCGTCCATCAACGCCTGGTCGACATGCAGACGACCCGCTGTGTCGAGCATCAGCACGTCAAAGCCCTGCAGCTTCGCCGCCTGCACCGCGCGGCGCGCGATATCGACTGGCTGCTGCCCCTTGACGATCGGCAGCGTCTGCACCTCGGCTTGCGTGCCGAGCACCGCCAGCTGCTCCTGCGCGTTCGGGCGGTTGACGTCGAGCGACGCCATCAACACCTTCTTGCCCTGCTTCTTGGCGAGCCGCAGCGCGATTTTCGCGGTCGAGGTCGTCTTGCCCGAGCCTTGCAAGCCGACCATCATGATGATCGCGGGCGGGGTAACGCCGAGTTCGAGTTCGACGGCGTCGGCGCCGAGCATCTCGACCAGCGCGTCGTTGACGATCTTGACGACTTGCTGCCCCGGAGTGACCGAACGCAACACGTTCTGCCCGACCGCAAGCTCGGTCGCCTTGTCGACGAAATCGCGCGCCACCGGCAGCGCGACGTCGGCCTCGAGCAACGCCACGCGCACTTCGCGCATTGCCGCGCGCACGTCGGCCTCGGTGAGCGCACCGCGCCCCCGCAACCGATCGAACACACCGCCAAGACGGTTGCTCAGGCTCTCGAACATCCGAAAAAACCTTTCCAAACACCCGCGCCGACACCGTAACGCAAAGAACGCCGGCGGACGAAACCTCGTCGGCCGGCGTAGCCCGATGGGCAGCCTTCACGATCCTGTGCAGGAACGATCGGGCGGGGCATTAGCGCAAGCGAAGCAATTGCGCAACCATCCGGCTTAACCCGATCTACATCGCTCGCGTGGAAAGAGAGCAGCTTGCAAGGGGTGGGGCAGAGAGTGGCATGATGGCCGAGAGTCGTTCGAGCGAGACACGAGTTGGCGATCCGGTGGTCGTGCCGCCCCCGGCTGCGCCGCGCCGCGACATCCTGAACGGCGCGATCACGGTCGCCGCAATCCTGCTGTTCGTCGGGATCGGCAGCGCGGTTCTGTCCAGCACGGTGCAGCATTATTTCAATGGCGGTGCCGGAACCGACCAGACGCTCGTCATCGCGCTGCTGCTCAATGTCGCGTTGATCCTGTTCGGCTGGCGTCGCCACCGCGAGCTGGCGCACGAAGTCACGATCCGCACCGCCGCCGAGGAACGTGCGCAGCAGCTCGCGTCGAAGGATCCGCTGACCGGCTTTCTCAATCGCCGCAGCCTGGCCGAGGATGGTGCCGCCATGTTCGTCCGCGCGCAATCGCGCGGCAAGGCGATGGCGCTGTTGATGCTCGATCTCGATCATTTCAAGACCGTCAACGACATGTATGGGCACGCCACTGGCGACGCCTTGTTGCAACAGGTCGCCTTGGAAATTGCCGAGGCTATGCCCGGCGTCGCGCTGACTGCACGCTTCGGCGGCGACGAATTCGCCTGCGCTTTCCTCTTTGACCCGACCCACCCCACCACGGTCGAGCGCATCGCCGAACGACTTGTCAGCCGTCTCGCCCAGCCGTTCCAGGCCGAGGGGCTGCAACTCCACATTTCGGCCTCAGTCGGCATTGCGCGATCGGACTTCGATTGCGCCAGCATCGACGCGCTGATGCGCGCCGCCGATATCGCGATGTACGCCGCGAAGAATTCGGGCCGCAACCGCTTTGCCTGGTTCGACCTGTCGATGGAACGCGAATTGCAGGCACGCAACGACCTCGAAATGGGCTTGCGCCACGCCATTCCCCGCGCCGAAATCGTCCCCTATTTCGAACAGCAAATCGACCTGACGACCGGTCGCCTCAGCGGGTTCGAAGTCCTCGCGCGCTGGGATCATCCGACGCGCGGGCTGGTCAGCCCGGACGCGTTCATTCCGATTGCCGAGGAAACCGGCATGATCGCTGATCTCTCACTCTCGATCATGCGCCAGGCGTTTCTCGCGGCGAAGGATTGGGACGCTGCGCTGTCGCTCTCGGTCAACATCTCGCCGTGGCAGTTAAAGGATGCGTGGCTCGCGCAGAAGATCATCAAAGTGCTGACCGAAACCGGCTTCCCCGCCAGCCGGCTCGAAATCGAAATCACCGAAACCGCTTTGTTCGACAATCTCGCACTGGCGCAGTCGATCGTCGGGAGCCTCAAGAATCAGGGGATCCGCCTCGCGCTCGACGATTTCGGCACCGGCTATTCCTCGCTGGCGCATTTGCGCGCATTGCCGTTCGACCAGATCAAGATCGACAAGAGCTTCATCATGTCGATGGGCGAAAATAGCGAAAGCGCCGCGATCGTTACCGCGATCACGCGGCTGGGCGACAGCCTCAGCTTGCCGATCACGGCCGAGGGGATCGAGAATGCCAGCATCGAGGAACGCCTGCGCGCGCTCGGCTGCGCCAAAGGCCAGGGGTATTTATATGGCCGCCCGACGAGCATCATAAACACGCGGCGCTTGCTGACGGAGCGGCGCTTGCTGGCGGTGGCGGAGGCAGAGGCGGTCGAGAATGTGGAGAAGCGGCTGGCGGGTTAAACCGCTCAGCCCGCCGCACCCCTTCTGTCATCCCCGCATGGACTTCGCCCGCCCCCGCCCTTAGATCGCGCGCAATGTCCGGCCCGCACATCATCAGCCTCGGTTGTCGCCTCAACATCGCCGAAAGCGAAGCGATCCGCGCGCTCACGGCCGGACGCGATCTTGTCGTGGTCAACAGTTGCGCCGTCACCAACAGCGCGGTCGCCGAAACGCGCAAGGCCATCCGCCGTGCGCGCGCCGATCATCCGGCCGCGCAAATCGTCGTCACCGGCTGCGCCGCGCAGATCGATCCTGACAGCTTCGCGGCGATGCCCGAGGTCGACCGCGTGATCGGCAATGCCGAGAAATTGCTCCCCAAAGCCTGGCAATCGAACGATGCGATCCTGGTCGGCGACATCATGCAGATCCGCGACACGGCGCCGCACCTTGCGCCGGCGTTTGGCGCGCACGCCCGCGCCTTTGTCGAGGTGCAGAATGGCTGCGACCATCGCTGCACCTTCTGCATCATCCCGTTCGGGCGCGGCAACAGCCGCTCGGTTCCCGCCGGCGCGGTGATCGATCGCATCGCCGCCTTGGTCGAGGCGGGCCACCGCGAGATCGTGCTGACCGGCGTCGACCTGACCAGCTACGGCCCCGATCTTCCCGGCGCGCCGACGCTGGGGATGCTGGTCGAACGCATCCTCCGTCACGTTCCCGCGCTCGAACGCCTGCGCCTGTCGTCGCTCGACGGAATCGAGATTGACGATCGCCTGTTCGCGCTGCTGACGCAAGAAGCCCGCGTGATGCCGCACGTCCACCTATCGCTACAGGCGGGCAATGACATGATCCTGAAGCGTATGAAGCGCCGTCATGCGCGTGCCGAGAGCGTAAAGCTGGTCGACCGGCTCAAGACCGCGCGTCCCGACATCGCGATCGGCGCGGATTTGATCGCAGGCTTCCCGACCGAGGACGACGCGATGTTCGCCGACACGCTCGCGCTGATCGACGAGTGCGACGTGGTGCACGCGCACATTTTCCCTTACTCGGAACGCGACGGCACGCCCGCCGCGCGGATGCCGCAAGTGCCGGTGGCGCTGCGCAAGGCGCGCGCGGCGGCGTTGCGCGCGGCCGGTGCGCGGCGCAAGGCAGCGTGGCTGGCGGGACTGATCGGCACGACACAGACTGTGTTGGTCGAGCGCCCGGGCGACCGCGGCCATGCCGGGAATTTCGCGGAGATTCGCTGGCCCCCATCGATGGAAAACGGCCCCCCTCTCCCCGTTCGCCCTGAGCCTGTCGAAGGGCACCTCGCCAACAGTACCGCCTCGCGTCGGGAGAACCGTGCTTCGACAGGCTCAGCACGAACGGTAGGTGGCATCTCGATGATCCACATCCTCACCACCGACGGCCAAACCCTCACCGGAATCCCCGCATGACCCCAAGCTGGCACGAAAAACTCCTCGGTGGGTTCAAGCGCACCTCGGACCGGCTGATCGGCAATCTCGCCGGGCTCGGCACCGGACCGCTCGACAAGGCGACACTCGACGAGATCGAGGACGCGTTGATCGCCTCCGATCTCGGCCCCGAAACCGCCGCGCGCATCCGCCAGCGCCTGTCGACCGGCGTGTTCGAACGCGACATGGAGGAGCTCGGCATCCGCCTGATCGTGGCCGAGGAAATCGAAAAAGTGCTGGCCACGGTGGCGACACCGCTCGAAATCACCGGCTTCCCGCGTCCGCACGTCATCCTCGTCATCGGCGTTAACGGCTCGGGCAAGACCACGACCATCGCCAAGCTCGCGCACCTGCTGAAGGAACAGGATTATGGCGTCATGCTCGCCGCAGGCGACACCTTCCGTGCCGCCGCGATCGGCCAGCTCGCCACCTGGGCGGAGCGCGCGGGCGTGCCGATCATCAGCGGCAAGGAAGGCGGCGACGCGGCGGGAATCGTCTATGAAGCGGTCAAGCAAGCGACCGCGACCGGGATCGACGTGCTGATCGTCGACACTGCCGGGCGTCTGCAGAACAAGCGCGAGCTGATGGACGAACTCTCCAAGATCCACCGCGTGCTCGGGCGGATCAATCCCGATTCGCCGCACGACGTTCTGCTCGTGCTTGACGCGACCACCGGGCAGAATGCGCTCAACCAAATCGAGGTGTTCAAGCAGGATGCGGGCGTCACCGGGCTCGTTATGACCAAGCTCGACGGTACCGCGCGTGGCGGCGTGCTCGTCGCGGCGGCGGAAAAATACGGCTTGCCGATCCACGCGATCGGCATTGGCGAGGGCATGGGCGATTTGCGCCCGTTCGATGCAAACGAGGTTGCGCGGATCATCGCAGGTGTAGAAGGGGTGCGGCGATGAGCATTTCCCCACCTGCCCCCCCGCCCGTAAAGGCTCCGCTCGGGGCTGGCCAGCGCCTCGCGATCGATATCGGGCCAATCGCGATCTTCTTCCTGGTCAATTATCTGACACCGGGTCTGGATCTCGTGAAGCTGCTTGCGGGGACGGCCGCGTTCATGGTCGCAAGCATCGCGGCGATGATCTATTCGCTGATCCGCACCGGGCGGATTTCACCGATGCTGTGGCTTACCGGCACGCTGGTACTCGTGTTCGGCGGGCTGACGCTGTATTTCCACAATAAGGACTTCATCCAGATCAAACCGACCGTCATCTATGCGATGCTGTCGGCGATTCTGGTGTTCGGGCTGGCGACGGGACGACCGTTTCTCAGCCTGTTCCTCGAGGCCGCCTATCCCGGGTTGAGCGACGCCGGATGGCGGCGGCTGACGATCAACTGGGCCGTGTTCTTTGCCTTTCTGGCGGTACTCAACGAAATCGTCCGGCATGAATTCAGCTACGGTTTCTGGCTCGGCTTCAAACTGTGGGGGGTCATCCCGCTCACTGTGCTCTTCGCCTTCGCCAATGTGCCCATGCTGATGAAATATGGGTTCAATGTGCAGGACGACGAGGTCCCGATCCCGCCCGAAGGCTGAACGTACGCGCCGTTCTGACGCTTTTATGGCACCATCATCGTTACGGATGCGCGTTCTGCTATGGCAACCCACGTGATTGTGGAGCAGGAGAACCGCATGACTCACCCCCGACCAAAAACGATCAGCCTGGTAATCCCGGCCTATAACGAAGAAGCCTATCTGCCCGCCTGCCTCGACGCGGTGATGCAGAATGTCGCGGGCAAGGCGCTGGAAATCATCGTCGTCGACAATAACAGCACCGATGGCACGAAGCAGGTGGTCGAGCGCTACCCGACGGTCAAATACGTGTTCGAGCCGATCAAGGGCATCACCCGCGCACGCCAGCGTGGCTTGCTCAGCGCGACGGGCGATATCGTCGCTTATGTCGATGCCGACACGCTGCCGCCACCCGGCTGGATCGAGCAGATCGCGCGCAATTTTGCGGAGGACAGCAACCTTGCCTGCCTGTCAGGCCCGTACAGCTTCTACGATCTGAGCGGAATAAAAGACAAGATTTCAACCGGTTGGTTTGTCACTGCGCGACCGCTTTACGCCCTGACCGGCTTTATGATGGTCGGCGGCAATTTCGCGATCCCGCGCGAAACGCTGCACAAAATGGGTGGGTTCGACGATACGATCGAATTTTACGGCGAGGACGCGGATATCGCGAAACGCGCGAAGAAGTTTGGGAAAGTCCTGTTCTCACCATCCTTCGTCATGCCGACGTCGGGGCGGCGACTGCAGAAGCAGGGCCTGCTCAAAATGGCAGGCCTCTATTTCATCAATTATCTGTCGATCGTGTTTCGCAGCAAGCCTGCCACGCAAGGCTATCAGGATATTCGCTAAGCTAAGGGGCCCCTCCCGGAGGAAGGGCCCCGATTCGCCTTACGCGTCGAAGCGCTTGCCCGCTTCGTCCCAGTTCACCACGTCCCACCACGCCTTCAGATAGCCGGGACGGTCGTTCTTGTAGGTCAGGTAATACGCGTGTTCCCACACGTCGTTGGCGAGGATCGGCGTGCCCTTGTCCTTGGCATCGTCCATCAGCGGATTGTCCTGGTTCGGGGTCGACACGACCTTCAGCGCGCCGCTGTCATCCTTGATCACCCACGCCCAGCCCGAGCCGAACTGCCCGGCACCCTTGCCGTTGAAATCTTCCTTCAGCTTGTCGAGACCGCCATACGCGTCGATCGCCTCGGCGAGCTTGCCCGAGGGCTGCGTCGTGCCGGCCGGTGCCATGATCTTCCAGAAGAAATCATGATTCCAGAAACCACCGCCATTGTTGCGCACCAGCGGCGGCAGCGTCGAGATCATGCCGAAGATCTCCTCGATCGTCTTGCCTTCCAGCTTGGGGTCGGCGGCGACGCCCTCGTTCAGCTTGGCGGTGTAGGCGGCGTGATGCTTGTCGTGATGGAAGGTCATCGTCTCTTTCGAGATCGTCGGTTCCAGCGCGTCATAGGCATAAGGCAGCGGGGGAAGTTCGAACGACATGGGTCTTCTCCTAAGGTAACTCGACTAAGCAAACGCTAAGTGCGGCAAATGGGTCCGGTCGCGTCGTTACGCAACCGATTCTGCGGCTGCGCCCGAAATCAGATTGTGGCGCTTCAGCGCGTGCCGCAACTGATCATAGCTCAGGCCCAGCGCTTCAGCGGTCGCGCGCTGGTTAAAGCGGTTTTCAGCGAGCGCCCCTTGCAACAGGTCGCATTCGAAGCGCGCCAGCCGCGATTTGTAATCCATAGGTCCAGTCTCGGACGCGATCGCTACGAGTGACGCAGGCTGCGGCTCCGCAACGGCCACGGGCGCGGATGTGACCGGGCGATGCGGCGAATGGAACGGGTCGAACTGAATCGCGTCGATCGGCCCGTCTTCGTCCCAGCGATACACCGCGCGCTCCACCACGTTGCGCAATTCGCGGACGTTGCCCGGCCATTGATACGCGATCAGCGTCGCCTCTGCCGCCCGCGTAAAACCCGGCCAGCCGTCGCGCTGGAGTTCCGATGCCATCCGCCGCCCGAAATGTTCGGCCAGCACCAGCACATCATCCACGCGCGCGCGGAGCGGCGGCAAGGTCACCACTTCGAAACTCAACCGGTCGAGCAGATCGGCGCGAAACTGGTGCCGCGCGACCTTGTCGGGCAAATGTTCGTTGGTTGCCGCGACGATCCGCACATCGACCCGCATCGGACGCGACGATCCGATCCGCGTCACCTCGCCATATTCGACCGCGCGCAACAGCCGGTCCTGCGCCGCCATCGACAGCGTGCCGAGCTCGTCGAGGAACAGCGTGCCGTGATGCGCTTCCTCGAACCGCCCGGCCCGCGCCTTGGTCGCGCCGGTGAACGCGCCCGCTTCGTGGCCGAACAGCTCGGCCTCGATCAGCGTTTCGGGCAAGGCGGCACAATTCATGATCACCAGCGGCTGATCCCAGCGCGGGCTCAGGCGGTGGAGGCGCTCGGCGACCAGCTCCTTGCCCGTGCCGCGCTCGCCAATGACCAGCACCGGCCGGTCGAGTGCCGCCGCGCGGCTGGCGAGTTCGAGCGCGTCGAGAAACACACTCGATTGCCCGATGACATGATGCGTCCGCTCCATTCCCAAAGCTTGGCGTAAAATCCCAAGCCTTGGCAAGTCCGATTTTTGTTCATCCCGCAAAAAGGCCCAGAAATCCGCCATTTCTGAAATTGGCACGGCACATGCAAAGCTGTTGGCACAGCCCAACCGGGCCGCACATTTTCAAGGTAAGGAGACCCATCATGAATACCGAATACAAATCGCAGAACAGCGTTTCACAAGTTTTGGTCGCTCTCGTCGCGACGGTCCTGCTCGGTTCGGTCGCGCTCGTCGGCGCGGTTGGCCCGGTCAACGCGGCTTCCATCCAGATCGCTGCCCAACCCCAGGGCTGAAGCGACGCCGAGGCGGGCGCCCCCATTCCGCCCCGGCACCATTTTCGTACTTTGAAGGAGTAACACCATGGGCATCTTCAGCCGAACCCGCGATATCGTCGCTGCCAACTTCACCGACCTGCTCGACAAGGCGGAAGACCCCGCGAAGATGATCCGCATGATCATCCTCGAAATGGAGGAAACGCTGGTCGAAGTTCGCGCCTCTGCCGCGCGCACCATCGCCGATCAGAAGGAAATGCGCCGCCACATCAGCAAGCTCGGGTCGCTGCAGGAAAGCTGGACCGAGAAGGCCGAGCTGGCGCTGTCCAAGGGCCGCGAGGATCTCGCCAAGGCCGCGCTCGTCGAAAAGCAGAAGGCGGCCGATATGGCCGAGCAGTTGAGCGGCGAGATTGCGGTGCTCGACGAGGCGCTGCACAGCTCCGAGGAGGACATTGCCAAGCTGACCGGCAAGCTACGCGAGGCGCGCACCCGGCAGAATTCGATCGCGACCCGGCTCGAATCCGCACAGAACAAGTTCAAGCTGCGCGATCTCTATGCCGGCCCCAAGATGCACGATGCGTTCGCGCGCTTCGAGATCATGGAGCGCCGCGTCGACATGGCCGAGGGCCGCGCCGAAGTTGCAGGGTACGGTGCCCCGCCCAAGTCGCTCGACGAGGAAATCGCCGAACTGAAGTCCGCCGAAAAGGTCGAGGCCGAGCTGGCCGCGATGAAGGCGCGCGTCAGCAAGGATAGCTGAGATGGAAGGTTTCACCGCCATCATTATCTGCGGAATGCTGTTCATCGGTGCGCCGTGGATCCTGTTTCACTACATCACGAAGTGGAAGACGGCACCCAAGATCACCAACGAGGACGAGAAGCTGCTCGACGAACTCTACGGCCTTGCCCGCAGACTCGAAGACCGTCTCGGCACCGTCGAACGGATCGTCGCAGCCGACCATCCTGATTGGCGCAGCGGTATGCCGCTCGCCGAGCCGACCACCGCTTATGATCCCACCCCATTTAAAAGTTCAGGGAGGAACTGAAATGTCCGCCAGCCGCACCAAATTCTACCTCGACAAGCAAAACAGCAAATGGCTGGGCGTTTGTTCCGGGATCGCCGATTACACCGGCATCGACACCACCTGGGTCCGCGTCGGCACCGTCCTGCTGACCTTCGCCACCAGCGGATGGTCGCTGCTCGCCTATATCGTCATCGCCTGCGTCGCCGAAAAGAAGCCGCTCGGCCTCTATGACAGCGCCGAGGATGCGAAGTTCTGGCAGGGCGTGCGCAGCAATCCGACGCGCTCGACCGCCGAGGTCCGCTCGAAGTTCCGCGACATCGATCGTCGGCTTGCCGACATCGAAACGCTCTACACCAGCCGCAACAACCGCCTCGCCGACGAGATCGACAGCCTGCGCTGATCGGATCCGGGCGTAACAGGGAAGGAATAGCATCATGGGCAGTGGACAGATTTTCGTCCTGGCAATCATCGGCATGTCGACGGTCGGTTGGGTCATCACCACCTGAGTCCGGGCGCGCCACGGCTACCCGCTCGAAAACGAGTGGAGCGGCACGGCAACCCGCACCGACCCCAGCGCCGATCGCAAGATCGAGCTGCTGAGCAATGAAAACGAGAAGCTGCTCGGCCAGCTCAGCCGCCTCGAGGAACGACTCGCCGTGCTCGAACGCATCGCCACCGATCCCGCCGAACGCGTCGCGCGCGACATCGACGCGCTGCGCTGA
>NZ_JBBATX010000078.1:8166-12915 GCF_040398505.1 Sphingomonas sp. | reverse complement strand
TAACGTCGGCGCGACCACACCCTATACGCGGGCGACCGCGCGCGAAGCGGGGTGGCAATGGCGCATTCCGCTGCAGCATCGCACCGGCAATGGCCTGGTCTATTGCAGCGCGTTCCTCGACGATGCGCGCGCGGCGGATATGCTGCTTGGCGGACTCGACGGTCAGGCACTCGCCGATCCGCGACCGTTATCCTTCACCACCGGGCGCAGGCGGCGGGCCTGGGTGAAGAATTGCGTCGCGCTCGGGCTGGCCGCCGGGTTTATGGAGCCGCTCGAATCGACCAGCATCCATTTGATCCAGGCGGGCATCGCCCGATTGTTGCAGCTTTTCCCGCAAGATTCCGACAGCGGTATCGAGGCCGCCGAATTCAACCGTCAAACCGAGCGTGAATGGCGCGCGGTGCGCGATTTCCTCGTGCTGCATTATCACGCCAATGGTCGCGACGAGCCGTTCTGGCGCGCCTGCCGCGAAGCCCCGATTCCCGACAGCCTCGCGCATCGGATCGCGCTGTTCCGCTCGACTGGTCGGCTGTTCCGCGAGGGCGAGGAATTGTTTGCCGAACCCGGCTGGCTGCAAGTGCTGATCGGGCAAGGCGTGGTACCGCAGCGTTACGATCCGCTGGCCGAGGGATTGCCGGCGGCGCAGCTCGACGAGTTTCTGAGCCTCGCGCGGCGGCATGTCGAACAGGTCGTGGGCAAGATGCCGACGCACGACGCCTTTATCGCGGCGCATTGCGCTGCTTCGGACAGGATGGCCGCATGAGGATTCGCAAGATGGTGCTCGCCGCGCTGCTGACGGCCACCGCGCTGCCCGCCGCCGCGCAGACCGCGCCCGCCTTTCGCGACCGCTTGCCGCAGGACGAAGTGATCTACTTCGTGCTGCCCGATCGCTTCGCCAATGCCGATCCGGCGAATGACCGGGGCGGATTGACGGGCGACCGGCTCGCCACCGGCTTCGATCCAACCGCCAAGGGCTTCTATCATGGCGGCGATCTGAAGGGGCTGATCCGGCGGCTCGAGTATATCCAGGGGCTCGGGGCGACCGCTTTGTGGGTCGGGCCGATCTTCAAGAACAAGCCGGTGCAGGGCCCGAAAGGCCAGGAATCGGCGGGGTATCACGGCTATTGGATCACCGATTTTACGCAGATCGACCCGCATTTGGGGAGCGATCAGGATTTCAAAGCGCTGGTCGATGCGGCGCATGCGCGGGGGATGAAGGTCTATATGGACATCATCGTCAACCACACCGCCGACGTGATCAAATATCGCGAATGCGCGCCCGACCACTATTGCCCGTACCGCAGCCTCAGCGATTATCCGTATCAGCGCCGTGGCGGCGTGACCGGTGCGGCGATCAACCCGGGGTTTGCGGGGCATAATGATGGCAGCGCTGCCAATTTCGCGCGTCTGACCGACCCGAATTACGCCTATACGCCCTATGTTCCGAAGGGCGAGGAGCGCGCGAAGACTCCGGCGTGGCTCAATGACGTCATGCTGTACCACAATCGCGGCGATTCGACCTTTGCGGGCGAGAGTTCGACGCTGGGAGACTTCTCCGGGCTCGATGATCTGATGACCGAAAACCCGCGTGTCGTGGCGGGCATGATCGAGATTTTCGGCGGCTGGATCGATCGCTTCGGCGTCGACGGATTCCGCATCGACACCGCGCAGCATGTGAACCCCGAATTCTGGCAGGCCTTTGTGCCGGCGATGAAGGCGCGCGCTGCGGCGAGGGGCATCCCGAACTTCCATATCTTCGGCGAAGTGGCGACGGGCGAGATGGATCCGGCGCGGCTCGCCACGCATACCCGCGTCGATGGGCTCCCGGCGGTGCTCGACTTCGCGTTCCAGCGCGCGCTGGTCGATACGGTCGGCGGCAGTGCGGGGACCGACGAATTGCGGCGGCTGTTCTTCGCTGATCCACTCTACGAAGGCGGTGCGGCGGGCGCGCTGCAATTGCCGACGTTTCTCGGCAATCACGATGCCGGCCGTTTCGCGCTGTTCGTGAAGCGCGGCTTCCCCAAGGCGAGCGACGCCGAGCTGCTCCAGCGCGTCATCCTCGGTCATGCGATGCTGCTCACGCTCCGCGGCGTGCCGACGCTCTATTCGGGCGACGAACAGGGCTTTGTCGGCAAGGGCGGCGACCAGGACGCGCGCGAGGACATGTTCGCGAGCCAGGTGGCGAGCTACAACGACAATCACCTGCTCGGCACCGCGAAGACGACCGCGACCGACAGCTATGACACCGCGCACCCATTATACCGCGCGATCGCCACGCTGGCGAAGCTGCGCGCCGAGCTGCCCGCGCTGCGCCGCGGCAAGCAAGTGCTGCGCGCCGATGGCGATAAGCCCGGGCTGTTCGCGGTGTCGCGCTTTGACCCCGATACCGGCCGCGAAGTGCTGCTCGCGTTCAACACCGCGACCGCGCCGGTCCGTGCGCAGATTCTGGTCGAGACGCGCTCGACCGATTTTGTCGCGCGCCACGGCGTGTGCGCGCCAAAGTCCAGCGCACCGGGCAGCCTTTCGGTGACCATCCCTCCCCTCGATTATGTGATCTGTACCGCGCAATGACCGCTCAACCGCTGCACCTTGCCGACACCCCACCCGAACCGCAGCCCGATCGCCCGTGGTGGCGCGGCGCGGCGATCTATCAAATCTATCCGCGCAGCTTTGCCGATTCGAATGGCGATGGCATCGGCGATCTCGCCGGGATCACCGCGCATCTGGGTTATGTTGCGGCGCTCGGCGTGGAGGGCGTGTGGCTGTCACCGTTCTTCGCCTCGCCGATGAAGGATTTCGGCTATGACGTGGCGGATTACCGTGCGGTTGATCCGATCTTCGGGACGCTCGCCGATTTCGATGCGCTGGTCGCCCGCGCGCATACGCTGGGTCTCAAGATCATCATCGACCAGGTCTATTCGCACACCTCGGACGCACATGGCTGGTTCGCCGAGAGCCGCGCCGACCGGGCCAACCCAAAGCATGACTGGTATGTCTGGGCCGATGCCAAGGATGACGGATCGCCGCCCAACAATTGGCAATCGGTGTTCGGTGGCCCGGCCTGGACGTGGGATGCGCGGCGCGGGCAATATTATCTGCACAATTTCCTGAGCGCGCAGCCGCAGCTCAATCTCCACGCGCCGGCGGTGCAGGATGCTTTGCTCGATGTCGCGCGCTTCTGGCTGACGCGTGGCGTCGACGGGTTCCGCATCGACGCGATCAATTTCGCGATGTGCGATCCGCAATTGCGCGACAATCCGCCCGCCCCCGCGACCAATGGCGTGCGTACGCGACCGTTCGATTTCCAGCGGCATGTCCACAACCAGTCGCACCCCGACATCGTGCTGTTTCTCGAACGGCTGCGCGCGCTGACCGATTGCTATGACGGCTGCTTCACCGTCGCCGAAGTGGGCGGGGCCGACGCCGAAGTCGAGATGAAGCGCTTCACCCATGGCGAGCGGCGGCTCAACAGCGCCTATGGCTTCAACTTCCTCTACGCCCCCGCTTTGACCCCGGCGCTGGTGCGCGACGCGGTCGAGCAATGGCCCGATACCCCCGATATGGGCTGGCCGAGCTGGGCGTTCGAGAATCACGATGCACCGCGCGCAGTGTCGCGCTGGGCGAACAGCGCCGACCGTGCGGCGTTTGCGCGGATGAAGATGCTGCTGCTGGTGGCACTACGCGGCAATATCTTCCTGTATCAGGGCGAGGAACTCGGCCTGACGCAAGTCGATATCCCGTATGCGCGGCTGCAGGACCCCGAGGCGATCGCCAATTGGCCGCTGACGCTGAGCCGCGACGGCGCGCGCACGCCGATGCCGTGGGTGGCGGACGCGCCGCACTTGGGCTTTTCGAGCGTCGAGCCGTGGTTGCCGATCGGCGCGGACCATGCTGGCCTCGCGGTCGATCGGCAGGATGCCGTGGCGGACTCGATGTTGACGCTGACGCGCGATCTGCTGGCGCTGCGCCGCGCGCATCCGGCGTTGCAGAGCGGTGACATTCAGGTGCTCGAAGCGTCGGACACGCTGCTCGTGTTCGAGCGGCGCGACGTCGGACAGACGCTGGTGTGCGTGTTCAATCTGGGTGCCGATCCCGTGACGTGGCGTCCGGTCGATCCGGCGGCGTGGCGCGTCTGCGCGGCGGTCAATGAAGTCCAGGACGGGTATTTCGGCGGCTATGCCGCGCTGATCGCCGAAAGGGTGATAGAATGAAGACGACCCAATTGCTTGCGCTCGCCGCAGCACTCAGCGCCAGCGCGGCTGCCGCGCAGGACAAGCCGACCGTTCCCGCCCCGGTCGTGACCAATGAGACGATCAAGCCGCAACCCGCCGCCGCGATTCCCAGCGTCACCGCCACCTCGCCCGATGGCAGCATCGTAGTGACGCTGGCGACCGATGGCGAAGGCCATGCGAGCTATGCGATCATGCGCAAAGGCGAGACGATCGTCGCGCCATCTCGGCTCGGCTTCCTGTTCACCGACGCCCCCAAGCTCGACCGGCATTTGCAGATCGTGCAGGTCACGCGCGCCGCGTCCGACACCAATTGGACCCAGCCGTGGGGCGAATGGACGACGATCCGCGACAACCACAACGAACTGCGCGTCCATTTGCAGGAAACCAGCCCGCCCGGTCGCAGCCTCGATGTCGTGTTCCGCATCCAGAATGACGGTGTCGGCTTCCGCTACGAATTTCCCGAGCAAGCGGGCGGCAAGCCGGTCAATATCGCCGAGGAACTGACGCAATTCGCCTT
>NZ_JBBATX010000078.1:0-8066 GCF_040398505.1 Sphingomonas sp. | reverse complement strand
GGCGTGTGGTGGAACATGATCACCGGCAAATGGAGCTGGGCGACCGGACCAAAGCACGGCGCGACCACCGCCAACGTCAAGACCTATATCGATTTCGCCAGCGCCAACCGCATCCCCGGCGTGCTGGTCGAAGGCTGGAATGTCGGCTGGGACGGCGATTGGTTCGGCAATGGCAAGGCGATGCAGTTCGACACGCCGACCCCCGATTTCGATGCCGCCGCACTGATGCGCTATGCCAAGGCGAAGGGCGTCTACCTGATCGGCCATAACGAAACCGGCGGCTCGGCCAGCCACTATGACAGCCAGCTCGACCGCGCCTTCGGCTATGCGCGCGATCACGGCATTCCGGTGGTGAAGACGGGCTATGTCACCGATGCCGCCGAGATCGAGCGCGTCGATCCCGATGGCAGCCAGCACCGCGAATGGCATGAGGGGCAGTGGATGGTGAACCATTACCTCCGCGTCGTCACCACCGCCGCAAAGTATCACGTGTCGATCGACAGCCATGAGCCGGTCAAGGACACCGGCTTGCGCCGCACCTACCCCAATTGGGTCGCGCGCGAAGGGTCGCGCGGGATGGAATATAATAGCTGGCCGGGCAAGAATCCGCCCGAGCATGAGGCCAATCTGGTGTTCACGCGGATGCTGGAGGGGCCGATGGATTTCACCCCGGGCGTGCTGAGCCTGAAAGGTTCGGACGATAGCGACCTGCTCTCGACCGAGGCCAAGCAATTGGCGCTGTATGTCGTGCTCTATTCGCCGGTCGTGATGGCGGCGGACACACCCGAGCACTATGCCAGGCACATGCCCGCCTTCCAGTTCATCCGCGACGTGCCGACCGATTGGTCCGATACGCGCGTGCTCAACGGCGAAGTCGGCGATTATGCGACGATCGCGCGGCATGATCGCGCGTCCGACGATTGGTATCTCGGCAGCGTGACCGACGAAAATGCGCGCACGCTCTCCGTATCGCTCGATTTCCTCGATCCTGCGCGGCGTTACACCGCGCAAATCTATCGCGACGCGCCCGATGCCGATTATCGCACCGACAAACGCCACGCGATGGTGATCGAAACGCGCGCCGTGAAGCGCGGCGACACGCTCAGCCTGCCGCTCGCGCCCGGTGGCGGGATGGCGGTCCGCTTCGTGGCGGGTAAGAGATAGTGTTCCCCCAACTTCCCACCCCGGCGAAGGCCGGGGCCCAGTTGCGCAGGCCCTGGTTGCGGAGCGCAGCGTCCGAAGCATCGGCGCTGAGTAACTGGGCCCCGGCCTTCGCCGGGGAAGCGGTGTTGTTGGTGTTGTGCTTGCTCGCATTGCTTCTGCCGCTGCGCGCCGCCGCGCAGGATGCCGGACGCTTCGTCACGATCGCGGCCGCCCCTTCGGTCAACATCACGCCCCCGCGCGTGACAATCTGGCTGCCGCCCGGCTACGATGCGGGCAAGCGGCGCTATGGCGTCATCTACATGCACGACGGGCAGAATCTGTTCGATCGCAAGCGCTCCAATTTCGACAAGGTGTGGGCGGCGGACAAAGCGGTGTTGCGGCTGGTCGCGGCGGGCAAGATCGCGCCGGTCATCATCGTCGGCGTCGATCAGCCGGGCGAAGCGCGTTATCGGCAATATTTCCCGCAAAGGCTCTATGCCGACGCCTCGCCCAGACTGCGCGCCGAGATCGACCAGAGCGCCAAGGGAGCGCTGTTCGGCGACGCCTATCTGCGCTTCCTCGCCGACGAATTGAAACCGCTGATCGACCGGACCTATCGCACCCGCCGTGATGCCGCGCATACCGCGGTGGTCGGCTCAAGCATGGGCGGGTTGATGTCGTGCTACGCCTTTATCGAGCGCCCCAAAGTGTTCGGCCGCGCCGGGTGCGTCTCGACGCATTGGCCGCTGACCTTCGCGCTGCAACTCGTGCCGGGCGACGAGCGGCCCGCGCTGTGGAAGGCATATCTGACGCAGCATCTCGGCAAGCCGAACGGACGGCGGCTGTGGATGGATCATGGCGACAAGACGCTCGACGCCGCCTATCCGCCCTTTCAGGCGCTGATCGATCAGGATGTCGCCGGTTTGGGCTGGACGAAGGGCCGCGATTTCGAAAGCCGCGCTTATCCCGGTGCTGAGCATGAGGAAAATGCCTGGGCGGCGCGGCTCGACGCGGTGTTCGGCTGGCTGCTGCGGTGACACAGCCACCCGCCGGCCTGCGCATCGTCATCCTCGGCGGCGGCACGGCGGGGTGGATGGCGGCGAATTTGTTCGCGCACGCCTGGCCGAGTGCGGCTGTCACGGTAATCGAAAGCCCCGAGATCGGCATTATCGGCGTCGGCGAGGGATCGACCCCGCAATTGAAGGCGTTCTTCGATCGGCTTGGTATCGCCGAGGCCGACTGGATGCCCGCCTGCAACGCGACCTACAAGAACGGCATCGAATTCTGTGGCTGGTCGGAGCGGGCGGGGTACGATCGCTATTTTCACCCCTTCCCCAGTCCGCTCGATCTCCACACCGCGCCCGCCTTTTTCGATGCGACCAGGCGGCGGCGGCACGGGCAGGATGTCTGGGCGCATCCCGATCGCTTCTTCCTCCCCGCGCGGCTGGCGGCGGAGCGGCTGGCGCCGATCGCGGCCGAGGCGTTTCCGCTCGGGCCAGCCTATGGCTATCATTTCGACGCGCATCTGGTCGGTGCCGTTCTGCGGACCCATGCGGTCCAGCGCGGTATCTTCCATCTCGAACGCCGTATCGTTGCGGTCGCGGTTGCGGATGGCGCGGTCACGCATCTCGTCGCCGAGGAAGGCGAGCGGATCGCGGGCGATCTGTTCGTCGATTCGAGCGGCTTTCGCAGCGTCATCCATCAGGCGGCGCTTGGCGTGCCGTTCGTGTCGTTTGCCGACAATCTGTTCAACGACAGCGCGGTGGTGCTGCCGACCCCGGCCGATCCGACCGGCACCGCTTCCGCCACGCGCGCGACCGCGCTCAAGGCTGGTTGGGCATGGGACATCCCGCTGACCAGCCGCACCGGCAATGGCTATGTCTATGCGTCATCCTACTGCTCGAAGGACCAAGCCGAGGCCGAACTCCGCGCGCATCTCGGCGTGGGCGACGACGGGACTGCGCGGCATTTGTCGATGAAGGTCGGGCGCGTGGCGGAGACGTGGTCGGGCAACAGCCTTGCCGTTGGCCTGTCGCAGGGCTTTATCGAGCCGCTGGAGGCGACCGCGCTGCACATCGTGCAGGCGACGGTCGAGGGCTTCATTCAGGCCTATGAGGGCGGTGGCTTCACGCCTGTTAATCGCGATGCGTTCAACGCGCGGATCGCTGCGCGCTATGACGGGATCCGCGATTATATCGTCTGTCACTACCGGATGAACCGGCGCACCGACACCGCCTATTGGCGCGCCAATGCCGCCCATGATTGCCTGTCGGATTCGCTCAAAGCGATCCTCACCTGCTGGTTCACCGGCGGCGATCTCGAGGCCGAGATCGCGCAGCAGGGGATTGCGGGCTATTATGCCGCGACCTCGTGGCACTGTTTGCTCGCAGGCTATGGTCAGTTTCCGG
Organism: Sphingomonas sp.; assembly: GCF_040398505.1. Lineage (GTDB taxonomy): Bacteria > Pseudomonadota > Alphaproteobacteria > Sphingomonadales > Sphingomonadaceae > Sphingomonas. Next base: position 4,515 of record NZ_JBBATX010000078.1, on the reverse strand, counting down.
AACGCGCGCCGCATCCCGCCGGACCCGGTGCGCCCGATATGGCGGCGATCGATGATTTCCTGCGCCGCGCCGCGCGCAATTTCGGCGATCACCGCGCCGCGCTTGCCGCCTTGGGCTAGCCCCGCGACTGTGCGATAGCGTCGGCATGAACCAGCTTATGACTTCCCGGCTGACGGTGTGGCACGACGGTGCCTGCCCGTTGTGCCGCCGCGAGATCGCGGTGATGCGCCGGCTCGATCGCGCGGGGGCGATCGATTTCATCGATGTTGCGGCCGAGGATGCGACATGCCCGATCGACCGTCGCGACTTGCTCGCCCGCTTCCACGCGCGCGAGAATGGCGTGCTGCTGTCGGGGGCGGCGGCGTTCGCGGCGATGTGGCGCGCGATCCCGCTGCTGCGCCCGCTCGGGCTGGCCGCGCGCGTGCCGATCGTGCTGGCGGGGCTGGAGCGGTTGTATGTCCTGTTCCTGCGCGCGCGGCCGCTGCTGCAACGCACGATGCGAAAGTGGGAACGGACATGAACTGGCCCACGCCCGACCCCGTCCGGCCAGGGCAGGAAAGCGTCTGGTCCTTCCCGCGCCCGGCGATCTGCGAACCGACCGCCGCGCACATCGTAATCGAACATCGAACGCTAAAGATTGCAAACACCACCGCCAGCATCCGCACGCTCGAGACGAGTCATCCCCCCAGTTATTACATCCCGCCCGCCGACATCCGCCCCGGCGTGCTGCGGCGGGGGAGCGGCAGTTCGTTCTGCGAATGGAAGGGGCAAGCGGTCTATTGGGACGTGGTGCTCGACGACGAAGTGCTGCCCGCAGTCGGCTGGAGCTACCCCAATCCCTCGCGCAGCTTCGCAATGCTGCGCGATCATGTCGCCTTTTACGCGCACGCGTTCGATAGCTGCAGCGTGGACGGCGAGACGGTCGTGCCGCAGCCAGGCGGGTTTTACGGCGGTTGGATCACCAGCGCGGTGGCGGGACCCTTTAAGGGGATCCCCGGCAGTCGTTTCTGGTAACGGCTACAAATAGCGATCGAGCAAGGCGCGCAGATCGACCCGCGCCTTGAGCCGCGCCGCCAGCCAATAGCTCCCGCCAAGCTTGCGTTGCACGAACAGCGTTTCGACCGGGGGAACCCGCCATGCGCTGCGGTCCGACGCCAGCGCGAGGCCACGCCCGCGCATCGACTGAATCCAACTCGAATCGCCGAAATCGAACGCGCCTTCCGGCAGCAACATGCCGGCACTCATGTCGAACAAAGCGAGCACTTCGTCGCTATGTGCCGCCGGGGTCGCGGCATCGAACAGCCCGAACCCCTCGAGCGCCTTCAGCGCCGCCGCCCGGTCGCCATCGCGCACCGCGCGGAGCATCTGGCGATAGAGGTTGGCGATCGCGGGCGCGATTTCGCGCGTCGCGCCGAAATCGAGCAATACGATCTTCCCCGTCTCCGCGTCATAGCGGTAATTGGCGAGATTGGGGTCGGTCTGCATGAGGCCGAATTCAAACAGTTCGCGCAGCACCAGATCGAGCATCCGCCCGGCGACCAGATCACGTTCGGCCTGCGGGCGGTCGGTCAGCGATTCGATCGGCACGCCGTCGGCATAGCGCATTGTCAGGATCGTCGGCGTCGAGAGCTCGGGCAGGAAATCGGGGACGTGGAAATGCGGATCGCCCGCCAGCAAGACCCCGAAGCGCGCCAGGCATTCCCCCTCGCGCGTGTAATCCGCCTCCTCGCGCAATTGCACCTTGGCCAGGGCGAGCAGCGGGGCGAGATCGAGATCCTTCGGCACCAGACCCGACAGGCGCAGCAACGTCGCGACATTGTCGACATCGCTGTCGATGCTCTGCGCCACACCGGGATATTGGACCTTGATCGCCAGCTTCTGCCCGTCGTGCGTGCGTCCGCGATGGACCTGGCCGATCGAGGCGGCGGCGATCGGATTGGCATCGAAGGCGGACAGCTTGCTTTGCCAATCCGCGCCCCACTCAGCGGCGAGCACCGCGCCGAGCTGCTGCGCGGGCATCGGTTCGGCATCGGCACGCAAGCGCGCGAAGATCTCGGACAATTCGGGCGGCAGCAGATCCCCCGAATCGAGCGACACCAATTGCCCCAATTTCATCGCCGCGCCGCGCAGCTTCGCCAGCCGATCGGTGACGCGCACGACGTTGGCCGGGGTCAGCAGCAAATCGCCGAGCGCCGGGCGCTTACCGCTGGCGAGTTGCCGCGCCCCCTCCCCGATCATTCCGCCGGCAACGCTCGCCGCCAGCCCGCCGAAGCGTGATAGCCGGGCAAAGCGACCGGTCGGGACGGCGCTGCCGCTGCGGGGGATGGGAGGTTTCAAAAGCGTCGGCCTCTACGCGCGGCGGATCATACCGACCAGTCGCGTCGCTATAGCACCGCCGCCATTCGGCGCTACAAGCAAGCAAAGCCATTGAGAGGGTGCCCGCTATGAACCGTTTCCTCGCGCATACCGGCGCACGTTATCCGATTGTCCAGGCGCCGATGGGCTGGATCGCGCGCTCGGCGCTCGCCTCGGCGGTGTGCGAGGCGGGGGGCTTAGGCATCATCGAGACATCGTCGGGCGAAACCAAGATCTGCCAGGCCGAGATCCTCAAGATGGCGGCGCTGACCGACGCGCCGTTCGGCGTGAACCTCCCGATCCGCTTCCTCAAGGACGAAGCGATGCTCGATTTCATCTGCACGTCGGGCGTGAAATTCGTCACCACCTCGGCGGGCAGCCCCGCCAAGTTCGTCGGCCCGCTCAAAGCCGCCGGAATCGTCGTCTATCACGCCGTCCCGACGGTCGATGCCGCGCTGAAGAGCGTCGCGGCGGGGGTTGACGGGTTGATCGTCGAAGGCGGCGAGGGTGGCGGGTTCAAGAATCCCGAGGAAGTCTCGACGCTTGTGCTGCTCCAGGCGATCCGCCGCGTCACCGACGTGCCGATGGTCGCGGCCGGCGGGATTTGTGACGGCAAGGGCATGGCCGCCGCCTTCGCGCTGGGCGCGGAAGCGGTGCAGATGGGCACGCGGTTCGTGGCGTCGGCGGAAAGCCCGGTGCATCCCGGCTTCAAGCAGGCGATCCTCGACGCCAAGGAAACCGGCACTTTCATGCTCAACACCAAATCGACACCGTGCATCCGCGCGCTGAAAACCGCGCGCACCGCCGCGATCCACGAAGCCGGGCTGATGCCTGCCGACACGTTCGCGCGGATCCAGGATTTGTATTTTGCCGGCGATATGGAGGCCTCGGTTGGCCTCGCGGGTGAAAGCGCCGGGCTGATCGACGAAGTCCGCAGCGTGCGCGCCATCATCCACGACATGGTCGGCGAATTTCACGGCATTTGCGCAGCGATGGGGGCAATGGCGACGGCTGCTGATTTCGGCTAGCCGTCGCCCGCTATCCTCACGCCTTGTGCGGGCAGATCAGATATTTGGACCCGGTCGCACGCTTGGCATAGGCCGCGAAAATCTCCGGCTGCAGTGCTTCGGTGAGCGAGATTTCGTGCGTGTAATGGCTCGCGAAGGTCGTGGTCAGCTCGGCGACAACGCGGTCCTTGAGCGCCTGCACCGCCTCCGGCCCGATCTTGATCAGGAACGGCGTGAGCAGGAACCCGCCGATCGCCCAGCTAAAGCCGAAATTGCGGTTGAGCGTGGTCGGCGCGAGATCGAGCCCGCCATAGATATAGACTTGCTTGAACGTGTCGGAGCCATAGCGGCTGTAGGTCGTCATGCGCTTGACCGCGGCCGCCTCCATGCAGCTCAGCAATTGCCCGGCAAGCTTGCCGCCGCCGATCGCATCGAAGGCGATCGTCGCGCCGGTCTCGACCATCATTGCGGTCAGCGTGTCGAGGAAATCGGGCGCGCTCGAATCGGCGACATGCACCGCGCCGATGCCGCGCAGCAGCTCGGCCTGCGCCGGGCTGCGCACTACATTGACGAGCGGAATGCCGTCCTTCGCGCAAATCTTGACCAGCATTTGCCCGAGATTGGAGGCAGCGGCGGTGTGGACCAGCGCGCTATGCCCTTCGCGGCGCATGACCTCGGTCATCGAGAGCGCGGTAAGCGGATTGACGAAGCAGGAGGCACCGTCGGCGGGGGCGGTGCCATCGGGCAGCACCATGCACTCGGCGACACGCAGCGTGCGATATTGCGCATACATCGCCCCGCCCAGCATCGCGACGGTCTTGCCGAGCAGCGCCTGCGCCGCCGGGGACGCGCCCGCCGCGATCACCACGCCAGACCCTTCATTGCCGACCGGCATCGCCTCGCCGATCCGCCCCGCCATCGCGCGCATGCCGGGTGGTGGCACGTCGGCGGTGATGAGCGGATGGCCGTCGCGCGTCGAAACCTGCGCGGTGGACAGGTCGCCCGCGCCAAACAACAGGCCGAGATCGGACGGGTTGATCGGGGTCGCCAGCACCTTGACCACGACTTGATCGTCGCGCGGATCGGCGATCGGCTGATCGACCAGCGACACTTCGAGCTTGCCCTCGGCGGTGACGCGCGACAGCAATTGCAG
>NZ_JBBATX010000077.1:0-12921 GCF_040398505.1 Sphingomonas sp. | reverse complement strand
GGCATTACCCTCTCCATGTTACATTTGATTTACTGAATGTATGTATAACTTAACACTGAGTCGATCGTATCGTACATGGTACCCGTTCGGCGCTGGCGGGCCGGGTTCGAACTCGCTATGACGCTCGCGTATGTCCACAACCTTCACCATCGACACCGCCACCAGCCGCGCCAACCCGATGCCCGCACCGATGAAGCGGTTGACGGTACCGGCGATCCGCAAGCAGAAGGGGGGCGTCCCGCTGGTGATGCTCACCGCGTACACGGTGCGGACTGCGCAATTGCTCGATCCGCATTGCGATATGCTGCTGGTCGGCGACAGCCTCGGGCAAGTCATCTATGGCCTGCCATCGACGGTGCCGGTCACGCTCGAAATGATGGCGGCGCATGGCGCTGCTGTCGTGCGCGGCAGCTACCATGCGGTCGTGGTGATCGACATGCCGTTCGGCAGTTACGAGGCAAGCCCCGAAAAGGCGTTCGAGAGTGCCGCCTATCTGCTCAAGCAGACCGGCGCGGCGGCGGTGAAGCTGGAGGGCGGAATCGCGATGGCCCCGACCGTCAAATTCCTGTCCGAACGTGGGATTCCGGTGATGGGCCATGTCGGGCTGACGCCGCAAGCGGTCAACACGCTGGGTGGCTATGGCGCGCGCGGGCGCAGCAAGGTCGAGGCGGCAAAGATCGTCGCGGATGCGGTTGCCGTCGCGGACGCTGGCGCCTTTGCGATCGTGATCGAAGGCGTGGTCGAGCCGATCGCGATCGAGATTACCCGCGTGGTCGGCTGTCCGACGATCGGCATCGGCGCTTCGGCGCAGTGCGACGGACAGGTTTTGGTGGCCGAGGATATGCTCGGCCTGTTCGAACGCACCCCGCGCTTCGTCAAGAAGTTCGACGACATGGCGGGCCGTATTTCCGCCGCGGTCGCGTCCTATGCCGACGACGTTCGCGCTCGCAGCTTTCCCGGACCCGAGCAGATTTACGCGCCAAAGGACTGAACGAACCGGCTTTTTTGAACGCTTTTGTTTGGCGCGGCGCGGCGCTAAGGTCCGCGCGTCCCACACCCTTTCCCGACGGAGTTTCCCCCTTGGCTGTCCCGCCGAACACCGATGCTGCATTCTTGCGCGAAGTCGATGAGGAGCTGCGTCGCGATCAGCTCGCCAAGGCGTGGCGCAGCTACGGGATCGTCGCGATCGCAGTACTGGTACTGGCGGTGCTCGGCTTTGGCGGCTGGCAGATCTGGCGCGCGCAACAGTTGAGCGCAGCCGGTGAGCAGGGCGAAACGCTGTCCAAGGCCTACGAGGATATCGGCGGCGCGCATCCCGAAGCCGCGCAAGGCAAGCTGACCACGCTCGCCGGATCGAGCGTCGAGGGGTATCGTGCGCTCGCGCTGATGAGCCAGGCCGATATCCTGCTGCAAAAGCAGGATTTGCGCGGTGCCGCGACCAAGTTTTCGCAAGTCGCGACCGATGCCTCGATCGGGCAGCCGTTCCGCGATCTCGCGCTGATCCGCCAGACCACCGCCGAATTCGATACGCTGAAGCCCGAAGTGGTCATTGGCCGCCTGCGTGGCATCGCGGTCAAGGGCAATCCGTGGTTCGGCAGCGCGGGCGAACTCGTCGCGATTTCGTATCTGCGGATGAACCGCCGCGATTTGGCGGGGACGCTGTTTGGACAAATTGCCCGCGACCCGGACATGTCGGAGACCATGCGGCAACGTGCGGTTCAGATGGCGGGCGTATTGGGCGTGGATGCCGTTATCGAGGCTAAGGACCAGAAATCGAAATGAAGATGACCAACCGTTTTCTGATCATCGCCGTCGCCGCGGTCGCGCTCAGCAGCTGCGCGACGTTCAAGGGTAAGAAAAAGACCCCCGTGCTCGGCCAGCGCATCGCGATCCTCGCCGGGGAGAACGATGTCCTTGCCGACAAGACGATCGCCGGGGTCGAAGTGCTGGTGCCGCCGGCCGTGACCAATGACAATTGGGCGCAACCCGGCGGCAACTCCGCCAAGTCGATCGGCAATATGACGCTGGGCGCCAATCTGTCGCGCGCGTGGAGCGTGACGATCGACGGCGGCAGCAACCGCCAGCGGCTTGGCGCAGCGCCGGTCGTGGCGGACGGTCGCCTCTATGCGATCGACGTCGATGCCGAAGTACACGCTTTTTCCGCGACCAACGGCGGATCGGTGTGGACCACCAACATCGCGACGTTGGACAAGAAGTCGCGCAGTGCGCGCTTTGGCGGCGGCGTCAGCTTCGAGGATGGCAAGGTCTTCGCCACCGACGGACTGGGCGATGTCGTGGCGCTCGATGCGGCCACCGGCAAGGTGATATGGCGTGCCAAGCCGGGCGCGCCGCTGCGCGGTTCGCCGACGGTGGCGAACGGCGAAGTCTATATCCTCAGCCAGGACAATCAGCTTTACGCTTTGTCGCAGGCCGATGGCAGCGTGCAATGGACTCAGTCGGGCTCGATCGAAACGCAAGGCGTGTTCGGCGTTGCCGCACCGGCCGTCAGCCAGGGTACCGTGGTCGCGGGTTTCTCGTCGGGCGAACTCAACGCCTATCGCTATGAAAATGGCCGTACGCTGTGGCAGGACGCGCTGTCGCGCTCGACCATCTCGACCTCGGTTTCCTCGCTCGCCGACATTGATGCCGATCCGGTCATCGACCGCGGCATCGTGTTCGCGGTCGGGCAAGGCGGCCGCATGGTCGCGCTGGAGATCGTGTCGGGTCAGCGCCTGTGGGAGCAGAATTTCGCCGGAATCTCGACCCCTTGGGTCGCGGGCGAGTGGGTGTTCATGGTCACCGACGATGCGCGGCTGGTCTGCCTCGCGCGCGCGACCGGCAAGGTCCGGTGGATCAGCCAGCTGCGCCGCTACAAGAGCGAAAAGGTCAAGAAGGACGGCACAGTCAAGGATTCGAAAAAGGCCAACCCGGTGACGTGGTACGGTCCGGTCCTCGCCGGAAACCGCTTGGTCCTGACCAATTCGCAAGGGCAAATCGCCTCTGCCTCGGTCGACACCGGCAAGGTGACCAGCGTGATCGACGCCAAAGCACCCTTCACCTTGCCCCCGATCGTGGCGAATTCGACGCTTTACGTGCTCGATCAAAAGGGTCGCGTGACCGCGTATAAATGACCCGGCCCAAGGCGGGGTGACGGAAGCATGCGTTTCCCGTAAGGGGGCGCATGTCCAGTCTCCCTGTGGTCGCGATTATCGGCCGGCCGAACGTCGGCAAATCGACCCTCTTCAACCGTCTCGTCGGCAAAAAGCTCGCGCTCGTCGATGATCGCCCCGGCGTGACTCGCGATCGGCGCGAGGGCGCTGCGACGCTGGTCGGCCTCGATTTCCGCGTGATCGATACCGCCGGCTATGAGGATCAGGATGCTGCCTCGCTGCCCGGGCGGATGCGTCAGCAGACCGAAGCGGCCGTCGCGCAAGCCGATGTCGCGCTGTTCATGATCGATTCGCGAGTCGGGCTGGTCCCGCTCGACGAGGAAATCGCGCGCTGGCTGCGCGGGTCGACGACTCCGGTCATCCTCGTCGCCAACAAGGCCGAGGGGAAGGCCGGGGCCGATGGCATCCTCGAATCGCTGTCGCTCGGCTTTGGCGATCCGGTCGAATTGTCCGCCGAACATGGCGAGGGGCTGGTCGAACTGTTCGACGCGCTGCTGCCCTATATCGAACCCGAAAAGGATGCGGCGGGCGAGGATATTCCCAATGCCGATGTCGACGAGGAATATAGCCCCGACGCGCCGCTGAAGCTCGCGATCATCGGGCGGCCGAATGCGGGGAAATCGACGCTGATCAACTGTATTCTGGGCGAGGAGCGGCTGATCACCGGGCCGGAGGCGGGGATCACGCGCGATTCGATCGCGGTCGACTGGATCTGGCACGACCCCGAGCGCGAGCCGGGCGAGAATGCGCGCAAGGTGCGGCTGATCGATACCGCCGGGATGCGCAAGCGCGCCAACGTCCAGGACAAGCTCGAAAAGCTGTCGGTGGCGGATGCGCTCCACGCGATCGATTTTGCCGAGGTCGTCGTGCTGCTGCTCGATGCGACGCGGGGACTCGAATCGCAGGATTTGCGGATCGCCGATGCTGCGTTGCAGGAAGGTCGCGCGCTGATCGTCGCGATCAACAAATGGGACGTGGCGGAGAACGGGTCGAGCCTGTTCAACGGAATCAAGGCCGCGCTTGAGGAAGGGCTCAGCCAGATCAAGGGCATGCCCGTGCTGACCGTTTCGGGCGCAACCGGCAAGGGCATCGACACCTTGTTGAAGGTGGCGTTCGAAACGCGCGATGCCTGGTCGCGCCGCGTCGGCACCGGCGAACTCAATCGCTGGTTCGAAAAGGCGGTCGAGGCCAACCCGCCACCCGCGCCGGGGGGCAAGCGCATCAAGCTGCGCTATCTGACCCAAGCCAAGACACGGCCACCTGGCTTCGTCTTGTTCGGCACGCGCGTGGACCAGTTGCCGATGAGCTATCAGCGGTATCTCATCAACGGCATCCGTCGTGACCTTGGATTTGGCGCGGTTCCGGTGCGGCTGACGCTGCGCGCGCCGAAGAACCCGTTCGATCGGTGAGCGAATCATCATGACGGGTTGCGCTTAACCACGAGCTCCGTCGACGATCGCTTTAGCGGCGACGGTGTTTATTGCGCGCGTCAACGGCTCGTTTACTTGCGCGCGGTAGACAGACCCTACTTTCGAGCGATGGCGCTCGAAGCGGGAGATGACCGTGTCGCTCGACGCTAGAGAATTGATCGACTGGAACGTCTTTACGCGTGCGCGCGCCGAACTCGGCGCGGGCTTCGTCCGCATTCTAGGGTATTTCCGCGAGGATGGTGTAAAGTCGGTCGCGGCGCTGGAGGCGGCGATGCGCGCGCAAAATGCCGCCGGCATGGTCATCCCGGCGCATACGCTGAAAGGCGAAGCGCGCCAATTCGGCGCCGAGCCGCTGGGCGTGTTGGCCGAACGCATTGAGGCGATTGCGCGCGATTGTGTCGAGAATCGCGATACGCCCGATCAAGCCTTGTCCGACATCGTCGCCTTGCGTCCGCTGTTCGAAGCGACGCTATCGATGCTGGAGCGCGAATCAAACCCGCTGGTTGAACGTCGTCCCGCTTTCGGTCGTCGCGCCAACTGAACTCAGGCGCGCAGCCGTTCGATCGCTTGCGCCAGGGCGACGTACAATTTGCCCATGTCCGACGACAGGATCGTCACGCCGAGCGGCGATCCGTCGCGTTGCGACAGGATCTGGCGCAGCATCGCTTCGAAATCGTGGATGTAGCGATTGACCTGATCGCGGAACGCCGCGTCTTCCTCATGCAGCCGCGCGATCTCGCGTGCTTCGCTCGCATCGAGCAAGCGCACCGCGCGCCGGGTGAAGACCCCGCGATCGCCCTTCAGATAGGCCGACCAAGCACTGTCCGAAATGTCGCTGGAGAATGCCTTGGCGATGTCGATCGACGCCGAGTTGAGCGATTCGATCAGCAGCGACACGCGGCGCGCTAGCGTATCCTGATCGGCGTTCTCGCGCTCGACCTTGGCCTCCTCCAAGCGCGATTCGACGATCGCGGTCGAATCGGCAATCGCGAGCATTTGACGCGTCAGGCGTTCGGACGCGCGCGCCGCGGCATCTGCGGCAGTTTCGGCGGCGGCGCCGATACTGGCGATCTCGCGCCGGACGCCAGCACCGATCGCGCGTTCCATCGCCGCAGCACTTTGCTGTTCGAGTGCGAGCGCCGCCTCGGGGATGACCGTTGCGAGCGTTTCGCGGGCGCGGTCGGCGGCGGCACTGGCGGTGTCGCGCACGCGCAACAGCGCTTCGACCAGGCGCGGGGCGGCGTCCTCGGCGAAGCGATGCGTTCGGCTGATCGTTTCCTCGACCATGGCGCCGAGCGCATCGGCCTTGACCTTGCCGTCGCTGAGCGTGTCGAGCAGCGTTCCCGACAGTGTGTCAACGGTGTCGCGCTGGCTCGCAATGACATGGGCAATCGCCTCGATCGCGTCATGCGTGCTTTCTGCCGCCGTCACGAGCGCCAGCAATTCGGGCTTGGCCGCGCCGACGATCTTGCGGCTGGAGGCAATGCGATCGTCGAGACGATTGAGCGCCTCGGGCAGCGTCTCGTCAATCTCCCGCGCCGCCGAATCGAGTGCGAGCAACAGCCGTTCGGTCGTGCCGATCGCGGTGGTCGCCATCGTATCGCCGGTCTTGAGTGCTTCGGTCATCGCATCGGCCGAGCCGCCGAGCGCGCTGATCGACGCGGCGAGCGCTTGCGCGCGCGTTACCCCTTGCGCGTGGAGCGTATCGAACGTGCCACTGACGCGCGTGATGCCCGAATCGATCTCTCCGACGATGGTTTGGCTGGCGTCGCGTTGTTCGGCCAATCGTGCGGCGACGCGATCGATCAGCGTTTCGATTTCGCCGATGCGCGCGGCAAGGCCCTCGGCACTATCGCGTGCGGCGCGGTCGAGCGCGGCCTGGTTGGTGCCGAGCATCGCCAGCATGGCATCGCCTTGCGCCGCAATCCCCTTGCGCGCTTCGTCGACCGCGTCGGCGGTACGGCCGAGTAGCCCGTCGACCGCGTTCGACATATCGCCAGTGACCTGTTCGAGCCGCGCGCCGGCGGTCTCGCTGGTCGCTTCCATGCGCGTGATGTGCGCGGCGAGCTTTTGTGCGGCGCCGTTCGCGACCGCATCGGCCTCGCGCCCCCGCTCGGACAGCGCGGTGAGCTGCGCGTCGAGCGCGGCGGCATGCTCGCTTGCGGTGACGCCGGTGGTCTTGAGCAGTTGCGCGAGCGTTTCGGTCTCGCCGTGCGCGCGCGGTAGCAAAGCGAGCAGCACTTGCAGGCGCGTGTGTGCCGCATCCGCCGCCGCCGCCAAAGCGGTGGCATGCGAATCGGCACTGGCGACATGTTCGGCCAACCCGGTCCCGACCGTTTCGAGCCGCAACACCGCGCCGTCGCCTAGCGCCATTAGCGTTGCGGTTTGTTCGGCAAGGTTTGCGCGATTGGTTTCGATGCTGTTCGAAAGCGCCGCAACGGTGCGCTCAAGGCTGGCCGCTTCCGCGCGCATGGCCTGAGCGGTGCGGCCGAACCGCTTCGCTTCGGCACTGCTGGTGCGTAAGGCCAGCAACAGCAGCACGCCGATCAGCGCAGGCGGCACGCACAAGGCGGCGACGAAGCTGGCGAGGGCCGGGGGCGCAAGCGTGGTGAGGCTGTCGCGGCACAGCCACAGCATGCCGCCGACCCAGCCAAGCGCGAGCAGCGTGCCGAGCACCGCGAGCCATGGCCCGTTACCGCGCGGAGCGGCGACATCGTCTGCAAGCTCGGTCAGTTCGATCGGATCATCCGACGCGGTTTCGGATCGCGGCGTGGCGTCAACCTCCGGCTGGGCCACGCTCGCACGTGGCTCGCTGGCTGGCGCGGCACCGTGCGGCCGCAAGTCTATGATACGCGAACCCCCACTCATCTTGGTTGTTTACCACGAATGGCGCGCACGCAAAGCGAATTGCGAAACCGAACTTTAAGGCCTTTGTCGCTATGCCATTCGCCATGGCCTATGATCCCGGTGCGATTGATGCGACTTTGGCGGCGGCGGTCGGCGACGAACCCGCGCTGATCGCCGAGCTGCGCGAGGCGTTTCTCGAAAGCGTCAAACGCGGGCTCGCGGTGCTGGAATGCGCCGAAGGGGATGATGCGTGGCGTGCGGCCGCGTTCCGGTTGCGTGGTCTTGCCGCCAGCTTCGGCGCGATTCGGCTGATGGCGATCGCCACCGAGGCCGCCGAGAGCGAAGCGCACGATGCGGGGCTGATGCGTCGGCTGCGTCGTGCGGTCGAACGGCTGTAATCCCCGAACGGGCTTTGCCATAGCGCCGCTTACCCCCTAACAGCCCAGCGATGCTGGCTGGAATGATTTTTGCGACTGAAGATGCCGATGACCGCGTGGGCGTGCTTGCCGCGACGCTGCCGTTCGGCGGGTTGACGCTGATCGAGTTTCAGGCGCGCTTGCTTGCTTCGGCGGGCGCAACGCAAATCGTGCTCGTGGTCGCGCGGATGACGCCGGAATTGCTTGGTGCGATCAGCCGGATCGGGCGGCGCGGGATCGCGGTCGATGCGGTGCGTACTGCCACCGAAGCGGTCGAGAAACTGCATCCGCTGGCGCGTGTGCTCGTCGTTGCCGACGGCGTGGTGACGACCGGCGATGTCGTCCAGTCGCTCGCCGCCGCGGGGCAGGACACGTTGCTGGTGACCGATCAGGATGATCTGCATTACGAACGCGTCGGCGCGAAGGCGGCGTGGGCGGGGCTCGCCTTGCTCGACGGCAAGCGCATTGCCGAGGTCGCCGCCATGCCGCGCGATTATGATTTCCAGTCGACGCTGTTGCGCGCTGCGGCGCAAGCGGGGGCCGATCAGGTGCGGCTCGACTCGCACATGGCCCCCGGCCACGGCATCGAACGCAATGCGCAGGCGCTTGCACGGCGCGGTAACGGGACGGTCGCGGCGCTGGTCGCGCGGCCGCTGCGCTGGGCGGATCGGTTCGTGTTTGCGCCAGTTGTGCGTCTGGCACTGCCGCCGTTGATGAAGCGCGGGGTGCCGACGATTGCCGCACTGGCATTGGCGGTCGTGCTGACGATCGCGGCGGTGGCGACGATCGCGTTCGGGCATCCGGCGATCGGGATGGCGGTCACGTGTCTGGCAATGCTTGGCGCGAAGATTGCCGCGTCGCTCGCCTGGGTGCGCGACGATGCGCCGCTGGTGCGCGTTACCGGCCATGCGGCGCCCGCTATCGCGGCGCTGGCCGCGCTGTCGGTCGGCTATGGTGCCGACCGACCGGCAGGTCTGATTCTGGCGGTGGCACTCTTGATCGTCGCCGCGTTGCTGGAACGCGCCGCACCCGCCGAGCACCAGCGCCGGCTTTGGGCCAGCCCGGTGGCCTATCCGGTGGTGATGCTGCCGTTGCTGATCGCCGGCCAGCCGCTGGGCGCGCTGGAAAGTGCCGGTCTCTACGCCGCCGTAACGTTGGCGGCGGCAATTGAGGCGTTTCGCGAAAAGCCTTAGTCTCGCCTTAACGACAACCCCCTAGAGACGAGAACATGTCGATTGAACGTCGCGACATGGATGATGGGACTCGTAGGGGTGCCAACGCGCTGCTCGCCCGTGCAGCGGTGGCGGACGTGCGCGCCGATGCGCGGCTGCGCGTGGCGATCGACGATTTCTTTCTTGTGGAGACGGCACGGCTCGACGATCGCACGCGGGTGGCGATGGCAGCGGTGTTGGGCGATCTCGCGCTGGGGATCGAGGCCGCGCTGCGGCGTTATGCCGCCCGCTTGCTCGCTGCGCGCGACGCCGCGGCGCTGGCCGCAACGCTCAATGCTGAGGCCCCCGCGACCCTCGAACGCCTAGTCGGTGCCGGGCTGGTGCGCGATCCCGATTTGATGCGCGAACTGTTCGGGCGGGTGCGGCAGGATCTGCTCGCCGACGCCCTGCCGAGCGATGCACCCGACGATCCGGACCGCGCGAGCCTCCTTCCGCGGCTTGCGCAACAGGGCGACAGCGTCGTCGCGGCAAGCGCGATTGCGCTGCTGTCCGCCGAAAGCCGCCGCCGCGTGCCGCCCGCGCCGGGGCAACCGAGCTCAAGCGATTTGCCCGCCGAACTCCATCACCGGCTGGTCTGGTGGATAGCGGCGGCGTTGCGCGAACGCTTTGCCGATTCGGCGGGGGAAGCGCTGTCGCTGCTTGACCGCGCGCTCGCCGAGGCGGCGCTGCGCAGCATCGCGGCGCATGACGAGGGCGACCGGTTGGAGGCGACCGCGCTCCGCCTTGCCGCAGCCCTCGACCCGCAAGCCAACGAATTGCCAGGCTTGCTGGTCGAATCGCTCGCCGATCGCCGTCTGTCGCTGTTCGTCGCCTTGCTCGCGCATGCGCTCGGGCTCGATTATGGCGATGCGCGCGAGATCGTGCTCGATCCGGGTGGCGAGCGGCTGTGGCTGCTGCTGCGCGCGCTTGAGCTCGACCGCGAATCGATCGCACGCATTGGCCTCGCGTTGAGCGAGGCCGATCCGCGCCGCGACATCGACCGGTTCGCCGAAGGGCTCGATGCGATTGTCGCGGTCACGCCCGATACTGCACGCCACGCACTTGCCCCCTTGCTGCTGCACCGCGATTATCGCGCCGCGCTGGTTGCGCTGGCCCGGCAGCAGGATCGCGTGCGATGAACGTCAACGAACCGATGTTGCCGCCGGTGCGCGGGCTGATCGACCGTGATGGCCGGCTGGTCGAGGCCGATCAGCGGCTGCACGACCTCAACGCACGCGCCGGTGGCACTATCGGGCAGCCGCTGGCGGTGCCGCAGATCGCGACGCTGGCGCGGCTCGCGCAGCGGCTTGGCATCCTTGTGTCGCGCGGCGTCGTCGCGGGGGACGGCGATGGCGATCTCGAATTATGGGTCCGCGCGCAGCCCGAACCGCGCGGCGTGCGGCTGGCTATTACCGGCTGGCGCAGCCGCGCAGCGTGGCATCCCGGCGGGATCGCCGAGGAGCGCGCGTCCGATTTCCTGCGCAGCGAAGCCGATTGGCTGTGGGAGACCGACTCGGCGCTGCGGCTGACCTTCCTCTCGGTCTCGGCCGGTGCGCGCTACGGGTTCGATGCGGCGGCGATGCTCGGCCAGCCGCTGACCCGGTTGTTCGTGCTTGGTGAGAGCGATGGCGGGGCGTTTCCGATCCTAGGTGGCCTCGCGCTGCAGCAACGCTTCGACAATCAGCCCGCGACGATCCGCGACACCGGACGCGGCGTGCGGCTCGCCGCCAATCCGCGCACCGATGCGAGCGGCGCGTTTGCGGGCTTTGTCGGCGCGGCGCACATGCTCGACGATGCCAGCGTGCCGCCGGTCGCGGCGCCATCCGCGCCCGACGCGACGACGTCTGCGTTCGCGGCCCGGCTCGACCAGGCGCTGCGCTCGCCGCTCGACCGGATCATCGCCAATGCCGATAGCATTCACGCGCAGTCCGAAGGGCCGCTGCGTCAGGACTATGCCGACTATGCCGCCGATATCGCCAGTGCCGGGCGGCATTTGATGGGGCTGGTCGACGATCTGGTCGACCTGCAAGCGATCGAGCGGCCCGATTTCGTGGTCGCGCACGAGGCGGTCGATCTCGCCGATGTGGCGCGCCGGGCGGCAGGCTTGCTCCAGGTGCGCGCGGCCGAGGCGAAGGTGCGGATCGATCGGCCGTCACTTGGCGAGGTCTTGCCCGCGACCGGGGAATTCCGCCGCGCCTTGCAAGTGCTGGTCAATTTGATCGGCAATGCGGTGCGCTATTCGCCCGTCGACGGCATGGTGTGGGTCCGCGCCGAGCGCGAGGGCGATGTCTCCGCGATCATCGTCGCCGATCAGGGCCGGGGCATTGCGCCAGAGGATCAGGCGCGGATTTTCGACAAGTTCGAACGCGTCGATCCGCGCGAGGCCGGGGGATCGGGGCTTGGGCTGTACATCGCGCGGCGACTGGCGCGGGCGATGGGCGGCGATGTGACGGTCGACAGCGCACCGGGGCAGGGGGCGCGGTTCGTGTTCACCTTGCCGGTGCGGGTGGGGTGAGGGCGTCTTAAAGTCGCACGAGTCGCACCATCGCTGGTTTGTTTCTTGGGCCTTAGCGTGCTCAACTCGCCCCGTTGAACCGGATCAGCGCCATCGAGAACGCAAAGACGAAGGCATAGCCGAAGCGGTCGATGCCGAAGCGCTCCTGCCCTCTCTTGTCGCGCCACCGGCCGACCAGCATCATCACGGCACCGGCGATCACCGGGGTGATGAGGACATTCGCCTCGCGCAGGGCAAGGTTCGTGATGAAGGGATGCGGCAGGATCAACAGGCTTAGCCCGCCGGCGATCGTGCCGAAGATCGCATAGCCAAGAACCAACACGAACGCATTTCGCGGCCTTTCCGATGCGTCTGCCAAGGCGTGGAGGCCCGCCTCTGAGAAGCATTCGATCACGATTTGCAGCAGGAACTCACCGAGAAATTGCAGGATGATTTCGATGATCGCCTCCATGTTGTGCGCCTTAAACCGTGCGGTGCGCGAGGGTGGCGCGGGTTTGGGGAAAAGCCAAGGTGGATGGGGTGGTGACCGAACCGTGCCCCTCAAGAGCGCTCGGTCAACGCGCCGGGCGGCGGGGTGAGGACGCGGAAGGTTAGGCTAAGGTTAGGCGTAAACGCGTGTTTTTGGGGTGGGGGTTTGAGGGGAGAGCGGATGCCGCCCAACAGCCCACATCCCCTCCCGAGATGGCGTCATCCGGCATCCACCTCAAAATTTGCGATGGACCGATAGGACGAAATCCGCGGACGCCATCGGATCATGTTCTGGGAAGGCGTTATCGGAATCCATGTTCACCGATAAACTTCCGAGTTTGAGCGAAAAATTCGCATGATAATGTGGTCCCAAAGTCCCAAATGTTTCGCCGGTTAGAGCGAGAAGATAACGCTGAGACGCGCGGGCAACATTTACGGTCACGAACCTTCTGCTGGTAAATGCGGAATCCGCCGTGTCAGCATCCGCATCATTGGCAAAAAGCGCTCGGGTCTCGTTGATCGACAGGCCGGAGCAATCGGCTTGCGCGTCGCAGTGACGCCCTGATTTTGCCGTTTCGGCACTTCGGGAGCTGGCGACCGATGCTTGGGCAGAAACCGGTGCAAGCGGCACCAAAGAGGCGATAATCGTCGCTAGAGCGATAATTTGGGTGCTGTTGCTGCCTCTGGAGCTTGCGAGCAACGGCCAATCTGTTTGCCATTTAACCATGGTGCCACCCCGTCGTTGCGTGCGTTCACAGCATGGCCAAAAAGTCTCTACTAAGTTCCGAATGGACTGGCTTAATGGGTTGTAAGGGCTCCCTGGGCCGACGCCGACCCGATGCCTTAAGGCCTCGAAACAGCAAC
>NZ_JBBATX010000076.1:3608-13443 GCF_040398505.1 Sphingomonas sp. | reverse complement strand
CGCGCCCCGCGGACGGTTCTCCTGGGTAATCCACCACGGATTACCCAGGAGCATTTCCCATGCGCAAACTTATCCTCCTCGCTGCGATCGCGGCCACCGCGCTGTCGGCGGTCCCCGCCTCGGCACAATCGCGGGAACGTCGCGATGATCGCCGGGAAGATCGGCGTGACGACCGCCGCGACGACCGCCGCGACAACCGACGGGATGTGCGCGCCGACCGTCGCGATGACCGCCGTGATCAACGAAACGATCGCCAACGCGATTGGCGGCAGTATCGCAATTACGATTACAACCGCTTCGAAAATGGCCAGCGGACCTATTATGCCGACCGCTATTATCGCGCCGACGGCCAGTATCGGGCCCGCCGCCTGGGTCGCGACGATCGCATCTATCGCGGTGGCGACAATCGTTATTATTGCCGCCGCAGCGACGGGACGACCGGGCTGATCATCGGCGGGCTGGCGGGCGGTTTGCTCGGCAATTCGCTGGCCGGCGGCGGATCGCGCACGCTCGGCACGCTGCTCGGCGGTGGAGCGGGCGCCTTGCTCGGCCGCTCGATCGATCGCGGCCAGGTGCAGTGCCGCTGACGTAAGGACTGGAAGGCCCGGCGCGCCTGCGTCGGGCCGTTCGCCTTAAATCAGGCCGCCGCCCAGAAACAGGCGGATGACCGCGACGATGATGACGAACAGGTTGAAGTTTCGACCCGTCCGATGGCCCGACAACATGCCGATCGCCGCCCCCACCACCGCGATCGGGATGGCCAGATAATTGGCGAGCCCGAAAAACGGTACCAGCCCGACCAATGCCACCGGCAGCGCGACGAGGCCCACCAGAATCGAAACGATGTTGACGATCATGCCCATGATCTGAACATGCCGAACCGACAGCGTTTTAGCAAGGCAACACACGCATCGATCCGATCCCAAACGCTTTTTTAACCCAAACCCGTGCAAGAGATGCGCCTTACTGGAGCTTTCGGGTCGATGGGTCTCACGCGTTTCCGGACTTTGGGCGTGCTCATGTTGCCACTTGCCTTGCTGGCGTGCGGCAAGCGCGACGACGATCGCAATCTTGATTCGCTCGACAATGAATTGGTCGAGGCCGGATCGGGCGGCACAAACGCCAGCGATCCGGCGATGACCAGCGCCTTGCACGATCAGATCATGGTCGATCCCGCGCTCGCCCAGCAAGCCAATGCCGACAGCGTCCGCCCGCCCGCGCAGCCTTATTCGGGCGGCGTGCCCCCGGTCGGCATCGCGCAGCCGCCGGGTGGTGCTGCATCTGCGGGCGCTGCGACGAGCGAGACGCTCAAACCAGCCCCTGCGCCTGCGTCCAAGGATTGCCCCGGATGCCAGGCGGCGCGCGAATCGCTCACGCTCGGCGCGCTCGCCTCACGACAGAAGGACAAGCGCACCAGCGGCTGTGCCGGGGCGATGCGCTATTCGGCGCGCTGGGCCGAGCGGCTGCCCGCCGATGTGCCGCTTTATCCCGGGGCGCGCGTGGTCGAAGCGGCGGGTGCCGATACCGATGCCTGCCATTTGCGCGCGGTCACCTTTTCGACCTCGGCCCAACTGCAGACCGTGCTCGACTGGTATTACACCCGCGTCACGATCAGCGGCTATTCGGCCGAGCATCAGTCCGACGGGACCGAGCATACGCTCGGTGGCACGCGCGACCGCGATGGCGGGGCGTATGTGTTGTTCCTGACCGGGCGTCGCGACGGCGGAACCGACGTTGATCTGGTGGCGAATAACGGCGGCTGAGCGGGCACGATTCCGCCCTAGGTTCTCAAAGCCTGCAATTCGCGCTAACAGCGCCCGATGTACCAACTTCTTTTTGTCATGACGGGCGGCGCGCTCGGCTCTGCCGCGCGCTTTCTCGTCGGGCGCGCAACGCTTCGCGGGTTCGGCCCGGATTTTCCTTATGGCACGCTGACGGTGAACCTCGTCGGTGGTTTTGCCATGGGCGTGCTTGTCGGCGTGCTCGCCCGTCATAATGCCAGCGAGACGTGGCGATTGCTCCTCGGCGTCGGTGTGCTCGGCGGGTTTACGACCTTCTCGGCCTTCTCGCTCGACGTCGTGACGATGATCGAGCGCGGCAGTCTCGGCGTGGCGCTCGGCTATGCCTTGGTGTCGGTGATCGGATCGGTCATCGCGCTGTTCGCGGGCCTCACGCTCGTGCGGGTGGCGGCATGAGCGTCGCACCCACCAAGGCGACCTCCGACGTCCGCCAGTTCAACGTCGGCGTCGATGATGACGGGATCCGGCTCGACCGCTGGTTCAAGCGGCATTTGCCCGACACGAGCTATACCACCGTCGCCAAATGGGCGCGGACCGGGCAGCTCCGGATCGATGGTGCGCGCGCCAAGCCCGGCGACCATGTCGTCACCGGCCAGTCGATCCGCGTCCCGCCGGCTGAGCCCGTCCGCGTCGATGCGCCGGTCAAGCGCGAGCGCCCGCCGCTCTCCGACGACGAAATCGCCTTTGCGCGCGAGATGGTGATCCACCGCGATGCGCAGGCAATCGTGCTCAACAAGCCGCCCGGCCTCGCCACGCAAGGCGGCACCAAGACGATCGAGCATGTCGATGGTCTGCTCGACGCGCTGCAGGATGAGATGGACGGTCGCCCCAAGCTCGTCCACCGGCTCGACAAGGATACCAGCGGCGCGCTGCTGATCGCGCGCACCGCGCGGGCAGCGGCGTATTTCTCCAAATCCTTCTCCTCGCGCACCGCGCGGAAGACCTATTGGGCGCTGGTCGTCGGCGTGCCCTCGATCGAGGATGGCATGATCGAACTTCCGATCGGCAAGCAGCCGGGATCGGGCGGCGAAAAGATGCATATCGACGAAAAGGAAGGCAGCCCGGCGCGCACGCGCTACCGCGTGATCGAAATGGCCGGCACCACCACCGCCTGGCTCGAGCTGATCCCCTATACCGGACGCACGCATCAGCTGCGCGTGCATCTCGCGGCGATCGGCCATCCGATCGTCGGCGATGGCAAATATGGCGGGCAGGCGGCGTTTCTGACCGGCAATATCAGCCGCAAAATGCATCTCCATTCGCGCCGCATCCGGATCGACCATCCCGATGGCGGCGCGATCGACGTGCAGGCCGAATTGCCGACGCACTTTGCCGAAAGCCTCAAGCAACTCGGCTTTGACGAAATGCTCGGCAACACGATGCCGCTCGAATCGCCCCCGCCGCCAACACGCGCGGTGAAGAAGCAGCAAGCGCGGCAGCACGCCAAGACCGTCCGCAAGGACCGCAAGGGCGAACGGCGGCGGCGCGGGTCGTCGGACTGAGCTGAGATGCATCCCAATCGCGCCTTCCGCTTCGCCGACGATGCGTCGATGCTCGCCTTTGCGGCCACGGAGGCGATGGCGCGATGAACAAGCTCGCGCTCTTCGATTGCGACGGGACGCTGGTCGACAGCCAGGACAATATCTGTCGGTCGGTCGAGGAAGCATTCAAGCTGGCCGCGATCGCCGCGCCGCCGCGTGCGGCGATCCGGCGGATCGTCGGGTTGAGCCTGGTCGAGGCGATGCGCACGCTGCATCCCGGCGGCGAGGATGGCCTGCACCGCAGCCTTGCCGAAGATTACAAGGCGGCGTTCTTTCGTATGCGCTCCGCAGGCGCCATGACCGAGGAGCCACTGTACGAGGGCATGATCGACGTGCTCGACATGCTGCAGGCCGATGGCTGGGTGCTCGGCGTCGCCACGGGCAAATCCGATCGCGGGCTCACGCACATCCTCGCGCATCACAAGATCGCCACGCGTTTCGTGACGCTGCAGACCGCCGACCGGCATCCGTCGAAGCCGCATCCGTCCATGATCGAGACAGCGATGGCCGAATCGGGCGCAACGCCCGCCACAACGGTGATGATCGGCGATACGAGTTATGACATGTTGATGGCACGCGCGGCGGGGGCACGCGCGCTTGGCGTCGCCTGGGGCTATCACCCTGTGGACGAGCTGACGGCTGCGGGCGCGCACGCCATCGCCGATGCGGTGGCTGCGCTGCCCCGGCTTGTGCGCGGTTAGGAGAGCAAAACCGTGACCGACCCCGACCGCCAAGTGCGCAACCGCTATTTCGCGATCGTAGCGGCGCGGATCGGTGGGTCGGCGGGGGCGCTGCTCGGCCTAGTGCTGATCGCGCGCGCCGATGCGACGGTGCCAAAGGTGGTCGGCACCGCTTTGGTGCTGTCGGCGCTGCTGATGATCGCGATTGTGCCACGCGCGCTCGCGCGCCGCTGGCGGACGCCGCCGGGGGACGAATGAAACGTTTCTGGACCACCGTCACCCTCGACGAAAACCGTGCGGTCTATCTCGACGGCAAGCCGGTACGCACGCCGGGGCGCGTCGCGCTGGCGCTGCCGACCGACGCGCTGGCCGAGGCGGTCGCGGCGGAATGGCGCGCGGTCACCGGCGAGATCGATCCGCGCGCGATGCCGCTGACCGGCCTCGCCAATGCGGCGATCGACCGGGTCGGCGCGGACCCGGCGCTGTTTGCGCGCGGCCTGGCCGCCTATGCCGAGAGCGACCTGCTCTGCTATCGCGCCGATGCGCCCGACGACCTTGTCGCGCGGCAAGGTGCGGCATGGGACCCGCTGCTCGATTGGGCGCGGGCGCGCTACGACGTGCAAATCGAGACCGCGACCGGGATCCTGCATCGCGCGCAACCCGCCGCCACGCTCGCACGGCTGAGTGCGGCGATTGCCGCGCGCGATGCCTTTGCGCTCGCCGCGCTGTCGCCGATCGTCACGATCGGGGGGTCGCTGATCGCCGCGCTCGCGCTGGCCGAGGGCGCAGCGACGCCCGAACAGGTGTGGGACGCCATCACGCTCGATGAGGACTATCAGGCCGAACGCTGGGGCCGCGATCCGCTCGCCGCCGCGGGGATCGAAGCGCGGCAGCGCGATTTCGCTGCCGGGGTGCGCTGCCTATTTCTCGGCCAGCCTATTTCTCAGGGAGCCGGCGGATGAAGCCGATCATCCCGCGCTGACGTGAACGTTTGAGCCGCTCGGCGGTCAGGATCGTCTGGACGCAGTCGTAGCAATCGTCGAGATCGTCGTTGACCAGGACATAGTCATAGCCGTCCCAATGGCTCACTTCGGCGAGCGCGCGGTCCATGCGGCGGTCGATGACGTCCTGCGTATCGGTCGCGCGATCCTCGAGCCGCTGGCGCAGCGTCTTGAGGCCGGGCGGCAGGATGAAGACGCGGACAACATCGCCGCCGGCCAGCTGAAACAATTGCTGTGCGCCCTGCCAATCGATGTCGAACAGGATATCCTGGCCGGTCTCGAGATCCTTGAACACGGTATCGCGCGGCGTGCCATAGCGTTGATCGAACACGCGCGCCCATTCGAGGAACTGGTCGTCCTCCGCCATGCCGCGGAAGGTTTCCTTGTCGACGAAGTGATAGTCCTTGCCCTCGACCTCGCCGGGGCGCGGCGGGCGCGTGGTGTAGGACACCGACATTTTGAGCTTGTTGCGCTCTTCCTTGAGCAGCCGGTTGGCGATCGTCGATTTGCCCGCGCCCGACGGTGAGGACAGAACGAACATCAGCCCGCGGCGCTTGAAGCTCTTGGGCTGGGAAGATCGATGGTCGGCCATGACCGCCCTTGGCGCGGACGCGCCACGCGCGTCAAGAGCGGCGCACCCGTCAACGCCGCATCACACCATCGTTTCGGGGCGCACCAGCCGATCGAACGTCGCGGCGTCGACCAGCCCCAGCGCAAGCCCCGCCTCTTTCAGCGTCAGCCCCTCGGCGAGCGCATGCTTGGCAATTTTCGCAGCGTTATCATAGCCGATCTCGGGCGCGAGCGCGGTGACGAGCATCAGCGAGCGGTCCACGAGTTCAGCGATACGCACGCGATTCGGCTCGATCCCCTCAACGCAACGCTCGGCGAAGCTCGTCATGCCGACGCTGAGCAAATCGATCGAGCGCAACACCGCCGCGCCGATCATCGGCTTGAACACGTTGAGTTCGAGGTGACCCTGCATCCCGCCTACCGTGATCGCCATGTGATTGCCGATCACTTGCGCCGCAACCATCGTCAGCATTTCGCACTGCGTCGGGTTGATCTTGCCGGGCATGATCGAGCTGCCGGGTTCATTCTCGGGGAGGTGGAGTTCGCCGATCCCGGCGCGCGGGCCGGAGCCGAGCAAGCGAATGTCGTTGGCGATCTTGGTGAGCGCGACGGCGAGCGTGTTGAGGGTGCCCGACACTTCGACCAGCGTGTCGTTCGACGCGAGTGCCTCGAACTTGTTCTCGGCGCTGGTGAACGGCCAATCGAGCAACGCGGAGATTTCGGTCGCAAACTTTTCACCGAAGCCGGGCGGCGCGTTCAATCCTGTGCCTACCGCCGTTCCGCCTTGGGCGAGGCGCGACAAGCGCGGCGTGACCGCTTGAATCCGCTGATACGCGTCGCGAATCTGCTGGGCATAACCCGAAAACTCTTGCCCGAGCGTCAGCGGCGTGGCGTCTTGAAGATGGGTGCGGCCAATCTTGACGATGTCGATCCATTCGCGGGAGGCAGCGTCCAAAGCGGCGTGAAGCCGGTCCAGCGACTTCCAAAGCTTCCTGATCCCTAACATCGCCGCCACGTGCAGCGCCGTCGGGAAGCTGTCGTTCGACGACTGGCTCCTATTGACGTGATCGTTGGGGTGGACCGGCACCTTGCCGCCGCGCGTGCCGGTGAGCAGTTCGTTGGCGCGCCCGGCGATCACTTCGTTGACGTTCATGTTCGATTGCGTGCCGCTGCCGGTCTGCCAGATGACGAGCGGGAATTGGTCATCGTGCCGGCCCGCGACGACCTCCGCCGCCGCCGTCTCGATCGCATCGGCGATTTCGGCAGGAAGACCGTGGCTGCGGTTTACCCGCGCGGCGGCTTGCTTCACCAAAGCAAGCGCGTGGATGATCGCGATCGGCATCCGCTCGCTCGCCGGGAAGGGGAAATTCTCGATCGAACGCTGCGTTTGCGCGCCCCAATAGGCGCTGGCCGGGACTTGGATGGCTCCGAGCGAATCGGTTTCGGTGCGGGTTTCGGGCATGGTCACCTCCGGGCGGCGCGCGCTAAAGTCACACGAGTCACACCAACGGCGTGTTGGCGGCGGGCTGAAGTAGCGCTGGGGAGAAGGAGCAGGGTCAGGGCGCGTCGCACGACGACGCGTGTAGCGCAGGGTGGTGGGTATAGAACAGCGTTGCCTGTGTCCTCTGGATTCGGATCTCGGCTTTCGCCCAGTTGCGGACATTGCGCCGTCGCGATACCTCGCGTCTATGAAGCCGCCTTGGACAGTGTTCCCCGATATTCCAGCCTCCTCAATCGGGTGGCGGATGGGTGCGGGTGAAGGCTATTATGACCGGTTTTATCGCTGGTATTCAAAACTGTCGGCGAACGAGCAGGACGAGTATGCTTTGAAGAATCCGGTTCCTGCGGATTGGACCGATCTTTACCAGAAAATAAAAGAGTATCCTTGGCTGTAACGGCAGCTTGCCACCAACAACCAACGTTCGACCCGGATCGCTCCGTCACGGGAGTAAATCCAGTTTCAGGTCGGTCATGCCCCCGGCATGACCTAAACGATGCGGAGCATCGTTTACCTGAAACTCGTCGGACGCGGCGAGCCGCGCCGGCCGGGCGTTCGCGTCGCTGCGCGACCGCCGCGCAGCGTGCGCGGCTCGCTCCTACTTCTTCCTTTTGAAATCCACCGCGACGACGTTCGAGCCATCCTCGACCGGCACATGCGTCGGCCCGTCATTTTCGGCTTCATCATGCGGCTCGGGGCCATCGGGGCCTTCCTGTGCCTGAAAGCGCAGTTCGAAATTGACCGCGGGATCGTGAAACCCGGTGATCGCCGAATAGGGGATGATCAGTTTCGACGGGATCTGGTTGAAGCTCAGCCCGACCGAAAAGCGCGTGTCATCGACGACGAGATCCCAATATTTGTTCTGCATGACGATCGTCATTTCGTCGGGAAAGCGTTCGATCAGGCGCCTGGGGATGTCGACCCCCGGCGCTTGCGTCTTGAACGTCACATAGAAATGGTGATCGCCCGGCAGGCCGCCATTCGCCGCGACCGAGCCGAGCACGCGGCCGACGACCGCGCGCAGCGCCTCCTGGACGATGTCGTCATAGGGAATCAAGCTATCGGGAAGGCCATCGCTCATGTGCCCTTGGGTAGCGCGGTTTCGCTTTCGGTCAAGATTGCATGAGTCGGCCAGCGCGCTATTGGGGTCGGCATGACCACCTCCGCGCGCACCGCCACCATCAGCCGCCGCACCAGCGAAACCTCGATCGACGTGACCGTCAACCTCGACGGGACCGGCGCGTACACGATTTCGACCGGGATCGGCTTCTTCGATCACATGCTCGAACAGCTGTCGCGGCATTCGCTGATCGACCTCAACGTCAAGACCGTCGGCGACCTGCATATCGACCAGCATCACACGGTCGAGGATACCGGCCTCGCAATCGGCGCGGCGATCCTCAAGGCGCTGGGCGAGAAGCGCGGCATCCGGCGCTATGCCGATGCGCTGTCACCGATGGACGAGACGCTGACGCGCGTTGCGATCGACATTTCGGGGCGGCCGTTCCTGGTGTGGAAGACCGCGTTTTCGCAAAAGCGCCTCGGCGAGATGGATACCGAGATGTTCGAGCATTTCTTCCATTCCTTCGCGCAGGAAGCCGGGGTCACGCTGCACATCGAGACGCTGTACGGCGCGAACAACCATCATATCGCCGAGGCGGCGTTCAAGGGCGTCGCGCGCGCTCTGCGCGAAGCGGTCGAGCTCGATCCGCGCAAGGCGGGGGTGATTCCGAGCACCAAGGGGACGCTCTAATGCTCCCCTCCCTGGAAGGGAGGGGCTGGGGGTGGGTCGGCCTGTTGTCGAACGCAGCACCTGCCCCACACCAACCCACCCCCGCCCCCTCCCTTCCAGGGAGGGGAGATTTAGAATGACCCTCGCCCTGATCGATTATGGCGCGGGGAACCTGCATTCGGTCGCTAATGCGCTGAAAGCGGCGGGGGCGAGCGACGTGCTGATCACCGCCGATGCCGCCGCCGTTGCGAAGGCCGACCGCATCGTTCTGCCCGGTGTCGGCGCGTTCGGGGCGTGTGCCGCCGCTTTGCGCGCCGTGCCGGGGATGGTCGAGGCGCTGGAACAGCGCGTGCGGGCGGACGGCGTGCCGTTCCTCGGCATTTGCGTCGGGATGCAATTGATGGCCGATGCGGGCGAAGAACATGGGGTCCATGCCGGGCTCGGCTGGGTGCGCGGGACGGTGCGACAGCTTACCCCGAGCGACCCGCACGCCAAGGTGCCGCACATGGGATGGAACGACGTCGTGCCCACCGCCCCGCACCCGCTGATCGCGCCGGGCGAGGCGTATTTTCTGCACTCCTATGCCTTTGATGGTGGCGATGTGCTGGCCACGACCGAACATGGCGGCGCGGTCACTGCGGCAATCGGGCGCGACAATCTGCTCGGCGTGCAGTTTCACCCGGAAAAGAGCCAGCGCTACGGGCTGGCGCTGCTGGAAAGGTTTTTGTCGTGGCGGGTTTAGACAACAAATCCTCCCCCGGGAACCGGGGGAGGGGGACCGTGAGCATTCAGCGAACGGTGGAGGGGGCGCCACAAGCGCTGCGCTCGCGGATAGCCCCCCTCCGTCTCGCTGCGCTCGCCACAGTTTTGGGTCGATCGTGCCCCCGGCACGATCTTGGATTGCCGGGGGCAATCCAACCCAAAACTCCCGCTTCGCGAGGGAGGATTTCGTGAGCCTGATCATCTTCCCCGCGATCGACCTCAAGGGCGGCCAGGTCGTGCGCCTGGCCGAGG
>NZ_JBBATX010000076.1:0-3508 GCF_040398505.1 Sphingomonas sp. | reverse complement strand
GATGCGGCGGGGGCGGACGAGCTCTGCTTCCTCGACATCACCGCCAGCCATGAGGCGCGCGGGACGATCCTCGACGTGGTGCGCCGCACCGCCGAAGTGTGCTTCATGCCGCTGACGGTCGGCGGCGGGGTGCGATCGGTCGGCGATGCGCGCGCGCTGTTGCTGGCGGGGGCGGACAAGGTTGCGATCAACAGCGCCGCGGTCGAGCGGCCGGAGCTGGTGGGGGAGCTGGCCGACAAATTCGGCAGCCAGTGCGTCGTTGCCTCGGTCGATGCGCGGCGCGTCGCAGACGGCTGGGAAGTGTTCACCCATGGCGGCAGGCGGGCGACCGGCATCGACGCGGTTGCGCACGCGCTGCGCCTCGCCGCGCTGGGCGCGGGCGAGTTGCTCGTCACCTCGATGGACCGTGACGGGACCAAGTCGGGCTATGATCTCGAGCTAATCCGCACGATCGCCGATCAGGTGCGCGTCCCGGTGGTGGCGTCGGGCGGAGTCGGCGGGCTCGACGATCTGGTCGCGGGGATTGCTGAGGGCCATGCGAGCGCGGTGCTCGCGGCGTCGATCTTCCATTTCGGCGAGGCGAGCATTGCCGATGCCCATGCCGCACTGGCGACGGCGGGGATTCCGGTGCGGCGACCGGTTCAGGGCTGAGCGCTTCCCCACTCCTGCGCCACCCCGGCGAAGGCCGGGGCCCAGTCGTGGCGTAGAAGGAAATTACGCGCAGCATTCGAGCAATTCGACGCTCGCAACTGGGCCCCGGCCTTCGCCGGGGTGGCAGAGAAAAGGGAAAATTTAAGGGCGGTGTACTATGCCGCTCGCCATGCGCTTCCTCATCCTGTTCCTCGCCACCCCCGCACTTGCCGCGCACACGGGCGTGCCGAAGATCCGCACCGGGCCGGAACTCTCCGATATCGCGCTGTTCGTGATCGCGGCGCTTGGCGTGTGGTTCGTGCGGCGCGCGCTGCGGGCGCGCTTTGCCAAACGTCCAAAGGATTGACGCGGACGGCGGCTTGGGCCAGCCCCATTGCATGGCAGACGATACACTAGACACGCTTGAAGCGACGATCCGCGCGCGGCGCGGCACCGATCCGGCGACTTCCTATACCGCCAAACTGTTCGCACGCGGGCGCGGCAAGATCGCGCAGAAGGTCGGCGAGGAAGCGGTCGAGACCGTCATCGCCGCGCTGACCGAGGACAAGACCGCGCTGATCGGCGAGGCGACCGACCTGATTTTCCACTTGCTCGTCCTGCTGGCGGAACGCGACGTCAGCCTCGATGATATCCGCGCGGAAATCCGCCAGCGCGAAGGCGTGTCGGGGATCGACGAGAAAGCCGCGCGCACGCGTTAATAGCCCCTCCCCCGACCCCTCCCGCCAGCGGGAGGGGAGTAAGGAATGATCATGCCCGTCGACGCTACCCTGCCCTATGACGATCAGAACATCTTCGCCAAGATCTTGCGCGGGGAGATTCCGGCGACGCGGCTGTATGAAGACGACTATGCGCTCGCCTTTCCCGACATCAACCCGCAAAGCCCGACGCATATTCTGGTGATCACCAAGGGGCGCTACGTGTCGTGGGACGATTTCAGCGCGCACGCGTCGGATGCGGAGATGAGCGGCTTCGTGCGCGCGGTGGGCAAGGTTGCGCGCGATGCCGGGCTGGTGGCGAGCGGATATCGCTTGCTCGCCAATACCGGGCTCGATTCGCATCAGGAAGTGCCGCATTTGCACGTGCATATCTTCGCCGGACGCAAGCTCGGGCCGCTGCTGGCGCGGTGAAGTGCGGTGCTCCCGCCCGATAAGGGATTGCGCGTCTCCGTTTTGCCATTAGGCTCCGCCGCATAAGGAGCCGGCCACCGCGTCGGCCGCTTTCGGGGAAAAGCATTTCATGATCTTTGGGCGTATCAAGTCACTCGACGCCATTCTGGCGACGGCCGAGAAAAAGTCACTGCACCGCTCGCTCGGCTGGTTCCAGCTGACGCTGTTCGGCATTGGCTGCGTGATCGGCACGGGCATTTTCGTGCTGACCGCGGCGGGCGCGCAAAAAGCCGGCCCCGGCCTGTTGCTCGCCTTCGCGATCGCTGGCGGCATCTGCATCATCGCCGCGCTGTGCTATGCCGAGATCGGCTCGATGATCCCGGTCGCTGGCTCGGCGTACACCTATACCTATACGACGATGGGCGAATTGCTCGCCTGGACGGTCGGTTGGGCGCTGATCCTCGAATATGCCGTCGCCGCGAGCGCGGTATCGGTCGGCTGGTCGGGCTATTTTACCGGCACGATCCTCAATCAGACCTTGGGCATACACTTACCCGCCTGGCTGGAGACGGCCCCGCTGGCATTGGGCGGGTCGCCCGGCGGGTTCATCAACTTGCCGGCGGTGGTCATCGCCTTGCTCGTCACCTGGCTGCTGATGATCGGCACCAATGAAAGCGCCAAGGTCAATGCCGTGCTGGTGCTGATCAAGGTCACCGCGCTGACCGCGTTCATCGTGCTCACCTTGCCCTCCGACCAGTTCGAAATGTCGCGCTTCAACCCGTTCCTGCCAGCCGGCCTGTTCGGTGGCTTCGGCACCGGCGTCGGCGCAGTCGGCGCGGCGGCGACGATCTTCTTTGCCTATGTCGGCTTCGATGCGGTCTCGACCGCGGCGGAGGAAACCAAGAACCCGCAGCGCAACGTGCCGATCGGGCTGATTGCGTCGCTGCTATTTTGCACCGTCTTCTACATGCTGGTCGCAGCGGGGGCGGTCGGGACGATCGGCGGGCAACCGATCATGGGCCCGAACGGCGTCCCCTTCCCGGCCGGTTCGGAAGAGCTCGCGCGGCAATGCGCGCTGCCGCAATATGCCCAGCAACTGGTCTGCTCGAATGAAGCGCTCGCGCATGTGCTGCGCCAGATCGGCTTTGGCACGGTGGGCAATCTGCTCGGTTATGCGGCGTTCATCGCGCTTCCCTCGGTGATCCTCATTCTGTTGTTCGGCCAGACGCGCATCTTCTTCGTGATGAGCCGCGACGGGCTGCTGCCCGAGAAGCTGTCGGCGATTCACCCGAAGTGGAAGACGCCGTACATCGTGACGGCGCTGACCGGTGGCGCAGTGGCGTTTGCCGCAGCCTTCCTGCCGGTCGGCAAGCTGGCCGACATCGCCAATGCCGGCACGCTCTATGCCTTCATGATGGTGGCGATCTCGGTGATGATCCTGCGCAAGACGGCGCCCAATGTGAAGCGCAGCTTCAAGACGCCGGTGCTGTGGCTGATCGGGCCGCTGACCATTTTCGGCTGCGTGTTCCTGTTCTTCAACTTGCCGCTGGAGGCGATGCTGGTCTTGCCGATCTGGGGCGCGATCGGGCTGGTGATCTATTTCGCCTATAGCTATCGCGCGAGCCATGTCGGGCGCGGCATCATCGACACGATGGGCGATTTGCCGGCGGATTTGACCGGGATCGATCCCGGGCACTGAGACAAACTAAAGCGTGACAAAAAAAGGCCGGGGATCGCTCCCCGGCCTTTTT
>NZ_JBBATX010000075.1:0-13488 GCF_040398505.1 Sphingomonas sp. | reverse complement strand
GCGGGGCACTATCTGCCTCTGGTGGCGATCGCTGACGCGGGCCCCAAGGCCTGACGCGGAAGTGCTGTAAAGGTTTTCGCCCGACTCTTTACGAGCACCGGATTGGTTGCTTCAATGACCGCGCGCTCGGCTTCCGCGCCCAGCAGCGCGTATAAAGGCAGATCGTCAGGATTTTGAATCACCATGAATTATCGCCATTCCTTCCATGCCGGCAATAGCGCCGATGTCGTGAAGCATTGCCTGCTGATCGCCCTTGTGCGGGCCTTGCAGCACAAACCGAGCGCGCTGACCCTGATCGACACGCATGCCGGCAGCGGGCTGTACGATCTTAACGGCGAGGATTCCCAACGCACCGGCGAGTCCACGCAGGGCGTGCTGCGGGCGTTTGCCGACCCGAACCCCGTGCTGAACGACTACCGCGCAGTGGTTCAGGCAGTGAATGGCGGGCAGGCGGTGAATGTCGGGGCCGAGCCGCAGCTCTACCCCGGCTCGCCGCGGATTCTGGCGCAGCTTCTCCGCCCACAGGATTTCCTGATCCTGAACGAAAAACATGCCCAAGACGTCTATACCCTGCGCGGCGCGATGCGCGGCACATCCGCCGCTGTGCATGAGCGCGACGCCTACGAGCTTTGGCTGGCAATGCTGCCGCCCCGCACGCCGCGCGGCGTGGTGGTGGTCGACCCGCCTTATGAGCAGCCGGACGAACGCGCCCGGATCACAGCCACCCTTGCCGCCGCGCACCGCAAATGGGCGCATGGCGTGACGGTGATCTGGTATCCGCTGAAAGACCGCGCCACACATTGGCGGTGGAAGGAGCAGGTACGAAAGCTCGGCATTCCGAAATTGCTGTGGGTGGAGCATTGGTTGTACGATCGCGATCAGCCCGACATCTATAACGGCGCGGGCCTTTACATCGTCAACCCGCCCTACGCCTTCACGGAAGGACTGCCGCCGCTGCTGGAGGCGCTGCGCGCCGCGCTGGCGCCAGCGGGGCATAGGGGCGAGATCGCAACCGATTGGTTGGGCGATATCCCAGCCCCGCTACCCTAACCGCTATTTCCGCAAATCGATCACCCACATCGCGCACGAAATCACCACGCCTGCGCCCAGCCCGATCAGGAACCCGCGCGTCGGGCCGATCGCGGTGAACAGGCCGATGGCGGTGCCGACAATCGAGCCGATCGCGATGAGCGCGCCGCCGGCGAGGGGGTAGCGGGGGGGGGAGGTACGAGCCATCGCAGCGCTGTGCCATGTCCCGCCGCAGGACGCCAGCGTCCCATCGCGGGAGCGGCGGGCCAGCGTGCGGCGTCACGTTAACCGTTACGATCCGCCGCCGCGCGCGATTCCGCGCTATATGGCACAAAGCGTGATGGAAATGCTCCGCACCGCCCACGTCGGGGCCAGTTCTTGCGGAGTTTCAATGTCGTATATGCCGTATCTCGCCAACCGCGCCGAATTGACCGATGCGACCGACCTGATCACGATGTTCGGCGATGAAGCCGGGCTGGAAGCGGCGGCGCGGGCGGATCGCAGTCGCGATCTGGGCAATTATTTGCATTTCTGCCGCTGGCGGCAAATCGAGCGGCT
Source organism: Sphingomonas sp. (assembly GCF_040398505.1). Lineage (GTDB taxonomy): Bacteria > Pseudomonadota > Alphaproteobacteria > Sphingomonadales > Sphingomonadaceae > Sphingomonas. Next base: position 11,901 of record NZ_JBBATX010000075.1, on the reverse strand, counting down.
GATTATCCTACTTTCGGTCGAGCGCGCGATCGGCACGGTTCACTGATCGCGGGCATTGCCGGTTACGCGCCACGACCCTAGAGCGGGGCATGGCGTTGTCGGTCGAGCGGCGGGGCGTGTTCATTGTCGCCGCCGGAATTTTCTATGCTGGATGCGCCACCACCGGTGCCGTAGCGCAAGTGCGCCCGGCCGATCCGCCAACAGTAACACCGTCTGCATCGCCTTCCTTAGTGGGGCAACTCGACCCGCAATCGCCGCTTGCCGAGCTGCCCGGGCTCGGCGTCGCCTGGCCGGACCTGTCCAAGGCCCCCGAGGAACCCGCCGATCCGCAGGCACGGGCCGCGCTGACCGGCGATACGCGCTATGACTATCGCGTCGACGGGATTGATGCGGTGGCGAGCAGCTTGCTCAAGGATCGCTTCGCGCAACTCTCGACGCTGAAGGCCAATGCCAAGGACAGCGCCAACGCCGCGCAGCTCGACCGTCGCGCGCGCGAGGATGCGACCTTGCTGACGACGTTGCTGCGATCGGAGGGTTATTACGATGCGCGCGTGGCGACGCGGATCGAACCCAATGCGACGCGGCCGCTGGTCGTGCTCGATGCTGAGCCGGGCGTGCTCTACACGTTTCAGGGCGTTACCGTCGCCGGGATCGATGCGGCCGGCGACAAAGCCGGCGCTTTGCGTACATCGTTCGGCGTCACGGCGGGTGATGCGGTCAATGCCGATGCGGTGGCAGCGGGCGAGACGAGTTTGCGCAAAAGCATCGCCGATGGCGGCTTCCCGTTTGCGGTGATCGGCGATCCGCAAATCGTGGTCGATCGCGCCGCGCGCACCGCGACGCTCGACATGGCGGTGGTGCCGGGTGGCGTGCGGCGCTTCGGCGCGGTGACGATGACCTCGGGCACCCGCCTGTTCGACGCGCGGCATGTGCAGGACATTGCGCGCTTTGCCCCCGGCGCGCCGTATGATGCCTCGGCTTTGGTCGATTTGCGCCGCGCGCTGATCCAGACCGGTTTGGTCTCGACGGTCAAGGTCGAGCCGGTCGAGGGCAAGGCACCGGGTACGGTCGATATCGCGGTCGGCCTCGAACCCGCACCGCCGCACACGATCGCGGGGCAGCTCGGTTACGGCACGGGCGAGGGCGCGCGCGCCGAGATCAGCTGGACGCACCGCAACCTGTTCCCGCCCGAAGGCGCGCTGACGGTGCGCGGGGTGCTCGGCACGCGCGAACAATTGGCGAGTGTCATCTTCCGCCGCAACAATTTCAACGGGCGCGACCGCATCCTGACGGGGTCGCTGACCGCGTCCAATCTGACGCGCGACGCCTATCAGGCGCGGACCTTTGCGCTGGCGGGGAGCCTGGAGCGGCAAACCAACATCTTTTTCCAGAAGGAATGGACCTGGTCGCTCGGCGGCGAAGTGCTGGCGTCGGAAGAGCGCGACGTGATCGTCACGACCGGTGCGCCGCGGCGGCGGATCTATTTCATCGGCGCGTTGCCGACGACGCTCAGCTATGACGGATCGGACGATCTGCTCGATCCGACGCGCGGTTTCCGGTTGAGCGGGCGCTTGTCGCCCGAAGTGTCGCTGGAGGGCAGTGCGTTCGCCTATGCCCGCGTGCAGCTTGATTCGAGCGGGTATCGCACGGTGGCGCGCGGCACCGTGCTCGCCGGGCGCGTGCGGCTCGGCACGATCGCGGGCGCGCCGCGCGATGCGGTGGCGCCGTCGCGGCGTTTCTATGCCGGTGGCGGCGCCTCGGTGCGCGGCTATAGCTATCAGGGAATCGGCCCGCGCGACCCCAATAACGTGCCGATTGGCGGGCGCAGTCTCGCCGAATTCTCGATCGAGGCGCGGGTGAAGGCGTTTGGCAATTTCGGCTTGGTGCCGTTCCTCGATGGCGGCAATATCTCGACCGGGACGTTGCCGAGCGTCAACAATCTGCGCTTCGGGGCCGGGGTTGGCGTGCGCTATTATTCCAATTTCGGGCCAATCCGCATCGATGTCGGAACCCCGCTCAACCCGCAAAAGGGCGATCCGCGCGTCGCGGTCTATGTCTCGCTGGGGCAAGCATTTTGAGCGAGGCGGCGGCCCCGCCCGTGCCTGCCGCAGCGCTGGTCAAGCGCCGCCGCTGGGGGCGGATCGTGCTTGGTGCGGTAGCGGGGCCGGTGCTGCTCGCGCTGGCCGCGCTGGGAATGATGGACACCAGCATCGGCCATCGTTTGCTGACCGACAGTATCGCCGGGATGAAGCCGTCCAATGGCCTGCGCTACAGCATCGGGCGGATCGACGGGTCGATCTACGGCAAGGCGGTGCTGATCGACGTCCGCGTGCGCGACGCCAAGGGGCTGGTCTTTGCCGCGCCGCGCGCCGAGCTCGACTGGGCGCCGCTGCGCTATTTCGTCAATCGGCTCGATATCACCAGCCTGCACGTGCCGCGCGCGACGCTGGTGCGGCTGCCCGCAGTGGTGCCGTCGGGCAAGAAAAGCCCGATCCTGCCGGGCTTCGATATCCGGATCGCCTCACTGGCGATCGACCGGCTGATCGTGGGGCCGGCCGTGACCGGGGTGCCGCGCGTCGGGCGACTGCAAGCGCGCGCCGATATTCATGCGGGCCGCGCGCTGATCGATCTTGCGGCAGTGGTAGCGGGGAGCGACCGGGTGCGCGTCCATCTTGACGCCGAGCCCGATCGCAATCGCTTGGAGCTGACGGCGCAAGCGCGGGGGAGCGGGCGCGGCGTGCTTGCCAAGCTGTCGGGCTTGGCCAAGCCGATCGCGCTCGATGTGGCGGGCAAGGGCAGCTGGGCGGCGTGGCGTGGCGCGGCGGTGGCCGATGTCGGGAGCGTGCGGCTCGCCGATCTGACGGTGTCCAATCAGGCGGGCCGCTATGCAGTGTCGGGGGTGCTGAGGCCGTCGCCGCTCGCAAAGGGCAAGCTTCAACGGCTGACTGCGCCGCGCGTGCTGGTGCAAGGCGGCGGCACGCTGATTGACCGGCAATTGACGGGGACTCTGTCGCTGCGCTCCGCCGCTTTGGCGGTGACTGCCGACGGGACGCTCGATCTGGCCGCGAGCGCGTATCGCACCGTCCGGCTCCACGCGACACTGCTCCAGCCGTCGGCGCTGTTCCCCAACATGACCGGGCGCGCGATCGACTTGCGCGCGATCCTCGACGGGACCTTTGCCACCGCCGCGTTCGACTATCGCCTGACCGCGCAGCGCTTCGCGTTCGACAATATCGGCTTTGAGGATGCGCGGGCGGGCGGACGCGGGCGTTTTTCCAAGACACCGGTCCTCGTGCCGATCCGTTTCACCGCCGCGCGCGTGACGGGGGTCGGCGATGTCGCGGGCGGGATTTTGCGCAATCTGACGCTCGACGGCGTGCTGCGCGTGACGGCGAAACTCATCACCGGCGACGATCTGAAACTGTCGTCGGACACATTGAACGGGCGGATCAACCTGTTGGTTGATCTCACCGATGGGCGTTATGATATTGGAATCAATGGTGGATTAGGACGCTATCTGATCCCCGGGCTAGGGCTGGTCGAGGTCAAGACGATGCTCAAGGTCGTGCCGGGGCCGGGCGGGCGCGGCACGCGTGTGGCCGGGCAAGGCAGCGCGCAGATGCTGACGCTCGACAATGCCTTCTTCCGCTCGCTCGCGGGCGGTCTGCCGCGGCTGGTGACCGGGCTGGAGCGGACGCCCGATGGCGTGCTGCACCTCAACAATCTGGTGCTGACCGCGCCGCAAATCCGCATCACCGGCAATGGCATCCGGCGGCGCGACGGGACGTTCCATTTTGAGGGCGTCGGCCAGCAAGCGACGTACGGCCCGCTGACGCTCAAGCTCGACGGCAAGATCGACCGGCCGACGCTCGATCTGGTGTTCAAGCGGCCGAACGAGACGATGGGGCTAAGCGATGTCGTCGCGCATCTCGATCCGACGGCGGAGGGGTTCGCCTTCACCGCGCGCGGCGGATCGCGGCTGGGGGATTTCACCGGCAACGGCGCGATCCTGCTGCCCAAGGGTGGCGGGGGAACGATTGCGATCGCCGATCTGGCGGTGAGCGGCACGCATGCCAAGGGCGCGCTCGCGATTGTCAGCGGCGGGTTCGATGGACGGCTTGGCGTCGCGGGCGGTGGCCTTGGCGGGGAATTGCTGTTCCGCCCGGTTGGCGAGACTCAGCGGATCGAGGCGCATCTCGACGCGACCGCGGCCAAGCTGACCGAGGCAGTGACGGTGCGGCGCGCGCATCTCGATCTGGTCACGCTGCTCGATCCGGCGGGGACGACGGTCGAAGCGAGCTTGACGGGTGCGGGGTTGCGGCGCGGGTCGCTGATGATCGGGCGCTTCGCGGCGCGCGCGAGCTTGCGCGGCGGCACCGGGAGCATCACCGCATCGATCGCCGGATCGCGCGGGCGGGCGTTCGATATCCAGTCGGTCGTCCAGGTGACGCCCGACCGGTATGCGGTGTCGGCGCAGGGCACGCTCGACCGGCGGCCATTGAGGCTGGCCACTCCGGCGGTCTTCTCGCGCGATGGTGATGGCTGGCGGCTTGCCCCGACCGATCTCAGCTTCGCTGGTGGCAATGCCAAGCTCTCAGGGCGTTTTACCGGTAAAACGAGCGCGATCGACGCGACGCTCGCGCGGATGCCGTTGTCGATTCTTGACATTGGCTATCCGGGATTGGGGCTCGGCGGCAGTGCCTCGGGCACGCTCTCCTACGCGCAAGGCGGCGGGGCGGCACCGACCGGCAAGATCGACATGACGGTGCGCGGGCTAACGCGATCGGGGCTGATCCTGTCGTCGCGCCCGGTTGATGTCGGCATCTCGGGGCTGTTATCGGCCGACCGCATCGCCGCGCGCGCAATTGCGGCAACCGGCGGCAAGACCGTGGGGCGCGCGCAGATGCTGCTGACCTTGCCCGGCGGGGGCGATCTCGCGACGCGTGTGCAGAATGCCGGCGTCTTCGCGCAGCTTCGCTATGATGGCGCGGCGGATACGTTGTGGCGGCTGAGCGGGGTCGAACTGTTCGACTTGACCGGCCCGGTCGCAATCGGCGCCGATGTCGGCGGGACCGTCGCCAACCCGCAAATCAAGGGCGTCGTGCAAGCGAATGGCGCCAAGATCGAGAGCCCGGTGACGGGGACGGTGCTGACCAACGTTCAGGCGGGCGGGCAATTCGCCGGATCGCGCCTGACGCTCGATCGCTTTGCGGCGGACGCCGGCAAGGGCGGGCGCGTTACCGGCACGGGCAGCTTCGATTTCGCCGCCACCAACGGGATCGGGCTCGATTTGACGGTGCAGGCCGAGCGCGCGGTGATGATTGCGCGCGACGATATCGGTGCGACCGTCACCGGGCCGTTGCGCTTCCGCTCGGACGGCGCGGGTGGGACGATTTCGGGTGATTTGCGGCTCGACAAGAGCCGCTATCGGCTCGGCCAGGCGAGTGCGGCGAGCGCGGTGCCGCAGCTCAACATCCGGGAGATTAACGTCCCCGGCGACGATGAGGGCGATGATACGCCACGCGTGTCGTGGACGCTGGCGATCAAGGCACGCGCAGCCAATCAAGTGCTGGTGACGGGGCTCGGCCTGCGCAGCGAATGGTCGGCCGATCTGATGATCGGTGGCGCACCCGATAACCCGGCGATCACCGGGCGCGCCGATCTGGTCCGCGGTAATTACGATTTCGCGGGGCGGACCTTCGCGCTGGAACGCGGCAAGATTCTCTTTTCCGGCGAGGTGCCCGCCAATCCGGCGCTCGACATCGTCGCCAATGCCAATGCCACCGGGCTGAACGCGTCGATCAACGTGACCGGCCCGGCGCTCAAGCCCGAAATCACCTTCGCCAGCGTGCCTGCCCTGCCGCAGGACGAATTGCTGTCGCGGCTGCTGTTCGGCACGTCGATCACCAAATTGTCGGCGCCGGAGGCGCTGCAACTCGCCTCGGCGGTGGCGGCGTTGCAGAATGGCAAAGGCGGGCTCGACCCGATCAACGCGGTACGGCGCGTGGCCGGGCTCGATCGGTTGCGCATCGTCTCGGCCGATCCGACGACGGGGCAAGGCACGTCGATCGCGGCGGGCAAATATATCACGCGGCGTTTCTATGCCGAGATCGTCACCGACGGTGCGGGCTATTCCGCGACGCAGGTGGAGTTTCAGGTGACGCGTTGGCTATCGGTGTTGTCGAGCATCTCGACGCTGGGGCGGCAAAGCGCGAACTTGCGAGTATCGAGGGATTATTGAGCGCGGGGCGCTGGCCAGATTTCAAGCTTGAGATTGGGGATGTCCGCGAAGTCGGTGCCGTTGATCGTGATGAGGGTCAGGCCGTGAACGATCGCGGTTGCGGCGATCAGGCGGTCGAGGATGCGTCTGCGCGAGAAGCCCGTCGCGGCAATGATGTCACGATAGCGGTCCGCCACCGATTCTGGCAGGTCAAGGACCGGCAGTGTCGTGAGCAGCAGGTCCAGCCGACTTCGTCGTAGCGCGGCGTGGGATGGATCGCGATAAACGCCGCCCTCGAGCTCGATCCTCGTGATGATCGAGATAAGCGGCGGATCGGCCAGTTTCGAGATGGCGGCGATGATCGCGCTCGTCCCGTCGCGCCATTCGATCGCGACATTGGTGTCGATCAGGAACGGCAAGACTAGCGCGGGCTGTAAAGGCCGGGGCGGTCCGGGAAGATGTCGGGATTCCGCACTTCTACTTCGCCCACCGGTCCGAGTGCTGCGAGCTTTTCGAGCACTTCGGCCCAGGTCCGCTTGGCGTCTATATCTTCGGAAGCGGGGCTCATCGTCACAGTCTGGCCTTCCCACTCAAGCCGGAGCGCAAAGTCCGCCGGAATGCCAAGAGCGTCGGGCAGTACGACTGCCACTTGGTCGCCGTTCTTGAACGTCCTGCTTTCAATTACGCCCATGTCGGCCTCCGTGTGAGGCGATATATACCTTAGTGCAGGGCTCCCAGCAACGCCGCCGCCAAGCGCGCAGGGACCTCCGGCTCGAGCTCGACGTACAAATCGGGTTCAATCGCCTCGACCTCGATCAGCGCGAGCTGGCCGTCGGCGCGGCGCAGGAGGTCGATGCGGGCGTAGAGCGGGGCGTGGGGTAACGCGGCGAGCACCGTGTCGAACACCGCTATCGCTTCGGCATCGGGTTCGTAGCGGGTGAAGCGGCCGCCGAATTGCGGCTGGATGCGGAAGTCGCCGCCGGTCGCGACTTTCCGCGCGGCGTGGCTGAAGCTTCCGCCGATCGCGAAGAGCGACAGTTCGCCTTCCTCGGCGATGGCGGGCAAAAAGGGTTGCAGGATCGCATCGTCGAGCTGCGCGACCGCTCCGCCGCGCCGCACGCGCACGGTCTGGTGGCTGCCCGCCGAGATTTGCGGCTTCACCACCAGCTCGTCGCAGCCAAACGCGTCGAACGCCGCCGCCACGCTTGCAGCATCGGCGTGGCCGAAACGGCTCGGGACGATCGGAACGCCCGCCGCCGCCAGTTCGAGCAGATAGGTCTTGCGCGTATTCCAGCCGAGCAAAGCGGGCGGGTTGAACAGCGGGCAGTCGGCGGGCCACGCCGCGAGCATCGCATCCCAGCGCGCCACGTCGAAATGATAACCCCAGGCGAACAGTGCGAGCGTCGCATCGCCATCGCCCGGCCCCAAATCCCACGGGCGCGGGGCGAGTGTGATCCCGGCGCTTGCGAAAGCGGCGCGGAACGGCTTGGCAAGATCGGTGGCGACCGCGTCGTAGGGGCTGCCCGTAACGGGCATCAGCAGATCGACGCGGTCGCCCACGCTCAGGCGGGCTCGCCGATGATCGCCTTCACTTCCATGAAGTCGGCCAGCCCATATTTGCCGCCCTCACGGCCATTGCCCGATTGCTTATAGCCGCCAAACGGCGCGCCGCCGCCGCTTGCCCAGCCATTGATCGTGACCATCCCGGCGCGCAGCCGTGGTGCGACCTTCGCCGCCGCCGCCGGATCGCCCGAAATCGTCGCGGACAGGCCATATTCGGTGTCGTTCGCCATTTGGATCGCTTGCTCGCCATCGCTGTAGCTGGTGATCGTCGCGACCGGGCCGAAGGTCTCCTCACGGTAGATGCGCATCTCGGGCGTCACGTCGGCGAGCAGCGTTGGCTTGATGAAGTACCCGGCATTGCGGCCGTCGGGCCGGCCGGTCCCGCCGGTGACGAGCGTCGCCCCTTCGTCGATTGCCGACTGGATCAGGCCCTGGATTTTGTCGAACTGCGCCTTGTTGACGACCGGGCCGATATGCGCGCCCATCACGCTGGCGGCATCGACCGTGGTCGCCTCAAAGATGCTCTTTACCACGTGCGTGGCATCGGCGACCTGGCTGGTGTGAACGAGCAGGCGCGTCGGCGCGATGCAGCTTTGGCCGCTGTTTGCCAGCACGCCATGAATCGTCGGCGGGAGGACGGCGGCGAGATCGGCGCCTTCGAGCACCACGTTCGGGGCCTTGCCGCCAAGCTCCTGATGCACGCGCTTGACCGTTACCGCAGCGGCCTGCGCGACCGCGATCCCGGCGCGAGTCGATCCGGTGAAGCTCACCATGTCGACATCCTTGTGGCTCGACAGCGCAGCGCCGACGCCGGGGCCATCGCCATTGACGAGGTTGAACACGCCGGCGGGAACACCCGCTTTGTCGAGAATTTCGGCGAGGATCACGGCACAGCCGGGGGCCTCTTCGGACGGCTTCAGCACCATCGTGTCGCCGACCGCGAGCGCCGGCGCGACCTTTGCGCAGATTTGGTTGAGCGGCCAGTTCCACGGCGTGATCATCGCGACGACGCCAAGCGGCTCATGCACGACGCGCGCCTTGCCGACCTTTTCCTCGAAGCTGAACGCCTTCAGCGCGGCGAGCGTGCCGATGAAATGGCCGAGCCCGGCGGGGACTTGCGCGGCGGTGGCAAAACCGATCGGCGCGCCCATTTCCTCGCTGGTCGCGGCCGCCAGATCGGGCATACGCAGCTTATATTCTTCGATAATCCGCTCGAGCAACGCGACGCGATCCGCGACGCTGGTCTGCGAATAGCTGTCGAACGCCTTGCGCGCAGCGGCGACCGCCTTGTCGACATCGGCCTGCGAGCCGAGCGTGATTTCGCTGACCGGTTGTTCGGTCGACGGATCGATCACCGCGTGGCGCGTGCCGCCCGCGCTGTCGACCCAGGCGCCATCGATATACTGTTTGAGGTAGCTTTTCATCGCGGCTCTCCTGGGATGTTTCGAACATTCGGTACGTGGCTGCTAAATGGCGTGCAGCGAGATCGGTTGCAACCCGAAACGCATGATGGCTAGGGTATGGCGGTCCAGCATGGAGGCGAGACGATGGCGCGCACAGTTTTGATCGAGGCGACCGGTGGGCCCGAGGTGATCCAATGGGTCGATGTCGAGCTGGCCGATCCCGGCCCAGGCGAAGTGCGGATGCGCCATAGCGCGGTCGGATTGAACTTCATCGATGTCTACCACCGCAGCGGCGTCTATCCGGTCACGCTGCCGAGCGGGCTGGGCACCGAGGCGGTCGGCGTGGTCGAGGCCTTGGGGGAGGGGGTCAGCGGCTTCGCGGTGGGCGACCGGGTCGGCACCTTCGGCCCCGCACTCGGCGCTTATGCCACCGCGCGCAATGTGAGCGCGGCATCGTTGCTGCCGTTGCCGGATGATGTCGACGATGCCACTGCTGCTGCGCTTCTACTGAAGGGGTGCACCACCGAATTTCTGGTCGAACGCTGCGCGCACGTGCAGGCGGGGCAGACCGTTTTGGTCCACGCCGCCGCCGGCGGGGTCGGGCATTTGCTCGTCGGCTGGCTGAAGGCGATTGGCGCGACGGTGATCGGCACGGTCGGCAGCGCCGAGAAAGCCGCGCAGGCCAAGGCGGCGGGCGCCGACCATGTCATCTTCCACAAGACCGAAAATGTCGCCGTTCGCGTGCGCGAGATGACCGGCGGCGCGGGCGTGCCGGTGGTGTTTGACGGCATTGGTCTGGCGACGTGGGACATTTCGCTGGCGAGTGCCGCCCCGCGCGGGCTGATCGTCAGCTACGGCAATGCCGGGGGGCGCGTGACGGGCGTGGATATCGGCGTGCTGGCAACCAGGGGATCGCTGTTCGTCACGCGCCCGACGCTGTTCCATTATTACGCGACGCCCGAGGAACGCCGCGACGGCACCGCGCGGCTGTTCGAGATGCTGCGCCAGGGGGCGATCGTGCCCGAGATCGGCCAGACCTTTGCGCTGCAGGATGTGGCCGAGGCGCACCGCGCGCTTGAGGCGGGCGCGACGCGGGGGGCGACGGTGCTGATGGTGTGAGGGCGCAAATCGTCTATCGCTTCGTTTCTAAATCTTACGCAGACCCAACTCCCGTTCGGGCTGAGCCTGTCGAAGCCCTGTGAGCCAAACAAGACGCCGGATGTGTGGCACGCAGCCCTTCGACAGGCTCAGGGCGAACGGGATTGGGTTTCGCCAACTTCAGCGCATCCAGCTCTAGCCAAGCCGCAGCACTACCCCCACAGACGCCGCGATGCGCTTTCGTGATTTCCTTCTGCTCGTGTTCGTGTGCCTGACCTGGGGCTTCAGCAATGTGCTGAGCAAGGTCGTGGTCGGCACGTGGCACATTCCGCCGCTGTTCTTTGCCGCCGCGCGCTTTGCGATCGTGCTGGCGGTGACGCTGCCGTGGTTACGCCCGATGCCGCGCCCGGCGTGGCGGATCGTGGCTGTCGGCGCGTTGATGGGCGGCGGCAATTTCGCATTGCTGTTTCTGGGGTTGCAGACGGCGTCGCCATCAAGCGCGGCGGTCGTGCTGCAGGCGGGCGTGCCGATCACCACCTTACTGTCGATCCTGATCCTCGGCGAGCAAATCCATTGGCGGCGGTGGCTCGGCATCGCGCTGACGCTGGCAGGGGTGTTGCTCGTCGTGTGGCGACCGGGCTTTGCGGTGTCGGCGGGGCTGCTGCCGGTGCTGGGCGCGACGTTTGCCGGGTCGCTCGGCGCGATTTTGATGAAACAGATGGAGCATGTCGCCCCGCTGCGCTTTCAGGCGTGGGTCGGGCTGACCGCGGTCGTGCCGCTCGGGCTGGCCTCGGCGCTGTTCGAACATAACCAAGCATCCAGCTCGATCGCGGCGGGATGGCCGTTTGTCGCGGCGTTGATCTTCTCCGCGCTGATCGTGTCGGTCTGCGCGCACACGCTCTATTACTGGCTGATCGCGCGCTATGAGGCGACGTTGCTCGCGCCGCTGACGCTGATGACGCCGCTGACCACGATCGGGCTTGGCGTGCTGATTACCGGCGACCGGCTCGACCTCAGGATGATCGCCGGGGCGGCGCTGGCACTGCTCGGCGTGCTGATCGTCGCGGTGCGCCCGAGCCGCGCGCCGATCGCCGAGGCGCAGGAGCGGGCGTGAGGGGCGCGCGCGTGCTGGAGTAAAGTGCGCGCACTCGGCGCACCCCATCCCGTTCGCCCTGAGCCTGTCGAAGGGCTGCGTGCCCCAAGCGACGCCGGACATGTGGCGCGCTGCCCTTCGACAGGCTCAGGGCGAACAGAATTTATGGTGCGTCAGAACTAAGGCACGATGCCCTACACCGTCGGTGCCAGCCCGATCCGCTTCGCTGCCTCCAGAATCTCGGTCGGGAACATCGCGATGATCGTCGAATTATGCTCGACGCCGATTTCGGTGAGCGTCTGCAAGCGGCGCAGTTCGAGCGCGCCGGGGACTTCGCCGATGATGCGGGCGGCATCGGTCAGTTTCAGCGCCGCCTCCTGCTCGCCCTCGGCCTTGATGATGCGCGCGCGTTTCTCGCGGATCGCCTCGGCTTCGCGCGCGATGGCGCGTTGCATTTGCGCGGGGATGTCGAGGTCCTTGATCTCGACCGCGTCGAACTCGACGCCCCAGCGGATGCAGGTCGA
>NZ_JBBATX010000074.1:0-13510 GCF_040398505.1 Sphingomonas sp. | reverse complement strand
GGAGCAAACCCGGCTCGATCTCAATGTCCGTGTCGACAATTACGGAGATGCTGCGCCGAAGCCGCCGCTTCCCTTCACCGAAGGCAATCAGCCGTTGCGCATCGTCGCATAGGTCTCGGGCGGCGACGATCATGACCTTGGGTTTGCTGCTATTCTGCGCAATGCAGGCGGTGGTCGCGTTTTACGCGATCTGGAAAGGGGGAAGCCCCGAACGCCGTGCGGCAATGATGCAGGTCGTCGCCTTCCTCGCGACAATGGCGAGCTATAGTATTTCGGACTATCGATTTCTGAAGTTGGAAAGCGGGGCGTTCGCGATCGATGCGGCGCTGCTTGTCGCGCTGTATTGGCTCGCGCTCAAATCGAACCGAGTGTGGCCGATGGTGATGACGGCGCTCCAGCTTTCCACGATCTTCGTTCACGTAGCGCGCGCGGCCGACGGAGGAATGTCGGCCTGGGCCTACGCTTTCCTGCTCAAAATATGGGGATACGCGATGGTACTCCTTCTCGGCGTGGCGGTCTTACGCCACTGCTAGCGACTGCAAAAATCCGGTGTTGATGAGGCATGGTCCGAATGAGTGCGCCCTGTGCGAAGAAGCCCGCGCTCGGCTCAGTGATTCGAGATATGCACCAGGCGCTGGCTCAGCTTAAGCCACGCCTCAACACTCCTTTCAAAGGGATCTTGCCCGCCCAGGCGGTGCGAGCAAGAGAACTGTATTTGGCGCGACGACGGCGGCACGAGTTCCTTCCGGAAGTCGCCGATCTCTTTCACGAACCGGTTTGGGACATGTTGTTGGACCTTTTTGTCGCAGGCCAGAAAGGCGACTACATCTCTGTGCCCAGCGCTTGTATCGGGTCCGCCGTTCCTTCCACGACCGCGCTTCGTACCCTGGGGGTGCTAAAGGAGCGGGAGGTTATCGTCATCGAGCCCGACCCGTTCGATAGGCGGCGACGTTTCGTAAAACTGTCCCCAGCGGTTCAGCAGCAAATGGCAGATTATCTGGCGGAGATTTGACCGAATTCGATGCGGCGGCAACGCCGCTTCGTCCGGCGGTGCCATAGCACCGCCAGACGGGCCGGCACAGATCCGAGGCTAAGCGGCGCTCAGCCCTCATCCCCCATCCTGAGCGCCGCAATAAACGCCTCCTGCGGGATCGACACCGACCCATATTCGCGCATCTTGAGCTTGCCCTTCTTTTGCTTGTCGAGCAGCTTGCGCTTGCGGCTGGCGTCGCCGCCATAGCATTTCGCGGTCACATCCTTGCGCATCGCGCTGATCGTCTCGCGCGCGATCACCTTGCCGCCGATCGCGGCCTGGATCGGGATCTTGAACAAATGGCGCGGGATCAGCTCTTTCAACCGCTCGACCATGCCGCGCCCGCGCGTCTCGGCAGTGCCGCGATGGACGATCATGCTGAGCGCGTCGACCGGCTCCTCGTTGACGAGGATGCTCATCTTGACGAGATCGCCCTCGCGATTGCCGATCTGGGTATAGTCGAAGCTGGCATAGCCCTTCGACAGCGATTTCAGCCGGTCGTAGAAATCGAACACGACTTCGTTGAGCGGCAGTTCATAGGTCGCCTGCGCGCGCCCGCCGACATAGGTCAGGTTCTTCTGGATCCCGCGGCGATCCTGGCACAGCTTGAGGATACTGCCGAGATATTCGTCGGGGACGTAGATCACGGCCTCGATCCACGGTTCGCTGATCGTCGCGATCTTATTGGGTTCGGGCATGTCGGCGGGATTGTGCAGCTCGAAATGCGTCGTGCCCGCCGGGTCGGGATGGGTGAGTTCGATTTCGTACACGACCGAGGGCGCGGTGGTGATCAGGTCGAGATCATATTCGCGCGTCAGCCGCTCCTGGATGATTTCGAGGTGGAGCAGCCCGAGGAACCCGCAGCGGAAGCCGAAGCCCAATGCCGCCGATGTTTCCATCTCGAAGCTGAACGACGCGTCGTTGAGCCGAAGCTTGCTGATGCTCTCACGCAGTTTCTCGAAATCGGCGGCATCGACCGGGAACAGCCCGCAAAACACCACCGGCTGGACTTCCTTGAAGCCTGGCAGCGCCTCGGCGGCAGGGCGCTTGGCATCGGTGATCGTGTCGCCGACGCGGGTTTGCGCGACTTCCTTAATCTGCGCGGTAATGAAGCCGATCTCGCCGGGGCCAAGGTCGGTCAGTTGCTCGATCTTGGGGCGGAAGCAGCCGACGCGGTCGACCAGATGGACGGTGCCCGCGGACATGAACTTGATCTGCTGGCCCTTTTTCAGCACCCCCGCCATCACGCGGACGAGGATGACGACGCCGAGATACGGGTCGTACCAGCTGTCGACCAGCATCGCCTTGAGCGGTGCTTCGGCATCGCCCTGCGGCGGCGGGATGCGCGTGACGATCGCTTCGAGCACTTCGGCAATGCCGATCCCGGCCTTGGCGCTGGTCAGCACCGCCTGGCTCGCATCGAGCCCGATCACTTCCTCGATCTCGGCCTTGACCTTTTCCGGGTCGGCGGAGGGGAGGTCGATCTTGTTGATGACCGGCACGATCTCGTGATTATGCTCGATCGATTGATAGACATTGGCGAGCGTCTGCGCCTCGACGCCCTGCGCCGCGTCGACGACGAGCAGCGCGCCTTCGCACGCGGCGAGACTACGACTGACTTCATAGGCGAAGTCGACGTGGCCCGGCGTGTCCATCAGGTTCAGGGCATATTCGATCCCGTCCTTCGCGGTATAGCGCAGCCGCACCGTTTGCGCCTTGATCGTGATCCCGCGCTCCTTCTCAATGTCCATGTTATCAAGGACTTGTTCGGACATCTCCCGGTCGGTGAGTCCTCCCGTCGCCTGGATCAGGCGATCGGCAAGCGTCGATTTGCCATGGTCGATATGAGCGATAATGCTGAAATTGCGGATGTTCTGAAGAGGGGTCACGTATTCGCCCGGGTTCGTGCTGAAGAGGATGAGCGTCGCCATAGCATCGCCGGCCCGCGCGCACAAAGCCCGCCGGCATCGACGCAATGGTCCTATTCGCGCGTCTGAGAATCGCGTAATCTGCGAGAACATCGATTCACGGGCGGGGGGCAGTGACAGTGACAAAGTTACGGTTTGGGGCAACGACGGCAATCGTTTTCGCACTCGTATCGACGCAAGCCCAGGCGCAGCGGCTCGCCAAGCCCTCGGGCACGCAGAAGCTGCAGGAAGCGACGATGAACGACGTGCCGCGCTGCGCGACCAAGCATGGCACGATCTCGATCGTCGATGGCGACGATCCGAGTGGATGGACGCAATATAGCCTCGCACCGCCACAGAAGCTGCTCAAGGTGCTGGTCCAGCGTTCGGGGTGCTTCAACATCGTCGATCGCGGCAGCGGGTTGCAAGCGGCGCAGCGCGAGCGCGACATCGGTGCCGATCTCGGCCTTCAACGCCGGTCCAATGTCGGCCAGGGTCAGATCAAGGCGGCCGACTATGTGCTGCAAGCCGAAGTGCAGGGTGCCAACAGCAATGCCAGCGGCAGCGGCGTCGCGGCGGGCATTGGCGGCATCATCGGCGGGCCGTTCGGCGGGATTGTCGGCGGCATCCGCAGCCGGAAGATGGAAGCCAATGTCGTCCTGTCGATCACCAACGTTCGCACGACCGAGACGCTGGCGACCGAGGATGGCTATGCCGCCAAGAACAGCCTGAGCTTTGGCGGCGGCGGTGGCGTGTTCGCCGGCCTTGCCGGCGGTGGCGCAATCGGCGGCGGCTATGACAATACCGATATCGGGCGGATCGTGACGCTGGCGTTCATCCAGGCCTATGCCAAGCTGGTCAACGATCTCGGCTATGTGAATGCCGGCGATACCGGTACCGCCGAAGCGGCACCGTCCAAGTCTTTCACGACACAGGGCCCAGTCGCAATGCGCAGCACCGCCAGCCCGGCGGGCCGGGTGTTGCGCACGCTCCCGCCGGGCGCGATCGTCTATGTGACGGGCAACAAGAACGGCCTGTGGTGGGAAGTCGCCGATGAAAACGACAATGTCGGCTGGGTGCTCAACACCAAACTTGCGCCGTCGCGCTGATCGGGGCGGCAATCGCTCTGGCGGTGGCGCGATCGGCGGGGTAGCGTGGCGCAAACGCTATCAGGAGATGTTGCCATGAAATGCACCGCCGCACTTGCCGCCTTTACCCTTGCGCTGGTGGCAGCCGCCCCCGCGAATGCTTCGCTAAAAGTAGGGGACAAGGCGCCCGGCTTCACCACCGAGGCAGCATTGGGCGGCACGACCTTTACCTTCACGCTCGCCACCGCGCTCAAGAAGGGGCCGGTCGTGCTGTATTTCTTCCCCGCCGCCTTCACCTCGGGCTGCACGGTCGAGGCGCATGAATTCGCCGAGGCGAGCGCTGAATTCACCAAGAACGGCGCGTCCTTGATCGGCCTGACCGCGGGCAATGCCGAGCGGATCAAGGAGTTTTCGGTCAAGGAATGCGCGAGCAAATTCCCGGTCGGGCTGGCGACGCCAACGACGATCAGCGGCTATGACGTGACGCTGCCGCAAAAGACCGGCTGGACCAACCGCACGTCCTACGTGATCGCGAAGACCGGCAAGATCGCCTATGTCCTGTCGGATTTGAACCCGGCCGGGCATGTCAGCGGCACGATGGCGGCGGTGAAAGCCCTGAAGGGCAAATAGACCGGCCTAGCCGTCCAGCCTTATCGCCTCGATCGCTGCCAGCGCGGCGGCGAGGCGGTCGGGGCCCTTGCCGCTGACGAGCGCGTAGCGGACGCCGCGCCGGTCGAGCTCCGCGCGCGACAGATCGAAGAAGCGTCGGCGTTCGGCCGTACTGCCGAACAGTCGCGTCCCGTCGTCGATCCACGGCAAATCGATATCGAGCAGCAGATACAGGTCGGCGGTGCCGCGCCACGCATCGAACCACGGGTCGCGCGTGCCGAACAGCATGTCGGCCCACACCGCCGTCATCAGTGGATCGGTATCGAGGAACAGCGGATCGGCACCGGTCTCCAGCGCCGCGCGCGTCATGGAATCGTGCGTCTGCGCGATCTCGACCAGATCGGCCATGCTGAAGTCGGTGCCGTGCGTCTCGGCAAAGGTGCGGCCATATTCGGGGACGAAGATCGTCCCAAATTGCGCGGCAAGCTGTTCGATCAGCGTCGATTTGCCGGTGCTTTCGGGGCCATGGAGACAGATCATGGTCATGCCGCCGCCTTCCGCCGCTCGGCCGTGCGCCACTCGATCAACCCCCAGATCGCGAGGCCCAGGAAGATCGCGTAGAGCAGCATCGTCAGCCACAGGCCCTTGGCCGCATACAGCCCGACCGATCCGATATCGACCGCGATCCACAGCCACCAATTCTCGATCGCACGGCGCGACATTAAAATCTGCGCAGCGACGCTGGTGATGGCGAGCGTCGCATCGGCCCAGGGGAAAGACGCATCGGTGAACCGGTGCATGCCATAGCCCCACAATGCGGCGGCGATGGCGCACCCGATTCCCCAACGCGCGCGGTCACGGTTGCGGAGGCGAACGACCGTCACCGCCCCGGCGCGCGCGCGGTTTCGCGACCAGTTCCACCAGCCGTAAAGCTGCACGATGAAAAAGAAAATCTGCAGGATCGCATCGCTGTACAACCGCGCATCAAGGAAGATCTTGCCGTACAGTGCGACCATGATCAGCCCGAACGGATAGTTCCAGATGCTGCGCCGGACGACCAGCGTGACATTGGCGATGCCGAGCAGGAAGGCGGCGATTTCGAGACCGGTCATCGCGCAGCGTTATCGAGTGCGTCGGGAGGATTGAACCGCTAATTTCACAGGGCCCGCGATAAACGCCCGATACGGAAAAGGCCGCCCGGTCGCCCGGACGGCCCTTTCGTGCGTTCACGTGAAGATCAGAACCCGATTTTGATCGACGCGCGATAGCTCTGGTTCGACACGTCGCCACGACCGATCGTCGTGTCGGCACCGACCGCGACGCTCAGCTTGCGCGAGCCGTAGGAGAGGCCGCCGGCGACCTCGGCCCAATCCTTGTCCTGACCCGCCAGCGCGAACAGCGCGTTAGGTCCGGTGCCACCGGCGAAGTTCGCCCCGAACACAGCGGCCTTGTCGAGGAATTCGTGGACGAAATAGGCCGACAGATACGGCTTGATCTTGTTCCCGCCGCTGACCGTCAAACCGCCCAATCCCTGCACACTCTCAGCGGAGTCCCGGTCGATCCGCAGCGCGGTGCCACCGCCGGTTTCGGAGCCGCCCTCCCAGCCGATCCGACCGGCCCGGACCGCGACCCGCGGCGTGACCTTCAATCCGTGGCCGACGCCATACGCATAACCGAGACCGAACTCGCCGGTGTAGGTTACCGCGCTTTCATTGCCGCTGAGCGTGTAGTTCGTGCCGATAACAGTCGCGATCCGCCGGGTTTTGCTGGTGATTACGCCAAGGCTCGCCTGCGTGTCGAGGACGAGATGCCCGGCTATATCGAACTTGCCATAGGCGGTGCCCTGGAACAGCTCGGCGCGCGCCGTTTGCGCGAAGCTCGTCGTGCCATCGACATTTGTGTACGAGAGCGCGAGGCCGAGCGCGCCGTGGCTGCCGACTTCGCCTTCAAGACCGCCAGCGACATAATAACCGTTGAACTGGTCGCGATTGCCGAGCGGCACCGCCGTCGCCATCGGACGGCTGTCCCCGTCGACATAGCCGGCGGCAATGAAGCCGCTCACCCCTTCGGGCAGGCTGGCGGTCTTCATCGTCTCCTGGCCGGCAATGCCGTTGGTGCCACGGCCGACTTCGACGCCCGAGGATTTGAGCGCCGCGACTTGCAGCGGATTGCCGATGATCGCGAGCGAACCGTCGAGATTGCCCGGGGTGAGTGCCGTGAGGCGCTGCTCGGTGAAGCGCAGCATATTGTCGACCACGAGCGTGCCGAGCGCGCGCTTCAAGGTCTGATTGCGCGGTGCCAGACCGTCGAGCGTCCCCTGAATCGTGGCGGCGTTCTGCAAGTCGAGCGGACCGTAGATATCGAGATAGCCATTGCCGCGGTTCTGATCGAGCAACTGGGCATAAGCGCGCTGTACCGGCGAGGTGCCGACGACGTTGGCGTACAGCCCGGCATCGATCGTCGCGGTCACTGCCGTCGCGCTATAGGTCAGTCGCGGCGTCAGGATTGCGCTGAACGCCCCCGGCGTCGCGAAGGTGCCGGTAACGCCGCCCGCCGCAGTCAGGATCGTGTAGACATTGCCTGCGCGCAGCGTGGTCGGCGAGAAGCTGAACCCGATCACGCCACCGACGTTCGCGGCCCCGGTGCTGCCGGCGGTCCCGGCGGCCGCAACAATCCGGTCCGACACGCCATTTGCGCCGAGATCGACGAGATAGCGGCTACCCGACGTCAGAATCACGTTGCCGTTAAAGGTCAAGGTGCCGATCGACCCAGCATCCCCGACAATGCCCGGCGAGATCGTGCCCAGCATGTTGGTGAAGAAGGGCGTGCTGATCGTACCGACGCCATTCAGCCCGCCCGCCATCAGGAAATAGTCGCCCTGCGTGGTCAGGCGCCCATTGACCTGCATCGTGCCGCTCGTCTGCGTCACGCTGATCAGGCTGGTCAGGACGCCGGTCGTATCGATATTGAGGCGTGCGCCTGCGCCGGCAAGCGTGAAGCGGTCGATCGTTACCGTCGAATTGAGCGTAGTCGTGCCTGTTGCGCTGAGCGTCACGTCGAAATAGCGCCCGATCGCGCCGGTCGCGCGCACCGGATCGACATTGTTGGGCACGAAGTTGGTAGCGCCCGGCAAGCCGTTGGCGAGCGTCGCTGGCGGCAGTGCCTGCGCACCCTGATCGGCCTGGCTTTGCAGTTCCGGTGCGACATCGCTTCCTGTGCCGAGTGCGCCGCCCGTGGGCCGCGCCAGGGTTGTCGATGCAGCGTCGTTGGCCAGCCCGGCCGTGCCGATCGGGTTGGAATTGATCGTTTCAACCCCGGTGCCGACATTGAGGCAGTCGCTCGACGTTGTATTCTGGAAGCAGATCTGGCCGAATTTCCCGCTGGTGTCTGTGGTGGTTCCGCCGGGATTATTGGGGACGCCGTTAACCAGCTGACCGTTGGGGCCGATGATCGTGTAATTGGGGTCGACGTTCGTCACCCAACGCGTCGCATCGGTCCAGTTACCGTCGCCAGCGAGCGCGCTGACATAGCGGTATGGGTTGTTCGCCGCGATGTAATCCCAATACAGGTAAAGCGGCTGATAGAAGCTGTTCGAGCCATAGCTTTGGGATGGCTGGCCATTAAAGAAGCGGGAGAATCCGCCCGACAGTACGCCAAGGATCACCTGCCTGGAAAACGTACGGTCGAGAATCAGCGGCCCACCCGAATCGCCAGGCGCGGTACCACCTTCATTGGGTAACGCATTGTCGCGGAAGCTGTTAAAATCGAACGGGCTTGCCGCAGCGGTGCCGCGGCGTGGATCGTCAAAGTCGATCCAGTAGAGATTTTGCGGCAGTGCGCCGGTCGGCGAGCCGAAAATGAAATTTTGGAAATCGTCTAGCGACGTCAGGCCGCCGAGGAAGTTTTCCGCGACGCGCCGGCGGAAATCAATGCCGCCATTGGCGCCGGTCTCGCCGGTACCGTTATTGCCATAGCCCGCGATGTTGACGTGATAGCCAGTGCCGCTCGCCCCGATCGAGGCGGGTGCCGGGAGCGTCGAAAAGAGCAAAGCCCAGGTCGGGATGTTTGCGGCCGGGCGGTCGAGCGTGCCGAGCGCAATGTCGGCATAGAGGAAGCCGTTGCCCGGCTCGGTCGAGCGCGGATTATAGACGACCTGGTTAAGGTTGTAGAGGAACGCGGCCGGGTTCGACGCATATTGGTTTGCACCAGCAAAGATCCATTGCTGGAGCGCGCTCAAATTGTTGTTCGAAAAGCCGATGCTGACGGCGGTCCCGGTCCCGCTCGGTCCGGCGCGGCCATAGGAGGTCGCCGCCGCCGAATTGACGCAGTGCGCGGCGAACAGCACCGTGCGCGGGTTGATGAGCGAAGCGGTGCACAGGCCGATCGAGCCGCTGCCATTGCCAGTGTCTATGACAATCTGTCCCACGCCGGTGATGTTGACCGGATCGCGCGCCGTGGTCGGGGTGCCGGGATTGGCGATCTGGATGTATGGTTCGGGCGTAACAACCGCGACCTGCGCGCCGCTGCTATGCCCTTCCAAAACCGCGTTCGCGCCGTCGACCAGAGAATTGCCACCCGACGGCTGGGCCGGGATCGTCGGGCCGCTTGCTACTTGGGCCTGCGCGACGCCGCCGGTGACGAGGCCAATCCCCGCAACGCCTGCGAGCAAGAATGGGCGAAACCGCATCATCGCGGCGCTCGACTTAATCATGAAACCACACCCCTTTTTCGTGGCGCTGCCCCTGCCGCACCATCTCTTAAGAGAGGAAGCTATAAGTATGATATCCAAATCTCAAGCGGGTTTTGGGCCGATTCGATACAATCCCGGAACGTGACCTAAATTCCGCACTGTGTTGCACTCGTGCAACGGCAGTTACCGCAAAATCCGCACCGTTAATGCCTTGGGGCCAACGGGGCGCTCGACCCGATATCGGCGCGCCACATTCCGACATCGGCATTTTTGACTTGATAGCGCGGGTGCCGCCCGCTACGCGCAGCCCCCTGCAATGTGTCGGGGCGTGGCGCAGTCTGGTAGCGCACTGGTCTCGGGGTCCAGGGGTCGTAGGTTCGAATCCTATCGCCCCGACCATTGCATTTTCCCCGATCCGATTTCCTATAAAGGACGTAAGGACCGCGTAGGTGACGCAAATGTCATCTGGGCGTTGCCCTCCCGCCATGCCAAAGCGCCGATGCGAGCGCACCGTTTATGCGTTCTAGGAAATGCCACAGATGAGCCATGCCCCCGTCTTCTACGATGCTTCGGGACGGCGGCGACGGCGTTTCGCGGTCGCGGTCGCCGCGTTCGTCCTGCTGGTCGTGGTCGCGGTGGTGGCACTCGGCGTCTCGATCGGCGCGGTGCCGCGCGCGCCGTTGCTGCCGGTAGAAGCCGAGCATCCGGCACTCACCAGACTGCCACCCCCGACCGGCCCGTTGCTGAAGCGCGCGCGCCACGGCCTGAACGGCTACGTCCGGCTGCTCGGTGCCGCGCCGCGCGGTGTCGGGACCAATCAGCCGCTGGCAATCGGCTTTCACGTGCCGTGGGACGAATCCTCGGCGGCCTCGCTTCGCCGGCATATCGGTGAACTCGACTGGTTGATCCCGGGCTGGGTCTCGGTCACCGGGGCGAACCATCACATCACCGTGTTCCGCGATCCCGCCGGGCGCGCGATCATCAACAGCGCCGCGACCAGGCCGTTGATCTTGCCGATGATCCAGAATGCGATTGGCGGCGATTGGGATGCGCCCGGCATGGCGGCGTTGTTGCATGACCCGGCGCAGCGCAAGGCGTTGCTCGACCGGCTCGAACCATGGCTGGCGGCGAACGGGGCGGGGGGCGCGTTCTTCGATTTCGAGGAACTTTCCCCGCGCGGCCAAGCCGATTACCGCACCTTCCTGTCCGAGACCAAAGCGCGCTTCGCCAAGCGCAAATGGGTGATCGGGATCGCCGTGCCGGTCGGCGAAGCGGATGGCGAGAATGGCTGGAACATCGCGGCCTTTGCCAAGATCGTCGATCGCGTCTTTCTGATGGCGTATGACGAGCATGAGATCAGCGGCGATGCCGGGCCGATCGCCTCGCAAAGCTGGTTCGAGCAATCGGTCGCCCGCGCCGCGCGCGGTGTGCCCCGCGAAAAGCTCGTCGTGGCGATTGGCAGCTATGCCTATGATTGGCACGACGGCAATGGCGAGCCGCTCGCGATCGATGAAGCGTGGCAGGCCGCGCGCGAATCCGATGCCAAGCCGGCGTGGGACAAGGCCAGCGGCAATAGCAGCTTTGCCTATCAGGAGGGCACGAGCCGCCACACCGTCTGGCTGCTCGACGCGGCGTCGGCCTATAACCAGATGCGCTTCCTGCAAAATGTCGGGCTTGGCGGCGTCGCGGTATGGCGGCTGGGGGCGGAGGATCCCGGCCTGTGGTCGATCTTCGGGCGATCGCACCGCACACTCCCGGCGGCCTCGGCGATCGAGCAAACCCCGGCTGGCACCGGGGTCGATATCGAGGGCAATGGCGAGATCCTCAAGATTTCCAGCGTGCCGGTGCAAGGCGTGCGGCAAGTGCTGACCACCAAGGCCGGGGCAATTGGCGACGTGCGCTTCCCGATCCTGCCCTCGCCCTATGTCGTCGAGCGGACCGGATATAAGCCGGGCCTGGTCGCGCTGACCTTCGACGACGGGCCGGATCCCAATTGGACGCCGCGCGTGCTCGACATCCTCAAGGCCAAGAAGGTCCCCGGGACGTTTTTCATCGTCGGCGAGAATGCGCTGACGCAACGCCCGCTGCTCGAACGCATGGTCCGCGAAGGGCATGAGGTCGGCAGCCACACCTACACCCATCCCAATCTCGCCGGCGCGTCGCAGACCGAGACGACGTTCCAGCTCAACACCACGCAGCGGCTGTTCCAGGCGTTCACCGGGCGCTCGCTCCGGCTGTTCCGCGCGCCCTATTTCGGCGATGCCGAGCCGACCACGGCCGACGAAATCGACCCCGCGCTGCAAGCGCAGGATCGCGGCTACATCTCGGTCGGGCTGCACGTCGATCCGGGCGACTGGAAGCGGCCGGGCGTGCAAGCGATCATCGATGCGACGATCGCGCAGGTCACCGATCCGGTCGCATCGCACTGCACCGTCGACACCGAGACGCAGTGCAGCCGCAATATCGTTTTGCTCCACGATGCCGGTGGCGACCGCGCGCAGACGGTCGCGGCGCTGCCGGTGATCATCGATACGCTGCGGGCTAAAGGCTATACCTTCGTGCCGGTCTCGACGCTCGCGGGCATCCCGCGCGATGTCGCGATGCCGACGCTTTCGCCGAGTGACCGCGCGGCGGCCGAGACCGATCTGTTCCTGTTCAGCGCGCTCGGCTTCATCGTCGTCTCGCTCGGGTGGATCTTCTTCATCGCGATTACCGTCGGCATTGCCCGGGCGGTGATCCTGTCGTCGCTCGCGCTGATCCAGGCGCGGCGCGAGGGGCGGACGATCTTCCCCGCGATCGACCCGACGCGTTTCGTCACGGTGATGATCCCGGCGTTCAACGAAGAATTGGTGATCGAACGCGCAGTGCGCGGCGTGCTCGCCTCGACCGAGGTGCGGATCGAAGTGATCGTGATCGACGACGGGTCGGCCGACCGTACCAGCGCGGTGGTGACCGAAGCCTTTGCCGATGATCCGCGCGTGCGGCTGCTCACGCTCGAAAATGGCGGCAAGGCGCGCGCGCTCAACCAGGCGCTCGATCTGGCGACGGGCGAGATCGTTATCGCGCTCGACGCCGATACGCAGTTCGAACCAACCACGATCGCACGCCTCGCGCGGTGGTTCATCGATCCCAAAATCGGCGCAGTCGCGGGCAATGCCAAGGTTGGGAACCGCGTGAACCTGCTGACCAAATTCCAGGCGGTTGAATATATCACCGCGCAGAATCTCGAACGGCGTGCGCTCGCCCGGCTCGATGCGATGACGGTGGTGCCGGGCGCGGTCGGCGCGTGGCGGCTGTCGGCGATCCGCGAGGTGGGCGGATACCCGGTTGATACGCTGGCCGAGGATCAGGATCTGACGATCGCGATCCAGCGCGCCGGATGGAAGGTGACGTACGATCAATATGCCGTCGCCTGGACCGAATCGCCCGAGACGATCACGGGCCTCGCCAAGCAGCGCTTCCGCTGGGCGTTCGGCACGCTGCAATGTTTGTGGAAGCACGGGGGAATCATGGCCACCGGGCGGCCCGCGGGCCTCGCGCGTGTCGGGTTGCCGCAGGCGATCCTGTTCCAGATCGTGTTCGCGGCGATTTCGCCGATCATCGATCTCGCGCTGATCGTCAGCTTCGTGACGACCTATCTCGCGGTGCTGGCGCATGGCTGGGCGCAGACGCAGCACGATGTCGAGAAGATGCTGCTCTACTGGCTGGTCTTCACCGCGGTCGATCTGCTCGCCGCCACGATCGCCTTCGCGCTGGAGCGGCGTGAGAATTGGCGGCTGCTGTGGCTGCTGATCCCGCAGCGGATCGGCTATCGCCAGATCATGTATTATGTCGTGTTGAAGGCGATTGCGCAGGCGCTGCGGGGCCCGCGCGTCGGGTGGGGAAAATTGGTGCGGACCGGGCGGGTTCAGGCGGGGTAGGGGCGCGGGGTTGGGGCTGCGCGTGGCGGAAGGTTAGGGGCAAGTTAGGCGTACGCGCAGGTTTTCGTCCCTAGTTATGCCCGGTTGGCGGCTCCTTTGGTATGGGTCGAGGTCGATCCACCACCCCGTTCGCCCTGAGCCTGTCGAAGGGCACCTCTCCAAACGCGCTCGGCTCACTTGGGGTAAGCAGGGCTTCGACAGGCTCAGCCCGAACGGATCGAGGTGATCGCGCCTGAGAGAAAGAAATTCTAAATCTAAAGTCA
>NZ_JBBATX010000073.1:8498-13794 GCF_040398505.1 Sphingomonas sp. | reverse complement strand
TTAGCGCACGCGTCGGGCAGCTCGACTCCGGTGAAAGAGTCGCCGAATTCCCGCCGCAACGTCGCAAATTTGGCGGGCTTCGACAGCGGATCGCCATCGAAGCGATAGCCCCGGAGCCTCAGCCCCTCGTCGATCGTGCGTTGTTTGACGATCGCCAAATCGGCGGCCGAGATGTCGAGCGCCGCCGGGCCCATGACCGGCATCCCCGGCTGCGACAGCACCGGTGCCAGCACGACCGGATCGACCGCCATCGACAGCGCGAAGCCGCCGGTCAGGCACATGCCGATCACGCCAACGCCGGGCCCGCCGCACTCCTGATGCGCCTGCTGCGCGAGCGGCCTGAGCCAATCGACGATCGGACTCGATTTACCGGCTCGAAACAGCGTGAATTCGCGGCTGATGCACAGCCCATATAGGCGACGACGGCTGATCTTTTCGGGATTGGTCGCATCGGGCGTGCCGAGCAGGATCGGCGCGTAGACCCGCATCCCCGACTCCGCGATCCACCGGCAAAAGCGCGCGAGCGCTGGCGTGAAGCCATAGACTTCGTGGATCACGATGACCGCAGGACCCGCGTCGCCGATCAGCAACACCGGCTTGGTCGTGCCGGTAAAGGTAAAATCGCGCCGCGAAAAATCGTCGATTTGCGCCGTCAGCCCGTTCATCGCGTCACTCCCGCAATCGCATCAACCCTTCCTGCGCGACGCTTGCGACCAGCCGACCGTCGCGGGCGAAAATCTTGCCGCGATTGAAGCCGCGCGCGTGGCCAGCCCACGGGCTGTCGCACACATAGAGCAACCAATCGTCGGCGCGGAAATCTTCGTGCAACCACACGGTATGATCAAGGCTGGCGCTCTGCAGATTATGGGTCATCCAATTGACGCCGTGCGGCAGCGTCGCGGTGCCGAGCAGCGACATGTCGGACGCATAGGTCAGGATCGCGCGGTGCAATGCCGCGTCGTCGGCGACCGGGGCGACCACGCGGAACCAATTTACCTGGTGCGGATCTTGCTTTTCGGGGCTGAACCAGTTCCGCGCGTTGACCGGGCGACTTTCGATCATGCGGGGTCGCATGAAATTGGCGCGGAAGCTTTCGGGGATGTGGTCAGCGTGTTCGATCCGGATTTCGAGATCGCTTTTCAGCGCTTCGGGCGCGGGCACGTCGGGCATGATATCCTGATGCGCGAGGCCGGCCTCGGGCCGTTGGAGCGAGCACGTCAGGGTAAGGATCGGCACGCCCTTTTGCGTGGCGATCACGCGGCGGGTGGCAAAGCTCTTGCCGTCGAAATCGCGGACCACCCTGTAGATGATTGGATGCGCCCCGGCACCGGGGCGCATGAAATAAGCATGCAGCGAATGCGCGGCTTTGTCCGCATCGGCCGAGCGCTGCGCCGCCTGGAGGGCCTGCGCCAGCACTTGCCCGCCGAAAACGCGTCCATCACCGTCGTCACCGCGTCGGCCGCGATACAGATCGGTATCGATCTCCTCGACATCGAGCAAATCGACAAGCTTTTGCGCAAGCTGTTCGGGGGTGGGCGCGTCGTCCATCAATAGCCCGCCGCGCGCGCGATCCGGTCGGCGTGGAAATTGGCGTCGCCAAACATCTCGGCAAGCACGCGTGCGCGCTTCATGTAGAAGCCGATGTCATATTCATCGGTCATGCCGATGCCGCCGTGCATCTGCACGCCTTCCTGCACCGACAAGGTCGTGGCCATTGCGGTCATCGCCTTGGCGACTGAAACCGCAACGTCTGCGGCGTCGCTATTGGCATCGAGCAGTTGCTGTGCCTTGATCACTGCGGCGCGCGCGACTTCCATCTCGCTGTAGAGATGCGCGGCGCGATGCTGGAGCGCCTGGAAGCTGCCGATCGTCGTGCCGAATTGCTTGCGTTGCTTCAGATAGCCGACGGTCATGTCCATCGCCCCGCCGCCTACGCCGAGCAGCTCGGCCGAGGCACCGGTCCGGCCGGCGCGGAGCAGCCGGTCGAGCGGCGCGCGGCCGTCATCGACATCGCCGATCACCGCATCGGCATCGATCTCGACGCCGTCGAAATCGAGTCGTGCGGCGATGCTCGAATCGGCGAGGCGCTCGGGCGTCGCGGTCAGGTGCGCCGCGCTTTTGGGAATCGCGAAGAGGGTGATGCCTGCGGAATCATCGGCGCTGCCAGCGGTGCGGGCCGCGACGATCAGCAGATCGGCGACATGGCCGTGTGTGACGAATTGCTTCTTGCCGGTCAGCTTGAAGCCGTTGCCCGAACGCTCGGCCGTGAGGCCGACGCTGTCGCGGTGCTTGGCCTGCTCATCGATCGCCAATGCTGCAAAAGTGTCACCCGCGAGAATGCCGGGGAACCAGCGCGCGGCGTGGGCGGTGCCCTGCAGTGCCGCGACCGCCGCGACTGCGGTGGTCAGGAAGGGCGAGGGCGACAGGTTACGGCCGATTTCCTCAAGCACGACGCCCGCCTCGACATGGCCGAGCCCCAGGCCACCTTCGTCCGCACCGATCAGGATGCCGGTGAAGCCCATTTCGGCGAAGCTCTTCCACAGATCACGGCTGAAGCCGGTCGCGTCGTTCGCATCGCGCAGCGCGCGCATATGTTTGACGGGCGCATGTTCACCGACGAAATCGCGGATCGTATCCTGCAGGGCGGTTTGGTCATCATCGAGAAATAGGGGCATTTTTCTTCCTTCTTCTCCCTCTCCCCTCAGGGGAGAGGGTCGGGGAGAGGGGCAGTCCCGAACGCCGACGTCCGTGTCACCGCCCTCTCCCGACCTTCGCTTCGCTCGGCCACCCTCTCCCGCAAGCGGGAGAGGGTGAAGTCACGCGGGCAATTCCAAAATTCGCTTGGCGATGATGTTGAGCTGGACTTCGCTCGTCCCGCCCTCGATCGAATTGGCCTTGGTCCGCAGCCAAGCGCGCGCCTCGGCACCGCCGCGCGACGCTTCGCTTTCCCATTCGAGCAAGTTCGAACCACCCGCCGCCATCATCAGTTCATGGCGCGATTTGTTGAGTTCGGTGCCGTAATATTTCATCATCGAGGGCTGCGCGGGATGCGCGCGACCGGCCTTCAATTCATCGATGAAGCGCTCGGACATCGATCCGAACGCTTTCGCGCGCACTTCGAAAGTGGCGATGCTCGCGCGGAGCAACGGATCGGCGAGGCGGCCGTCGTGATCAAGGCCGATCGTGGCGATTGCGCCTTCGATCAACGGGTTACCGCCCGAACTTGCCAGCCCCATGCCGGAAATCATCTCGCGCTCATGGCCCAGCAGATATTTGGCGACGTCCCAGCCCTTATTCTCGTCATGGACGCGCTGCGACTTGGGGACCTTCACATTGTCCATGAAGGTTTCGCAGAACGGCGAATAGCCCGAGATCAGCAGGATCGGCTTGGTCGACACCCCGGGCGAGGCCATGTCGAACAGCACGAAGCTGATCCCGCCTTGCTTGCTGGTCTTGTCGGTGCGGACGAGGCAGAAAATCCAGTCGGCCTTGTCGGCATAAGAGGTCCACACCTTTTGCCCGTTAATGACATAATGGTCGCCCGCATCCTCGGCGCTGGTGGCGAGGCTGGCGAGGTCGGAGCCGGCATTGGGTTCGGAATAGCCCTGACACCAGCGGATTTGCCCCTTGGCAATCTTGGTCAGGTAATCGAGCTTCTGCTCCTCGGTGCCGTACTTCAGCAATGCTGGCCCGAGCATCGAGATACCAAAGGAATTGAGCGGGTTGCGCGCCTTTATTGCCGCCATTTCTTCGCGCAAAATCTTGGTTTCCGCCGGCGACAGCCCACCACCACCATAGGCGACCGGCCAATCGGGCACGGTCCAGCCGCGCGACGCCATCGCGTCCATCCATTCCTTCTGGCCCGGCTGGAAATCGGGGTTGCGGCCGCCCCAGCAGGCATCCTTGTCGGAGCGGATGGGCTCGCGCATTTCGGTCGGGCAATTCGCCTCCAGCCAGGCGCGGGTTTCGGCGCGGAACGTGTCGAGGTCGGTCATCTATCGGCTCCAGACGAGGTCGTGCGCCACGCGGGCGACGGCGATGGCGGTGTGGTCGGCATACCGGTCGGCGATCACTTGCACGCCGATCGGCATGCCCTCGGGATCGGCGCCGACGGGGACGCTGGTGGCGGGCAGCAGCGGGAAGGTGGCGAGGCCGGGATAGGCGATCTGCGCGGCGAAGGGCGTCGCGACGCCATCGATCATGGCGATGCGATCGCCGATCGGCGTGTCGTCATGCGGGAAGGCCGTCGTGCCCCAGGCGGGGGCGATCACCGCGTCATACGCGCGAAACAGCCGACGCCACGCGCGGCGGCACGCCGCTTGCCGGTCGAGCAGAACGATCATCGGGGTCGAGGGTGGGCCGCTGGGGGAGGGGGCCCCGCGCGCCATCGCGACCGCGAGGATGCGCATGTAATCCTCATGCTGACTCTTAAGATCGGGGAGCAAGTCACTGTGATAGTCTACCGTTGCACCGATTTGCGCAAAGGCGGCCCCGACCGCTTCGACCGCGCCGGATATCGTCGCCGCAGCCGCCGCGAGCGGATGGCGCGCGAGGATGAGGATACGCCAGTCGCCTGCGCCGCGCGGTGTGGGCTTGGGTAGGGGTAGATCGCTTACGAGATCGAGCGCGAGCGCAAGATCGTCGGGATCGCGCGCGAGCGGGCCGATCACGCTCAGGTTCGGCGCGGCCCCTTGGGTGCGCGGGAAATAATGGCCGTCGGTATCGAGCATCCCGAAGGTCGGCTTGTGCCCCCACACCCCGCAAAAGGCGGCGGGCACGCGGATCGATCCGCCGATATCCGACCCGAATTCGAGCGGTACGAACCCTGCCGCAAGTGCCGCCGCTGATCCCCCCGAGGAGCCGCCGCTGACGCGGTCGAGGTTATGCGGGTTGCGCGTGCGCCCGTAATTCGGGTTGTTGGTCTGCAGATCGGCGAGACCGACCGGGATGTTGGTCTTGCCGAGGATGATCGCACCCGCCGCCTTCAACCGCTGGACCGCGACGGCATCCTCGGTCGCGATATGATCGGCATGTTCGGCAAAGCCCCAGCTCGTCGCCAAACCGGCAATGTCGAAGCTTTCCTTGACCGTTATCGGCACGCCGAGCAGCGCGCGGTCGTCCTTTGGCCCCGCATCGACCGCGCGCGCAGCGTCGCGCGCGCGGTCGAAACCGCGGATGACGACGGCGTTGATCGCGCCATCACCGGCTTCGATCCGCGCGATCGCCGCGTCGCACTCGACCAGCGCGGTGGTTTCGCCCGCGCGGATCGCGGCGGCGGTGGCGATCGCTGACTTCA
>NZ_JBBATX010000073.1:0-8398 GCF_040398505.1 Sphingomonas sp. | reverse complement strand
AGCGCGGTGGTTTCGCCCGCGCGGATCGCGGCGGCGGTGGCGATCGCTGACTTCACTTCTCCCTCTCCCCGCTTGCGGGGAGAGGGCAAGCGAGCGCAGCGAAGCGCGGGAGAGGGGCAGTAAGAAACGGGAGTCCGCGTGACTGCCCCTCTCCCCGACCCTCTCCCCAGAGGGGAGAGGGAGAAGAAGAGAGACTATCCATTGAACCGACCGCCGCTCTCCGCTTTCGACTTCAGCAATTCGCTCACCGCAAACCCGTGCTTCTCCAAGCCAGCGACGATCTTCTTGAGCCCCTCGCTATCGGCCCAGAACATCGGCCCGCCGCGATAGACCGGCCAGCCATAGCCGTAGATCCACACCACATCGATGTCGCTTGCGCGCTGCGCCATTTTCTCTTCCAAGATCAGCGCGCCTTCATTGACCATCGTGTAGAGCGTCTTTTCGATAATCTCCTCGTCGCTGATCTCGCGCTTCGCCATGTTCGATTTGGCGCGGAAATCCTCGATAATTTCGGCGACGCGCGGGCTTGGCGTCGGGTTCCGCTTCTCGTCATAATCGTAGAAGCCCTTTTGCGTCTTCTGGCCCCAGCGCCCTTCGGCGGCGAGCGCGTCGCGGATGCTCTCGATCCGCGTCGGGTCGCGGTGCCAGCCGATATCGACCCCGGCGAGATCGCTCATCTGGAACGGACCCATCGGCATGCCGAATGCGACATGGACGCGGTCGATCTGCTCGGGCGTTGCGCCTTCCATCAGCAGCTTCATCGCTTCGATTTGGCGCGGCTTGAGCATCCGGTTGCCGATAAAGCCGTCGCACACACCCGCGACCACTGCGACCTTCTTGATCGTCTTGGCGAGCGCCATCACGGTGGCGAGTACATCGTCGGCGGTCTTTTCACCGCGCACGACTTCGAGCAATTTCATCACGTTGGCGGGCGAAAAGAAATGCATACCGAGCACGTCGCCGGGGCGCTTGGTGGCAGCGGCGATTGCGTTGACATCGAGATAGGAGGTGTTCGACGCGAGGATCGCGCCAGGCTTGCAAATCGCGTCGAGCTTGGCGAAGATTTCCTTCTTCACGTCCATATTCTCATAGACCGCCTCGATCACGAGGTCGCACTCGGCGAGCGCGGCGAAATCGAGCGTCGGGGTCAGCGCGCCCATCGCGGCTTCGGCCTGTTCGGGCTTGATCCGGCCCTTCGATGCCGATGCCTCGTAATTCTTGCGGATCGTGGCCGTTCCGCGGTCGAGCGCTTCCTGCGCCATTTCGACGATGGTGACGGGAATGCCTGCCGACAGGAAGTTCATCGAGATGCCGCCGCCCATCGTGCCAGCGCCGATCACGCCGACCTTGCTGATCGGGCGCAGCGCGATCTTGGGGTCGATCCCGTCGATCTTGGCGGCCTGCCGCTCGGCAAAGAAGATGTGGCGCTGCGCAGCCGACTGGACGCCCATCATCAGCTTCATGAATTCGGCGCGTTCGAACGCGATGCCCTCGTCGAAGCTCGATCCATCGGCGGCCTTCTCGACGCACGCGATGTTGGCGGCGGGGGCGTCGAAGCCACGGAAACGCTTGGCATTGTCCTTCTTGAACGCCGCGACGGCTTCGGGGTCGGCCTGCGCGATCTTCTCGCGGGCGCGAGGCAGCGGGCGGGCGGCGGCGATGTCGCGCGCAAAGGCAATCGCGTCGGCGACGAGGCTATCCTCTCCGGCGATGCGGTCGATCAGGCCCGCGCCGAGCGCCATCTTGGCCGAGATCGGATCGCCCTTTGCGGTCATCTCCAGCGCGAGCTTGACGCCAGCGATGCGGGGGATGCGCTGCGTTCCGCCCGCCCCTGGGAGCAGGCCGAGCTTCACCTCGGGCGTACCGATCTTCGCGCTCGGCACGGCAATGCGGTAATGGCAACCGAGCGTGACCTCGCACCCGCCGCCCAGCGCGGTGCCGTGGATCGCGGCGACGACGGGCTTATCGGCCATTTCGATCATGTCGACGACGGTCGGCAGCCCGGGCTCCTGCATCGGCCGCCCGAATTCGGTGATATCGGCCCCGGCAAAGAAGGTGCGACCGTCGCAACGGATCACCATCGCCTTGACCGCATCGTTCGCGAGACCTTCCTTGATCCCGGCCTCAAGCCCCTGTCGGACCGCTGCGCCGAGCGCATTGACTGGCGGGTTGTTCGAGATGATCACGAGGATGTCGTCGTGCAGTTCGGTGGTGATCGGGCCGGTCATTGTCATTCTACTCCCTAAATCCTTCCCCGGCGAAGGCCGGGGCCTAGTCGCGGGGCAGCCGTTGGTTGCGTTGCGCTTCGTTATCACAAGCAGCGCAACGGGGCCCCGGCTTTCGCCGGGGAAGCGAGTTCGTTACGTCAGCGCGCTGTAGATCAATGTCTTCAACTCGCGCCGGATCGGGTAGACGTTCGACGGCGACATCTGCGTCATGAACACCATCGACAGCTGCTCGACCGGATCGACGAAAAAGGCGGTCGAGAACATCCCGCCCCAATAATATTCGCCGGCCGACCCCGGAATCATCGAGCGCGCGACATCCACATTGACCGCAAAGCCAAGCCCGAAGCCGGTGCCCGCGTTCGCCGCTTCGCTGAACAAGGACTTCGACATGGCGGCAAGGTCCGAGCCGCCGGGCAAATGGTTCATCGTCACCAACGCGATCGTTTTGCGCCCGACGATCCGCGCGCCGTCGAGTTCGCCACCGTTGAGCAGCATCGTGCAGAACCGGTGATAATCGAGCGTGGTCGAGACGAGTCCACCGCCGCCCGACACGAGCTTCGGCATCCGGCTCCAAGCACTTGCTTCGCCGCGATCGTACATCACGCGGCCCTTACCCGGGACAAAAGTGTAGCAATCGGTCAGCCGGTCGATCTTATCCTCGGGCACGGCGAAGAAGGTGTCATCCATCCTGAGCGGCGCGAAGATGCGGGTGTGGAAGAAATCGGGCAGCGACAGACCCGAAACCCGCTCGACCACCGCGCCGAGCACATCGGTCGATACCGAATAATTCCATGCATCGCCCGGCGAGAATTCGAGTGGCAGCTTGCCGAGCGCCGCGATGAACCCGTTGAGGTCGAGTCCGCCATGCCAATTCTCGAGTCGGCCCTCACGGTACGCCGCGTCCACGTTCGACCGATTCTGGAAACCGTAGGTCAGGCCCGCGGTGTGGCGCAGCAAATCGACCATGCGCATCGGCTCGGTCGTCGGCTTGGTCTGGAACGGCACCCCGCCGCCGCCGCCATTATAGACGCCGAGTCCTTTGAATTCTGGGAGCACGTGGTGGACTGGCGTATCGACCGCGACCTTGCCTTCTTCCACCAGCATCATGAACGCGATCGAGGTGATCGGCTTGGTCATGCTGGCGATGCGGAAGAGCGAGCTCTCGTCGATGCTGGCCCCGCCTTCGCGTGCCGCCCCTTGCGAGGAGAAATGCGCGATCTCGCCGCCCTGCGCGATCAGCACCTGGCAATTGGGGAGCTTGCCCGAATCGAGATAGCGTTCCTTTAAAAACGTATCGATCGCGGCAAGGCGGGCGGTGTCGAATCGTCCGGTGACGGGCAGGTTCACGGTCATGTCGGTTTCCATACCCCCGGTTCGAAAGCGCGGCCACCCTATTGCCTTGAGTGGCGCGCGAATCAACACTAACCTTGCGAAATTCGATCGACGCGGCAAACCCGAGTTTCAACTGACGCACGCGCCGACACAGAGGAGAGCATCGTCTTGGATACGGAACCACTCGTCGCGCTCGACCCGGCCTGGCCCAAAATGGCGCTTGCCGAGGCGCAAGCGGCGCTGACCGTCGCGGGTGGCAAGTTCGAGATCGAGACAGTCGCGATCGACGGCATTCCGACTCGCGTGTGGAAGCATGCGCCGCCGTCGCTCGCGTGGCTGATCGCGGCGTCGCGGGCGCATGGCGCGCGGGAGTTCACGGTCTATGAAGATGAGCGTGTCAGCTATGAAGCAAATTTCCGCGCGGTCGCCGCGCTGGCGCATACGCTGGTCGCTATGGGGATCGGCAAGGGTGACCGCGTTGGCCTCGCAATGCGCAATTTGCCCGAATGGCCGGTGATTTTCTTCGCCGCCGCGAGCATCGGGGCGATCGTCGTGCCGTTGAACGCGTGGTGGACGAGCGGAGAGCTCGAATATGGCATCGATGATTCGGGCTGTCGGATCCTGTTCGTAGATGACGAGCGCTATCAGCGGCTCTCGGCGGACAATCCGGCTTTGCCCGCGCTTGAGAAGATGGTCGTGGCGCGCGCATCCGTCCCGCTCGATGCGCGCGCGGTGCGCCTGGAGGATCTGATCGGCACACCGCACGACTATGCGAGCTTGCCCGAGGCCGAACTGCCGTCGGTCGAGCTTTTGCCTGACGATGCGGCGACGATCTTTTACACCAGCGGCACGACCGGCAACCCCAAGGGCGCGCTCGGCTCGCACCGCAACCTCATGACCAACATTCTGACCTCGGCCTTTTCCGGTGCGCGGACCTATTTGCGCCGCGGCGAGGCGATTCCCGATCCCACGCCCAAGACCTTCCTGACCGTCATCCCGATGTTCCACGTCACCGCTTGCAGCGCGACAATGATGGGATCGATCGCGAGCGGGAGCACGCTCATCTTTATGCGCAAATGGGACACGATCCGCGCGATGGAGTTGATCGAGCGCGAAAAGGTGCACGTGACCGGCGGCGTGCCGACGATCGCGTGGCAAATCCTCGAGCATCCCGACCGCGACCGCTACGATCTCTCCTCGCTTGAGGCGATCGCGTATGGCGGGGCACCGTCGGCGCCCGAACTGGTGCGGCGGATTTTCACCGAATTCGGCGCGCTGCCCTCGAATGGCTGGGGCATGACCGAGACGATGGCGACCGTCACGGGTCATGGCGGCGAGGATTATCTCGCGCGCCCGACCAGCGCTGGCCCGCCGGTGCCCGTTGCCGATCTCAAGATCGTCGATGAGGATGGCGTGACCGAACTCGCCGTTGGCGAAGTCGGCGAGCTATGGGCGCGCGGGCCGATGGTGGTGAAGGGCTATTGGAACAAACCCGAGGCGACCGCTGCGACCTTCGTCAATGGCTGGGTGCGCACCGGCGATCTGGCGCGGCTCGATGACGAGGGCTTTGTCTATATCGTCGATCGCGCGAAGGACATGATCATCCGCGGCGGCGAGAATATCTATTCGAGCGAGGTCGAGAACGTCCTCTACGCGCATCCCGCGGTGACCGATTGCGCGCTGATCGGCATTCCGCACCGCACGTTGGGCGAGGAACCCGCCGCCGTCGTCCACCTCGCGCCGGGGATGGAGGCGAGCGAAGCGGAATTGCAGGCCTGGGTGAAGGCGCGGCTGGCGATCTTCAAGACTCCCGTCGCGATCCGCTTCGTCCACGATACCTTGCCGCGCAACGCGAATGGCAAGATTTTGAAGAAGGATCTGAAGGTGCTGTTCGAGGACCGGGTAGGGGTGGCGGCGTAAGCGTCAGGCGACGATCTTCGCCACCGCATGCTTCCACCCGTCGAGCCGCCGCTCACGCGCCGCACTGTCCATCGCCGGCTCGAACGTCTCCACCGCGCCGCGCATGACGCTGGCCTCGGCGAGGTCGGAGAACAGCCCGCAACCGATCCCTGCCAGCATCGCCGCACCAAGCGCGGTGGTCTCGGCGAATTTTGGGCGTTCGACGCTGACGTTGAGGATGTCGGCCATATCCTGCGCCATCCAGTCATTGGCGACCATCCCGCCATCGATCCGCACGCTCGCCCAATCGACGCCGTCGGCGGCAAAGGCGGTCTTCAGATCATGCGCTTGATGCGCCATCGCCTCCAGCGCGGCGCGAACGATATGCGCCTTGCCGGTCGAGAAGCTCAGCCCTGAGATCGCGCCGCGTGCGTCGGGCTCCCACCACGGCGCGCCGAGGCCGGACAAGGCTGGTACCAGGTACACACCGCCATTGTCGGGCACGCTGCGCGCCAAGGCTTCGGTTTCCGCCGCCGTGCCGATCAAGCCGACTTCGTCGCGCAGCCATTTGATCAAGCTCCCGGCGACGAACACCGATCCTTCGAGCGCGTAGGAGCGCCGTCCGCCCAATTGCCAGACGATCGTCGACAGCAAGCGATTGCGCGAGGTCGGCGGGGTCGGTCCGGCCTGGCTGAGGACGAACGCGCCCGTGCCGAAGGTCGCCTTGGTCTCGCCGACTGCCAGGCACGATTGCCCGATCGTGGCGGCTTGCTGATCGCCGGCAATGCCGCAGATCGGGATTGGGGAGCCGAACAGCGTGGTAGTGCCGAATTGACCGGCGCAATCGACGATCTCGGGCAAGGCCGCGCGCGGGACGGCGAAGAGGTCGATCAGACCGTCATCCCATTGCCCGCTGCCAATTGCCATTAACGCGGTGCGGCTGGCGTTGGTCGCGTCGGTGATGTGCAGGCCACCCCGGTTTTCGTTGGCGGTCAGCTTCCAGATCAGCCAGCTTTCGACCGTGCCGACGGCAAGACGCGTCCCCGCTGCTTTGACCGCAGGCCAATGTGCCATGGCCCAGCCGATCTTGCTGCCGGAGAAATACGGATCGAGCAGCAGCCCGGTCTTGGCCTGTACGACGCTTTCATAACCCGCTTCCTTTAGCGCGCGGCACGTCGCGGCGGTGCGGCGGTCTTGCCAGACGATCGCGGGGGCGAGCGGCTCGCCGGTCTCGCGGTCCCAGAAAACCACCGTTTCGCGCTGATTGGTGATGCCGATCGCGGCGATCTTTTCGGCGCCGCCGGCTTCGTCGATCACGGCGCGCGTGACGCTGAGCGTCTTGTCCCAGATCTCGGCCGCATCATGCTCGACTCGGCCAGGCTCCGGATAATGCTGGGTAAGTTGCGCGGCGCGGGTGACGAGGCACGTCCCGTCGGGGCGGAACAGCATTGCGCGAGTCGAGGTGGTACCCTCGTCGATAACCAGGATGAGATCGGCCATGGCACATCGCTAGCGCCGTTTGCGCGGCGTGGGAATGGCGCTAGAGTCGCGGCATGGCAGATCGGGATGACAGCAAGAGCGGTGCGTTTGGCTTGCCGGCGGCACAGGCGGCCGGGGACGAGGATGAACGCCGCGTTGCGTTGCGGCGCGACCGGTTGCTGGCGGCGCTCACGCTGATCGCCGGGGTCGGCCTCGCGCTGGCGGTGCCGTTCGCGCTGAAGGCCGGGGCCGAGTTCTTCCTGCCCACCACCGCGGCGTTGGTGATCGCCATCTCGCTGGTGCCAGTGCTCGAATGGCTGGAGCGGCGGCGTGTTCCGTCGGCCCTGGCGGCGCTGACCTGCGTGTTGCTGTTCCTCGTTGCGGCGAACGTCGCGCTGGCGGCGATCATCGTGCCTGCGACCGAATTTTTCCGGCGCCTGCCCGAACGCATCGACCGGATCCAGATGAACATCGCGCCGCTGATCGATCTGTATCAAAGCTTCCAGAAATATCTCAACCGCACCGTCCAGCATCTCGCCGCGACCGGCCCGATCAAGGCCCCGGCTACGACGGCGGTGACCCCGCCCAGCTCGATCCTCGAGCTTGCCGCGAGCTTTGCCCCGTCGGTGATCGTGCAAGTGTTTTTCGGCGTGCTGATTGTGTTTTTCTTCCTTTCCGGCTGGTCGCGGTTGCGCAAGAAGACGATCACCAGCCGGGCGAGCTTTGGCGGCGCGATGGCGACGGCGCGTGTGATCCAGGACGTGGTCGACGATACCTCGGCCTATCTCGGGACGATCACCGTGATCAACCTGTCGCTGGGGTTGCTGATGTCGGGCCTGTTGTGGGTGATGGGGATGCCGTTTCCGCTGATGTGGGGCGGGATTGTCGCGTTGCTCAATTATGTGCCCTATTTCGGGCCGATCGCGGCGGCGATGTTGCTGGCGCTGGGGGGGTTGATGACCTTTCAGGACATTTGGGTCGCGCTGATTCCCGCGCTCGCGATGATTGGCTGCCATTTGATCGAGGCCAATGCGATCACCCCGCTGATTGTCGGGCATCGCCTGACGATCAATCCGATCATGATCCTCGTCTCGATCAGCTTCTGGTCGTGGGTGTGGGGGACGGCGGGTACGCTGCTGGCGGTGCCGTTGCTGATTATCCTGCAAACGATCGTCGGTGCAGCGGGCAAGCCCGATATCGCCGGTTTCCTGTTTGAACACGGCACATTGACCGGGCGCGGCAAGGGCAGTTTCGACGGTTCTGCAGAAGAACGTGAAACCGGTGGTTGACAGGGTAGGGTGGCTCGCATAGTTGGCTCGCCTCACGCTTTATAAGCGGGTGTAGCTCAGTTGGTTAGAGCGCCGGCCTGTCACGCCGGAGGTCGCGGGTTCGAGTCCCGTCACTCGCGCCAAAGCGCAGCAAGCACGAAAATAGCGAAGCTATTTACGAGACTTGCAAGC
>NZ_JBBATX010000072.1:0-13840 GCF_040398505.1 Sphingomonas sp. | reverse complement strand
AGCTGGCCGCCGCGCGATTCCTCCCATTTGAGGCCCGCGCCGAACGACCCGAGATCGATCGCGGCGACATGCAGATCGCTCTGACCGGCGAAATGCTTGTCGACCGTCTCGGTCAATTGTTCGGCGGTCGAGAAGTGCATGTAGCCATCGGCCAGATCGACCGGCGCACCCGCGAAGCTGGCGTCGCGTTCCAGCGTCGCCATTTGTTCGGCGGTGAGCACCTTATAGGCGGTGGTGGGCAGGTCGGTCATTGCGGGCTTTCGGTTGCGCGTGTATTTGTACCAGATATTGGTATCACGCGAGTTTTGGCATGGCTTCGAAAAATACGTCGGTGTGGCTCAGCGACCATTTCATCGACTTCGCCGACCGGCAAGTGGCGAGTGGGCGATACGGATCGACGAGCGATGTCGTGCGCGCCGGGTTGCGCTTGCTTGAGACGCAAGAGGCTGCGTTGGATCGGCTGCGCGAAGCCATCCGGGAGGGCGTTGAAAGCGGCCCCGCCGAGCCGTTCGATATGGCAGATTTCCTGGACGAAATGCGTCGGGAGCATGAAGCGCAGTGAGCCGTTCGGTCCGGCTCCGCCCTCGGGCGCGGCGCGACTTACGCGAGATATGGCATTATTCCGTCGAGTAATGGGGCGTGGACAGCGCCGACGATGATGTTCGGTGGCTGTTGGCGCGGATCGATACCTTGGCGACGAGCGATCATCGCGCGCGCTCGGCGGGCTATTTGTATCCTGGCCTGTTCCAGACGAGGGTCGCCTCTCACCTCATCTTCGTCCTAATCGATGACGATGGAATCGACGTCGTGCGGTTGCTCCACGAACGCATGGATGCAGCCGCACATCTTGCCGAGGATCTTCCGCCTGACCGTTGATCAGGCCCCGTCCTCCGGCCCCGCCGCGCTATTATCCCTCGTGTCCGCGCCATCGTCTGGTGCCAGTTCGACCACCGTCAGATCCCGCACATCCGCTTCGGCTTCGCCCTCGGCTTCCTCGATGCGGGCGGCGGAGACGACATGTTCGTTATTGGCGACGTCGAACAGCTTCACGCCGGCCGAATTGCGACCGATCACGCGCATCGACCCCAGGGTCGTGCGGATCACTTTCGCCTGGTCGGTCACCAGCATCAACTGATGCCCCTTGGTCGCGGCGAAGCTTGCCACGACCGGCCCATTGCGCGGGATGTTGTCGATGTTGGTGATGCCCTGACCACCGCGCCCGGTGCGGCGATAGTCATAGGCCGACGACAATTTGCCATAGCCATTCGCGCAGACGGTGAGGATGAACTGTTCGCGCGCGATTAATTCCTGATAGCGGGCTGGGTCCATCGCAGGCTCACCCTCACGCTCCTTCCACGGCGCGAACTTCAGATATTCCTCGCGCTCCTCAGGGCTGGCGCCGACGCGGTGGAGGATCGAGAGTGAGATCACCGCATCATCGCCCTTGAGCAGCATGCCGCGCACGCCGGTCGAATTGCGGCTCTGGAATTCGCGCACTTCGTCGGCGGCGAAACGGATCGCCTTGCCCGAACGGGTGGCGAGCAGCACGTCATCGTCCGAACTGAGCAAGGCGACGCCGATCAGGCGATCGTCCTCGTCAATGCCCTCGAACTTCATCGCGATCTTGCCGGCGGTGGGCACGTTGGTGAAGGCGTCCATCGAATTGCGCCGCACGCTGCCTTTGGCGGTCGCGAACATGACGTGCAGCGCAGCCCATTCGGCCTCATCCTCGGGCAAGGCCAGCACGGTCGAAATCGTCTCGCCCTCGGCCAGCGGAAGCAAATTGATCATCGGGCGACCGCGCGTGGCGGCGCCACCCTCGGGCAGCTTCCAGACCTTCATCCGGTAGACCTTGCCGAGCGTCGAGAAGAACAGCACCGGCGTATGCGTCGAGGTGACGAACAAATTGGTGACGGCGTCCTCATCCTTGGTCGCCATGCCGGCGCGCCCCTTGCCGCCGCGTGCTTGCGAGCGGAAGGTGTCGAGCGTGGTACGCTTGATATAGCCCTGCATCGTCACGGTGACGACCATGTCCTCGCGCTCGATCAGATCCTCGTCGTCGATCCCGTCGGCGGCGGCGGCAATGTCGGTTTTGCGCGGGGTCGCGAATTCCTTGCGGACTGCGACCAGTTCGTCGCGCATCACCGCATAGAGTTTGGCGCGGTCGCCGAGAATGGCGAGCAGCTCGGAGATCGAATCGGCGAGACCTTGCAGCTCGTTGCCGATCTCGTCGCGGCCGAGCGCGGTGAGGCGATGCAAGCGCAGATCGAGGATCGCGCGGACTTGCAGGTCAGACAGGCGATAGGTGTCGCCAGTGACTTCGGCTTCGACCGCTTCGACCAGCTTGATGTAGGGCGCGATCTCGGCAACCGGCCATTCGCGCGAGATCAGCGCTTCGCGCGCCGCCGCTGGGCTGGAGGAGCCGCGGATCATGCGGACGACTTCGTCGAGGTTGGTGACCGCGATGACGAGGCCTAGCAACAAATGCGCGCGGTCGCGCGCCTTGGCGAGTTCGAACTTCGAACGCCGCGTGATCACTTCCTCGCGGAAGACGACGAACGCGGTGATGATGTCGCGCAGGTTGAGCAGTTCGGGGCGCCCGCCGCGAATCGCCAGCATGTTCGCCGGGAAGGACGATTGCGCCGGGGTGTGCCGCCACAGCTGGTTGAGCACGACTTCGGGGGTTGCATCGCGCTTCAGGTCGATGACGATCCGCACGCCAAGGCGGCTCGATTCGTCGCGAATGTCGCTGACGCCTTCGATGCGCTTGTCCTTGGCGGCTTCGGCGATTTTTTCGACCAGACCGTTCTTGCCGGTCTGGAACGGGATTTCGGTGAGCACGATCGAACGGCGATCGCCGCGGCCTTCCTCGACGACGTAGCGCGAGCGGATGATGATCGAGCCGCGCCCGGTTTCATAGGCCGAACGCGCGCCCGCCTTGCCGAGGATGATCGCGCCGGTCGGGAAATCGGGGCCGGGGACGATTTCGAGCAGTTCCTCGTCGCTCGGGACCTCGCGCGCGCCGGTGCGCGAATCGATGATCGCGAGCGTCGCGTCGATCACTTCGCCAAGATTGTGCGGCGGGATGTTGGTCGCCATGCCGACCGCGATGCCGCCCGCGCCATTGACGAGCAGATTGGGGAAGCGCGCGGGCAAGACGGCGGGCTCGCGCTCCGAGCCATCGTAGTTGGGGATGAAATCGACGGTGTCCTTGTCGATATCCTCGAGCAGCGACCCGGCAACCTTGGCGAGGCGCGCCTCGGTATAGCGCATCGCGGCGGCTTTATCGGGGTCCATCGACCCGAAATTGCCCTGGCCGTCGATCAGCGGCACGCGCATCGACCAGTCCTGGCTCATGCGGACCAAGGCTTCGTAGATCGAGCTGTCGCCGTGCGGGTGATACTTACCCATCGTATCGCCGACGATGCGCGCGCATTTGCGATAGGGGCGGTTGTACAGGAAGCCGCTTTCCGACGCCGACCACAGGATGCGGCGGTGAACGGGCTTCAGGCCGTCACGGACATCGGGCAGCGCGCGCGCGACAATCACGCTCATCGCATAATCGAGATAGCTCGACTTCATCTCGTCGACGATCGAGATCGGAGCAATATCGGAAGGGTCGGCGAGCACGGTCTCGTCGGTCAATGTGCGGTGCCTTCGGCTGTGTTACGGGAATGCGACAACCCTAGCCGAGCGCAATGCAGAATGCCACCCCCACCCGCATTTCGAGCGCGCGCGGGGGCGGATTTTGAGGGTTACTGGCAGGCCTTTTTGGTCTTGTTCCCGGCGAGCGCGCAATTGTAGGTCACGGTCTTGCCATTGGCGAGCTTGGCCGAAACCATCCGCCCGCCGGGAGCAGCGGCCGGCTTGGCGCGCGGTACGGGCTTGGGCGCAGCGATCGCCGGCTTCGCTGCCATTGCCGGGGCGGGCTTGGCGGCCATGATCTTTGCAGGCGTCGGCTTTGCGGTGGG
Organism: Sphingomonas sp.; assembly: GCF_040398505.1. GTDB lineage: Bacteria > Pseudomonadota > Alphaproteobacteria > Sphingomonadales > Sphingomonadaceae > Sphingomonas. The sequence goes on along the minus strand of NZ_JBBATX010000072.1, from coordinate 9,869 downwards.
CTTGGGTGCGGGCTTCATCTGTGCGCCGGCAGCGGTGCCGCACAACAGAGCGGCGGCGGCGAGCGCGATCGGGAACCGGGTCATGGCAATCCTCTCAAAAAACGGTGTTCGGGATTGGCCCCGACACGCGAGAAGATGCGACCGTGCTACTGTCCTATCGATGGCGGACTCGTGACAAATCCGTCATTTTGGGGGTGTTTCCTTCTTCCCTCCGTTCGGGCTGAGCTGGTCGAAGCGCTGCCTCGACCAACGCAAGCGGTGCGTACGGGAGATGTGCCCTTCGACAGGCCCACGGCGAACGGGTGGGGCGGCTGCCCTCAAGCCTAAAAGGCGATTTCCTTGCCTTCGAAATCGAACAGTTTGCCGCTGTCGGGGACCTTCAATCCCTCGATCACGTCGAGCAATTGCAGCGCCGCGCGTTCGGCATCGAACAGGCGGCCGGGCTGGACATTGCCCTGGAACGGCTTTGACAGCGCGGTATCGACCGTGCCGGGGTGGAGCGTCACGACGATGCTGCGGTCGTTGCGGCGCTTTTCCTCGATCGCGATCGTGCGCACCAGCTGGTTGAGCGCGGCCTTCGACGCGCGATAGCCGTACCAGCCGCCGAGCTTATTGTCCGAAATGCTCCCGACGCGCGCCGAGAGGACGGCAAACACCGCAGGCTTGCCCTTGGCCCCGAGCGGGAGGAAATGCTTGGCGACGAGCGCCGGACCGATCGCGTTGATCGCGAAATTCCGGGCGAGCCAGACGGGATCGAGTTCGCGCATCGCCTTTTCGGGGCCACGCACCGCATCATGCAGCAAGCCGGTCGCGACGACCACTAGCGTCGGCGCCGGGCCGGTGGCGACGTGCGCGGCGGCGGCGGCGATGCTCGCTTCGTCGGTCAGGTCGATGTGCCGCGTGCCGTTCCAGCTGCGCGCAAAGCCGTGAACGATGTCGAACGCGCCTTCGTCCTCCAACGCAGCGACGAAGGCCGCGCCGATCCCGCCCGATGCGCCGATGATGACTGCCGAGCCGCTCATGCGCGGGAAAAGCGCCAGCGATCGGTTGCGCTCTCGGCCGCATCGAAACGATAGCCGTCGCTGTCGAAGCCCTTCATGTCCGCAATGTCGTTGATGCGATGTTCGCACAGCCAACGCGCCATCATCCCGCGCGCGCGCTTGGCATTGAAGCTGACGAAGCGCGGGCCGTCGGGGCCGGGTTCGCGGAAATCCACGTCGATCACACGCACGCCGCCCAGTTTGCCGAGCACGGCGGCGAAATATTCCTGACTGGCAAGGTTGAGGACAGCACCCGATCCCTCTGCCGCGACATCCGCGCGCACGGCGGTGGCGATTCGGTCGCCCCAGAATTCGTACAAGCTCTTGTGGCGCGGTGCCCAGCGCGTGCCCATTTCCAACCGATACGGCCTCATCGCGTCGAGCGGGCGGAGCAGGCCGTACAACCCCGACAGCATCCGCACATGATCCTGAGCATAGGCGATCGCCGCCTCGTCGAGCGAGCGCGGCTCAAGCCCGGTGTACACATCCCCGGCAAAGGCAAAGAGCGCGGGCCGGGCGGGGGCATCGGCGAATTCGGCAAAGCGATCGGCGTTGAGCTTCGCCAGCGTCGGCGAAATGTGCATCAATTGCGCCAGACGTTTCTGTGTCAGGTTTGCCGCCGATCGCGCGAGCGCTTCCGCTGTGTCGGCGAAGCGCGGCTCGGTCGCGGTAAGCGGGGGCAAGGGGCGCTCGTAATCGAGCGTCTTGGCGGGGGAGAGCAAGGCGATCATCCGGGTCCGGTTAGGCGGATGGCGCGCGCACGTCAAAGCCTCGTGCTGCGCAGATCGGAGCCGATGGGTTCAAGCAGCGTTAAGGCCCTGGGCGGCAACGCGGTTGCTTGACGGTACAAGCGGCGGCGCTAGACCGGCGCCAGCAATCCGCCGCGCGCCGCGCCGCATGAGGAGAGTTCGCAATGAAGATGGTTTCCAAACTTGCCTTGTCCGCCGCTGTGGTCATCGGACTGAACGGGGCGGCCTTGGTCGCGCCTGCGATGGCCAAGAAGAAGGAAGAGGCCCCGGCCGCACCGTCAATCTCAAAGGAAGCGCGCGCAGCCGCGATTGAGGCGCAGGCCGCACTCGCCGCGACGCCGAAGGATCTGGTGAAGGCAGAGGCCGCGCTCAACACCATGGATGGCGTCGCCAAAACCGACTATGAGCGCTACCTCGCACAGGGCATCAGGTTGGCGCTCGTCGACGCGCAGACCAAGAGCCTGCCGGAAGCGCAGCGGATTGCCGCGCTCATCCCGATCCTCGATGCCTTGTTGGCCAATCCCGCAACGCCAGCCGCCGAGCTCGCGATCCGCAACAATGAGCGTGGCGGTTTGGCCTATGCGCTCAAAAAGTACCCCGACGCGCTGCGTTACTTCATGCGCGCGCGCGAACTCGGCGTGAACAATCCCGATCTGATGTTGCACATCGTGCAGTCCAAGGTCGAGACGGGCGACGTGAAAGGCGGCGTTGCCGAGCTCGGTACCGCGATCGCAGCAGAAAAGGCGGCCGGTCGCAAGGCGCCCGAGGCCTGGTATAAATATGCCTTCAGCCGGTTGGGCAAGGCGGGCGATCAGGAAGGTGCCGATCAATGGACGGCAGCGTGGCTGACCGAATATGGCACTGCGCCGAATTGGCGCGGGGCGATCTACACGTTCGGGTTCCAGGGCCCGGCGGCGATCAAATACAGCAAGAATAAGATCGATCTCTACCGGCTGTTATGGGCGTCCAAGAGCATGGCCGGTCAAAAGGAATATATCGATTATGGCGATGCCGCGCTGACGGTCGGCCTGCCGAATGAGACCAAGACCGTGATCGAGGAAGGCCTCTCGTCGGGTGTTATTCCGGCTGGCAACATCACCGGAAACGAATTGCTGGCGCGCGCGAAGACCGGAATCGCCGGCAGTGCCCCGCTCGCGGTCAAGGAAAAGAATGCGCTGGCGGGCGCAAAGGGCGATCTCGCCCAGCAGGCTGGCGATGCATATTTCGGCACGCGCAACTATGCCAAGGCGATCGAAATGTACCGTTTGTGCGAGACCAAGGGCGCGCCGGACGCCGATCGCAACAATCTCCACCTCGGCATGGCGCTGGCGCTTTCGGGTGATCGTGAGGGAGCGAAGGTCGCGCTCGCGCGCGTGAGCGCCGAGCCGAACAAGGCGATTGCGCGGTTGTGGACGGTGTTCGTCACGACCCCGCCGATCGCCGCGTAAGGCGGAAGCAACCAATAAGGAGGGCGGCTCGCGGGCCGCCCTTTTTCGTGTCAGGCGTGCCGGATCGGAATGCCCGGCAGCGCTTTGGCGGTGCGGATCGTCAGCGAAGTCTTGACGCTGGCGACGTTGGGCGCCGGCGTCAGGTGCGTCATCAAAATGTCCTGAAAGCTTTTCAGGTCGCTCGCCACGATCTTCAGGATGAAATCGATCTCGCCATTGAGCATATGGCATTCGCGGACCTCAGGAATCGTCCCGACATGGTCTTCGAACGCGGCGAGATCATGCTCGGCCTGACTGCGCAAGCTGACCATCGCAAAGACGGTGATGGGATAGCCGAGGATCGCGGCATCGATTTCGGCATGATAGCCGCGAATCGCCCCGGCTTCCTCCAGCGCACGGACACGGCGCAAACATGGGGGTGCGGTCAGCCCCACCCGCTCGGCCAGATCGACATTGGTCATGCGACCATCGTCCTGTAGCAGTTCCAGGATACGTCGGTCGATCGAATCGAAAGGCATTACAGTCCGCTCCCCGGGCATGCGTGTTTCGCATCGCCGCATCTGCCTTCAGCATAAGATAATTGCCGACGAACGCAATTGTCCCACATTGCGACGCATCGAATCCCTGAAGCGACTCCGCTTGGGGTTACAACGACGGCCAAGCTCCGTTAAGAAATCGTTACGGCGCTTTCGCGTCCGGATCGGGAATGAGCCGCATTGCGCTTCGACGACAGTTTGGAAACGGTTCTTTCGGCAGAAATGTCTTCGTCGTTTGGCGCGCAATCGACGTGGCGGCAATTGGTCGATTTGATCGGGCGGGGGCGCGTGTCGGGGAACGCCTCGGCAAATGACGCAGCGATCGCCCGGCTGCGGATGATTCGCGGCGATGTCCCGCCGCCGATTCGCGCGGCGAGCGCGCGGGCGCTGGCCTTTGCGATGCCGCCGGTCGATTTGGTCGCGGTGTTTGCCGAAGACGAGATTGCGGTGGCTGCACCGGTCTTGCGTGCGGTGCAGCTATCGGGGGCCGAGTGGCGCAGCTTGCTGCCCCGGCTGTCGCCTGCGGCGCGTTCGATCCTGCGCCACCGCCGCGACCTGTCACCCGACGTCGAGCGCGCGCTTGAGACGTTTGGAAGCGTCGATTTCGTGTTGGGCGCGCCGTCGGCGGACGCAGTCCCACCTGTTATGCCCCGCGCTGCGGCTGACCCCAAACCCGTAGCAATCGCCGCTGCCGAGGCGCTCCTCATCACCGCGCCAGAGCCAGTCGTCGCGATCGACTGGACCGAGATTGTCGGCGATGCGGTCGTGGCCGAGTCCGCGGTCAACGTCGCACCTGCGACCGAACAAGGACCGATTGCGCCCAACGCACCGCTGGTGATCGACTGGACCGATCTGGTCGGCGATGCCGTGATGCCGGAACCATGTGTCGCTCCGGCCGCGGTCGGCGACGCGGCTCCTGCGCCAGCCGTCGACCTTCCCGAAACGATCGCCCCAGTGTCGCCATTCGTGTCGATCGCCGACGTTGCGGCGGGGCTGCCGGTCGTGGCCGAGGCGCTGCGCCAGGCGGAACGCCCGGTGCCGGTTCCCGTGCCCGCCGCAGCGCTGCCGTCGATTGCGCCGTTGTCGGCGGGCAACCGCCAACGTGCCGACGGCACCTTTCAGATTTCCGAACTGGTCGCGCGGATCGATGCGTTTCAGCGTCAGCGCGAGCAGGCTCCAACCGCTGCGCCGACGCTTGAAATTCAGCCCGAGCTGTTCGCGCGCGAGCCGACCCAGGCCGAAACCTTCCGCTTCGAAACCGACGCGAACGGCATCGTCCGCTGGATCGAGGGGGCAGCGCGCGCGCCCTTGATCGGGCTGTCGCTCGATCTCGCGCCGCGTCCGGGCGGATCGCGCGTCGATGGCGTTGCGGCGGGGGCGTTCCGGCGCCGCGCCGGGTTCGCCAATGCGCGGCTTTTGGTCGAGGGCCGTTCCGATGCCGCCGGCCAATGGCGAATCACCGGAATCCCGGTGTTCGACCGGGCAAGCGGGCGTTTCACCGGCTATCGCGGCACGGCGCGCCGCCCGCGCCCCGACGAAACCGCTGAGCCGGCGCGCGAGACGCGCAACCCCGCCGCCGATGCGCTGCGCCAGCTCGTCCACGAACTGCGTACGCCGACCAACGCGATCGCTGGCTTTGCCGAAATGATCGAATCGCAAATGCTCGGGCCGGTGCCTGCCCCGTACCGCGCGCACGCCGCTGCGATCCGGGGACAGGCGAGCGGCTTGCTCACCGCGATCGACGATATCGACATGGCGGCGCGGATCGAAACGCACGCGCTCGATCTGCGGCCGGGCGATGTCCCGGTTGCGCCGTTGCTCGACCGCATCCTTGCCGATCTGGCACCGCTCGCGACGCTGCGCGGTGCCGTGCTCGATCGCTATGTCAGCGACGATGCGCTGGCGATTCTGGGCGATGACCGTGCGGTCGAGCGGTTGATGGCGCGGCTGATGGCGACGTTGGTCGCATCGGGCAGCGCGGGGGAACGGATCGGCGTCGCCGCAACGGGTGAGGAGGGCACGGTAGTGATCGTGTTCGACCGGCCCGCAGCGCTTGCCGCCTATGCCGAGGAAACGTTGCTGACGATCGATGCCGAGGCCGAAGCCGAGCGAGACGGCGCGCCGTTGCTCGGCACGGGTTTTGCGCTGCGCTTGGCGCGCAATCTGGCGGCGGAACTGCGCGGAAGCCTGACGATCGGCGACAAGGCCTTGACTTTGCGCCTGCCCGCCGCCTTCTCTGCCACAATGGAGCAGGCTTTTTCTAACTGATCGTGGCCGTCGCTGCGCCATCCGCCGCCGCACCGGTCGAGCGCTATCGTCCGCCTGCGCCCGCGCCCGGGGATCTCATCGACTGGCCCGATGCTTTCGGCACGCGCTTCACGGTGTTCGTCGATACCGAGGAAGAATTCGACTGGGATGCGCCGCTTGCGCGCGACGCGCACGGCGTCTCCGCGATCGCCGCCTTGCCCGAGGCGCACCGCCGCTTTGCCGAACGCGGCGTGCCGCTGACCTATATGATCGATTACCCGATCGCGACCGATGCGCGCGCGACCGACATCCTGCGCAGCTGTCTTGCCGACTGCGTGTCGGCGGTCGGCACGCAATTGCACCCGTGGGTCAATCCGCCGTTCGACGAAGCGCTGACGCCCGCCAATAGCTATGCCGGGAATTTGCCCGAAGCGACCGAGGCGGCGAAGATCGACGCGCTGACCGACGCGATCATCGCGGCGTTTGGCCCGCGCCCGCTGGCCTATCGCGCCGGCCGTTATGGCATCGGACCCAACACGCTGCGCCTGCTCGCCGCGCGCGGCTATCTGCTCGATAGCTCGATGCGGTCGCGCTACAGCTATGCCGACGATGGCGGGCCGGATTTCGCGGATATTGCGAACCATGCGTTTCGCGCCGGGCCGATGATCGAAGTGCCGCTGACCACCGTCTATACCGGCCGCGCCCGGGCAGGCGGGACGCGGTTGTACCGGCTGCTCGCGGCGGTCCCGAAGGGGCGCGGACTGTTTGCGCGGGCAGGCCTGCTCTCGCGCGTTGCGCTGACGCCCGAGGATATGCCCGTGAAGGACGCGCTTGAGGCGATCGCGGTCGCGGTGGGGGAGGGGCTGCGGCTGCTCAATTTCGCGTTCCACTCGCCATCGGTCGCGCCGGGTTTCACGCCCTATGTCCGCGATGCCGCCGATCTCGCGCGCTTTCACGCGTGGTGGGATGCCGTGCTCGCCGATCTTGCGCGGCGCGGGGTGCGGGCGGCGTCGCTCGACCAGATCATCGCGGCGGCGGGGCGCGGGTGAGGCGGGCTCCACGCTGCGCCGTCCGACGCAGCAAAGCTGCGCTTGGTGGCGCGGCTTTGTTGCGCTGATCGTGCTGGTTCGCGTGCGAACGAGCTGCGCGCTTTCGTCTCGCAAACGGCGCAACATGGTGGGCCCGGCAGGACTTGAACCCGCAACCTATCCGTTATGAGCGGACAGCTCTAACCAGTTGAGCTACAGGCCCCCGCGACCTGCGTTAGCCGCGAGCAGCGGTTTCTGGCAAGCCCGCGCGGCCGCAGGATCGGTTTGGCGGCATCGAACCGACCGACCGCGCCTGCTCAAGCATAGGTCTCCTCGATCCGGTCGAGCGCAATTTTGAGGCGCGGCGCGACGAAGTCCAGAAAGGCGCGCAGTTTGACGGGCAACAGCGGTTGCGGGGCATGGATCAGATGGACCGGCAAGCGATCGACCGTTTCTTGCCGCAGCAGCGCGACCAGCCGACGATCGGCAACGGCGCGCGCGGCCTGATACGACATGACGCGGGCGATCCCGAGACCCGCCATGGCCGCGGCGATCACCGCGTCGGCGGTGTTGACCGAAAAGCGCGGGCGAATCGTGACGGTCTGTGCGCCCGCGCCAAACGGCCAGTTGCGATAGGTCTGGAGTCCCTCGAACGCGATGCAGTTATGTTCGCTCAGTGCGGCGGGCGTCGCGGGCTCCCCGCGCTCGCGCAGATAGTCGGGACTTGCGCAAATCACCCAGCGCACCGCGCCGACGCGCCGTGCGACCAGGCTGCTATCGGGCAATTTGCCGATCCGGAGCGCGACATCGACATGGTTCTCGGTCAGATCGACCAGCGCGTCCGAGAGGAGCAGCCGGACCGAAACCTCCGGATAGGCCCCGAGAAACTCGTGGATGATCGGCGCGACGTGCAAGGTGCCGAACAGGATCGGGGCGGTGACGAGCAGTTCGCCGCGCGGCGCGCGATACTCGCCCGAGGCGGCGCGTTCCGCTTCCCCGATGTGTTCGATCACGCGCCGCATCGCCGCGACATAGGCCGCGCCCGCCTCGGTCAGGATGAGCTTGCGGCTGGTGCGGATGACAAGCTGTGTGCCGAGATGCGCCTCGAGATCGGACACGCGACGGCTGACCGTCGGCAAGGGCAGCGTCATGCTGCGCGAGGCAGCCGACAGGCTGCCGCCGTCGACGGCGGCAAGCAATGTTCGGATGGCCTCGAAGCGGTCCATAAACCTCTCATAAAACGGAAGGGTGCGTTATGAAAATACCGGATACTGGGTAAAAACGGAAGGCCCTATTTCACGGCCATGGCCAGTCCCGGCCATGACCAAGGAGCCAATCCATGTCCCGCATCATGACCCCCGCCACCATTGCCGACGCCCCCGCCAAATCGCAGCCGCTGCTCGAAATGGTCAACGCGCAGCTCGGCGTCGTCCCCAACATGTTCCGCCTGATTGCGAACAGCCCAGCCACGCTCGAAGGATATCTCGGCGTTGGTGCAGCGCTCGCCAAGGGCGCGCTGCCCGCCGCGACGCGCGAGCGGATCGCGCTCGCCGTCGCCGAGGTGAATGGCTGCGACTATTGCCTGTCGGCGCACACCTATCTCGGCCGCAACCTCGCCAAGCTCGACGATGCGGAAATGACCGCCAACCGTTCGGGCGCGTCGAACGACCCCAAGGCCGATGCCGCCGTACGCTTTGCCGCAACGCTGGTGCGCGAGCGCGGTCAGGTCAGCGATGTCGATCTCTCGGGCGTCAAGCTTGCCGGCTATAGCGATGCGCAGATCCTCGAGATCCTCCTCCACGTCGCGCTCAACACCTTCACCAATTACGTCAACGAAGCGCTGAAGACCGAGATCGATTTCCCGGTCGTCACGGCGCGCAAGGCCGCTTGAGCTGGGCAGGGAGGAGCATCGTCATGACACGCACCACCGCTTTCCGCACGACCATCGTCGCATTCGCGATTGGCCTTTCCGGCCTTGCCATGGCACAGGACGCGCCGGCCCATCCGGTCCACGAAGGGCCGTCGGTCAGCATCGCGGCCAAGGACGTGACCTTTGTCAAAACCGGGGTGAAGGCCGCGGCCGGGGAGCTCGAGGCGGGTCCCGCTTACGGCAATCTGCAGACGGGTCGCCACGGCACCTTCATCCACATGCCAGCAGGCTTCGTCAGCGCGGTTCACACGCATACCGAGGATTATTATGCGGTGGTGGTGAAGGGCGTGGGTGCCAACGACCCGGTCGGTGCCACGCCGAAGCCGCTCACGGTCGGATCCTATTGGTTCCAGCGCGGTGAGGAGCCCCACGTCACCCGCTGCCTGTCGAAGACCGACTGCCTGTTCTTCATCGTCCAGCCCGGCACGTTCGATTACGTTCCGGCCAAGTGACTGGGCCGCCCCGGAAGGCGATGCTTTCCGGTGCCTCGCCATCTGCAAAGAGGATCTCGCATGACCCCCAGCAGCGACATTGCCTTCACCCCGACTGTAAAGGCGTTGCAGAGCGCGCGCGGATCGCGCGCTGCCTATGCCAAGATGGAGGCGCGCGGCGGTTTTCGCGACCAGATCGACGAGACGCTGATCGCGTTCCTGGCGCAAGTCGACACGGCCTATCTCGCCACCGCGAATGCCTCGGGCCAACCCTATGCCCAGCATCGCGGCGGACCCAAGGGGTTCATCCGGGTGCTGGGTCCGCAGACCCTCGGCTGGGCGGATTATGAGGGCAATCGGCAGTACGTCTCGACCGGCAATCTGGCCGAGAATGACAAGGCGTTCCTGTTCCTGATGGACTATGCGCACAAACGCAGCATCAAGCTGTGGGGGCGGGCGC
>NZ_JBBATX010000071.1:0-13979 GCF_040398505.1 Sphingomonas sp. | reverse complement strand
GCTGGAGGCGATCGCGATCCGCACGCGCGCGGCATCGGCGCTGCTGATCCGACCTTCGCTCCCCAAGGTGATCAGCGCGCGCCCAACGCCGCGCATGACGTCCGACCGTTCGACCGATACTTCACCCGCCAGCGTTGCTTTGACGGTCGCGAGGATCGTCTCGGTTTCGGCAGGGGCCAGTTCGAGATCGGTTTCGGCAAGGATCGCGAGCGCGGTCGCGACCGGCACATAATTGTCGAGCGCGGGGTCGGTATAGGCATTCTTGAACGCCGCAACCTGCGCGTTGCGATAGCTGCCGTCCGAGGTGACGATCACGCGCGCGCCGGCGTCGCAAATCCGGTCCGACAGCGTCTTGTCGCTGAACCCGCCAAACACGGCGGTGTAGACGATGCCGAGCCGCTTGGCGGCCTCGGTCCAGTAAATCTGCGGCACGATGCTCGGCATGTTGAGCGCGATGCGGTCGCCCGCCTTGAGCCCGAGCGCTTGCAGCGCGAGCGCGCATTTCGCGGTCTCCAGCAGCAATTGCTTGCGCGACACCCCGAAGCAATCGACCGGCACGCCCTGCCCGCCCCCGGCCGACATGTCCCAGCGGTCGCCCTCGAAAATCAAGGCGGTCTCGTCGCCATGCCCGCTAAGCACGTGGCGATCGACTTCGCTGAAACAGGCGTTGGTGCGCCCGCCGACAAACCAGCGCCAATGCGGCGGCTCCGACCCGTCGAACGCCATTGTCCAGGGCGCGAAATCAGCGGGAAGGTCCGGGGTTACCGCATCGCCGGTCTGCGCATCCCAGCCCGACCAGCGCCCGTCGTCGCCGCGCGAAAGCCATGCTCCGGCAGATCCGACAGCGGCGACAAACCAGTGCATCTGCCGCGCCGCGATCGCCCCGTGAAACGCACCCGGATCGGCGAGCACCGCAGCGCGCATCGTCGCCCAATCGCTGCGGGTACGGACGGGATTATGCATGGGAACCACATCGGCGACGATCGTTGACGCTCCCACCATCCCGAATCATCCCCCTGTTATTTTGGCAACAGTGAGCCTCAATATCGGGCGGTTGGCAACTCCGCCTCCGGCGGCGAGGGATCGCCCGCATTCCGTAGCGGCGAATCAGGCGTCTGCGATCGCGGTTCCAGCCGGGGTGGATCGTTCGAGCAGATCGCCCAGCAGCCGATTTGGAAAACGGCGCTTCTGGATGATCGCGTAGAAACGCTCGGTCAATTGCGGGATGCGGCAGTGCTCGACCAGCGTTCCGGCTTCGAGTTCGTCGAAGACGACGATCGGCGGCACGAGCGTCACGCCTTCGCGTTCGCGCGCGAGCAAGCGCAACATCGCCATGTCATCGACTTCGGCAAGAATGATCGGTCGGATCCCGGCGAGTTCCAGCAAGCGGTCGAACCCGACGCGGATATCGCTGTCGAGGCTCGGCAACAGGATCGGTTCGTGGCGCAAATCCTCGGGAAAGCGAAACGGACGGCGATCGGCGCGCGGGCGACCGACGAGGCTGACGGGTTGTTGATCGAGCAAATGATTGCGAAACGACGCGCGAGCATCCCGCGGCGCGGCGCTGTTCGACAAGACGACATCGATGCTGTGCGCCTCAAGCTGAGCGAGCAAATCGCGGATCGTGCCCGATCGCACAATCAGCTCGACATCGGCACGACCCACCAGCGGGCGCAGGAACTGGAGCTGGAAGTTGCGCGACAAAGTGGTGAGCGCCCCGACGCGCAGCACCTGACGGTTGGCCAGCGGCCGCCCGTCGAGCGTGCTCAGCATCTCGTCGCCCGCCTGAAACACGGTATCGGCATAATCGAGCGCGATCTGTCCCGCCTCGGTCAGCACCAGCCGTTTGCCGATGCGATCGAACAGCGCATGGCCGATCTGATGTTCGAGTTTTTGAATCTGCACCGACAGTGCCGATTGCGACAGGTTCAGTCGCTCCGCCGCGCGCGTCAGGCTGGCCTCATGCGCGACCGCCCAGAAATAGCGCAGGTGGTTAAAGTTGAGCGTCTTCACATCGTTCTTTAAAACAGAACGATACGATAAAAACAATGAATTTTTCGCGATCAAATCGCAAGCGTAATGGCCGCTTTCACGCGCAATACTGCGCTTGGGGGAAAACCGGTGCCATTCGATCTCTTACCCTTCGCGGCCCCGCTCACGTTGCTGCTGAGCGCGCTCATCGCCTTTATCTCGCCGCCGCGCACCGTTCGCGGGGTGGCGCGGTTGGCGGAAGGCGCGGCGCTGGTGGCGGTCGCAGTGGCGGCGGTATCAGCGGTCGTGCTCATCAGCCACGGGCCGGTCGACAGCCGCGTGATCGGGCTTTCGGGCGTCGGATTGTCGGCGCGGCTCGACGCGGTCAGCGTAACATTGGCACTGCTGGTATCCTTCGTCGGATGGATCGTGGTGCGCTATTCCGCGACCTATCTCGACGGGGAAGCGCGGCAAGGACGCTTCACTGGCTGGCTGTGCGTGACACTGGCCGCCGTACTGCTGCTCGTCCTGTCGGGGGATGTCGTCCAGCTTGTCCTCGCCTGGGTGGCGACGAGCCTCGCGCTCCACCGGCTGCTGCTTTTCTATCCCGATCGCGTCGCGGCGCAGCGGGCGGCGCGCAAGAAATTCGTCACCGCGCGCGCGGCCGATGCGGCCTTGGTCGGTGCAGCGGCGCTGCTCGTCATCAGCTACGGAACGAGCAGCATCGCGCCGATCCTGACTGCCGCCCGCGCCGGGGAAGGCGGCGGTCTTGCCGTGGCCGCAGCCGCGCTGCTGGCAATCGCCGCGCTGCTCAAATCGGCCCAATTTCCACTCCACGGCTGGCTGACCGAAGTGATGGAAGCGCCGACGCCAGTCTCGGCATTGCTGCACGCAGGTGTCATCAATGCCGGCGGCTTCATCCTGATCCGCTTTGCCGACGTCATGCTGCTGGCACCGGGGATCCTGGCGGTGCTGGTGATGATCGGCGGCCTCACCGCCTTGTTCGGCGGACTGGTGATGCTCACGCAGCCGGCGGTGAAGACCTCGCTTGCCTGGTCGACGGTCGCGCAAATGGGCTTCATGATCATGCAGTGCGGGCTTGCGCTATTCCCGCTCGCGCTGCTGCACATCGTCGCGCATTCGCTGTACAAGGCGCATTCCTTTCTCGCATCAGGCGGCGCGGTCGAGCGGATCGCGGTGGCGCGTCGTCCGGGGCCGGTGGCAATTCCCAACGTCAAAGCCGTCGGCCGGGCGTTTCTCGTCGCGCTCGGCATCTATGGCGCGATCGGCGCGGCGTTCGGGTTCCACCACCAATCGCCGCAAGGCATTGCGCTCGGCGCGATCCTGATCTTCGGCATCGCCTATCTGCTGGCGCAAGGTCTTGCCGATGCCGCACCGCGCGCGCTGACGCGGCGCATGGCGGTCTATGCGGTCGCGGCGTCGATCGGCTATTTCACGCTGCACGGCCTTGCGCAGTGGCTGACCACCGACGCGCTGCCCGCAACCCCGATGCCGGGGCCGCTCGAATGGGCGCTGATCGTGCTCGCGGTACTGAGCTTCGGGCTGGTCGCGATCGCGCAGGCGATGTTCCCGCTCTGGGCGTACCACCCGGCCGCCGCCGGCCTGCGCGTCCATTTGTCCAACGGCCTGTATGCCAACGCCCTGTTCGACCGCGTGCTTGGCGGCTGGACGGTGCAGCCGGCGCGCCAAAGCCGGAGCGAGATGACGCCGATACCGGCGCCAATCGACCAGCAGACCGTCGATCCAAGCGCGCTGTTCGACGCTGCCGATGCGGCGGCGCGCGCCATCCCGCCGGTCTGGCCACTGGCGTCGAGCGTCGCGGTGAATCCCTATTTCGGCCAGACCGAGCAGACCCTGGCGGAGACCGCCGCACTGCTGGCGCGCGTTGCCGGTGCCCCCGTCACAATGCCGCGCGATTGGTATCGCGCCCGCATCGCCGATGACACCGTGACCGATGAGGATCTGGCCGCCGCGCTTGCGATCGCGCCTGCAACGCTTCGGCCCGACTCGGTCGCTGCGCTCAAGGCCGCAGCCGAGCGGCCATCGGAGCCGATCGCGGCGCTGCCGACGATTGCCGATTTGGCGGCGACGGCATCGGGGATCGACTGGCCCGGCATCATCGCCGAGCGCTTCGGCACCTGGGCGGCTGCCTATTTCGATGAAGGGCAAGCCTTGTGGGCGGCCCCCAAGGGACGCAACGCCTATGCTGCGTGGCAAGCGGTCGCGACGCATGATCTGACGCCCGAAATCGCGGGTCTGTCGGGGTTTGCACGCTTCGTCGCCGACGCGCCCGAAACCGCAAGCGACGCTCTGACCCGTGCGGCGGCACACATGGGTCTCCCGCGCGGGGCGACACCGACCTATTTCCACAGCCTGCTCATCACGCTTGGCGGGTGGGCGCAGTACGCGCGCTACAAACGCTGGCAAGCGCAGCTCGCAGGCGCGGACGACGCCACGATCACCGACTTTCTGTCGATCCGCTTATTGTGGGAAGAAGCGCTGTTCGCACGCTATGCGCCGCTGATCGCGGAACAATGGGACGCGACGATCGCGACGCACGCGCAACCCGTCGCGCCAAGCGCCGACGCGATCATCGATGCCATTTTGCAGGAAGCGTGCGAACGCGCGGCGCAGCGCGACCTTGGCCGGACGCTATCGGCAGCGCATCCCGTCGCCGATCCGACGCCCGCCATCCTGCAAGCCGCATTCTGCATCGACGTGCGTTCGGAAGTGTTCCGGCGGGCACTCGAATCGGTCCATCCGGGGGTTCAGACGCTCGGGTTTGCGGGCTTTTTCGGGCTGACCGCATCGCATCGCCGCTTTGCCTCGGACGTGGCGGAACATCGTCTGCCGGTCCTGCTCAACGCTGGTCTCGCCTCGCGTGCGGGTGAAATAGCCGACGCCGATGCCGACACGCTCGCCCGCTACAAGGCACGCGCGACACGCGCATGGGGCCGCTTCAAGCTCGCGGCGGTGTCGTCCTTCGCCTTTGTCGAGGCGGCCGGGCCGGTCTATATCGGGAAGCTGGTCCGCGACGCCTTCGCGCTCCACGCCAACGCCGTGCCCAACGACCCCGCACCGCACGCCGAACCGCCGCTCGATCTCGATACCCGGGTCGGCATGGCGGAATCGATCCTGCGCGCGATGTCGCTCACCCACGATTTCGCGCGGCTGGTGCTGCTGGTCGGGCATGGCGCGAATGTCGTCAACAATCCCCACGCAAGCGGGCTGCACTGCGGCGCGTGCGGTGGCTATTCGGGGGAGGTCAATGCCCGGCTGCTGGCGGGCTTGCTCAACGATCCCGCGATCCACGACGGGTTGCGCGCGCGCGACATCGTGATTCCGCCAACGACCTTGTTCCTCGCGGCGCTCCACGACACGACCACCGACACGGTGTTCCTTTACGCTGAAGACCACCCGTCGCCCCAACACCGCGCCGCCGTGGTCCGCGCGCGTGGTTTGCTGGCGGATGCGGGTGTCTTGACGCGCGGCGAGCGCGCGTTGCGCTTGCCGCGTGCCCGGTCCGAAAGCAGCATTGGCCGGCGTAGTCGCGATTGGGCCGAGACTCGTCCCGAATGGGCGCTGGCCGGGTGCAAGGCGTTCATCGCTGCGCCGCGCACGCGCACGGCGGGCAAATCGCTGCAGGGCCGGGCTTTCCTGCACGACTATGACTGGCGCAGCGATGCGGGCTTCGGCGTGCTCGAGCTGATCATGACCGCGCCGGTCGTCGTGGCGAGCTGGATCAGCTTGCAATATTACGGATCGAGCGTCGCGCCCGATCTGTTCGGCGGCGGCAACAAATTGCTCCACAATGTCGTCGGCGGGATCGGCGTGGTCGAGGGCAATGGCGGGACGCTGCGCGCAGGACTGCCGTGGCAATCGGTGCATGACGGCGCTGCGCTGGTGCACGAACCGCTGCGGCTGAGCGTGTGTATCGAGGCACCGCGCGAGGCGATGTCGGCAATCCTCGAACGGCATCCGAACGTGCGCGCGCTGTTCGACAATCGCTGGCTCCATCTCTTCGCGCTCGATGACGCCGGGCAAATGGCGTGGCGCTATGGCGGCGATCTGGCGTGGGAAGCGGTCGCAGCCGAGCAACGCGTCGTCGCCCCGGTGCGCGATCCGGCGGTCCAGGCATGAAGCCGAACCGTCAGATGCAGGTCGTGCGCGCGGAACCCGAACTCTTGCTCGCAGCGGCCGACGCACGGATCGCCTGGGTGCTGGATCACCCGCACATGAGTGACTGGCTCAAACAGGCGTTGCGGGCGGCGGAGGGGGGCGATCCGGTCGCGCTGCAGAACGACGTGGAAATGATTCGGCATTTGCTCCTGCCCCGCTGCCAGGCGCAGATCGATCTCGCTCTGGCGACGGCGTCGGTGGGGTAGGCACCAGGCTCGATGATCGTGCGCTGGACACGGCGCACCTCCCCGTTCGCGCTGAGCTTGTCGAAGGGCAGCGTGCCACCGGTCCTGCGCCGCTTGTGGCACCAAGGGCTTCGACAAGCTCAGCCCGAACGGGGATAGGAGTGCATCTTCTTCAGAACAGGATGCTCAAGCCAGCGCAGTTATACCTTCGCGGCCGCGGCAAGCGCGAGCACCGCTTGGGCTTGCTTCAAATGCGGCAAGTCGGTCATACGGCCATCGATCGCGACGGTGCCCGCTCCCGGCGCAGCGGCGAACGCCGCGACGACACGCGCGGCATGCGCGATCTCTTCGGCCGAGGGCAGGAAGCTTTCGTTGATCGCCGCGACCTGGGCGGGGTGGATCGCGAGGCGCCCGGTAAAACCCTCGCCCCGCGCGGCGCGCGACGTTTCGCGCAGGCCCGCTTCATCGCGGAAATCGACATAGAGCGTGTCAATCGCCTGCACCCCCGCCGCTTTCGCGCCCATCAAGGTAAGCGATCGCACCAGCCGATAGGTCAACGCCCATCCGCCTGCGGGATCAAGGTTGGTGCTGGCACCGAGCGCGGTCGCCAGATCCTCCGCCCCCCAGGTCAGCCCAAGCAGGCGATCGAGCTTGGCACCGGCATAATCGCCGAGCGTGAACGGCGCAGCAGCCGTCTCGCTCGCGACCGGCACGATGCGGATCGACCCCGCGGCAACGCCCGCCTGCGCCTCAAGCGCATCGAGATAGTAGGACAGCTGCGCGATATCCGCCGGGCCGCCGCACTTCGGCAGCATCACCCCGTCAGGCGCGGCAGCGACCACCGCGAGCAGATCGCCGAGCGCCAGGCCGCTGTCGAGCGGGTTGATCCGCACCCACAGCTGGCTGGTCCGCACGGATGCGGGACGATCGCGCAGGAACGCCGCAACCAGCGCCCGCCCACGCGGCTTGTTTTCCGCCGCAACCGAATCTTCGAGATCGAGGATCAGCGCATCGGCGCCTGTGCCATCCGCCTTGCCCAGCTTATTTTCGCTGTCGCCGGGGATGAACAGCCAGGATCGGAGCAGGCTCATGCCGGTTTCTTCCGTTGCAGGCCGCTGCGCTTGCACGTGGCGACCAGTTCGTCGCGCTGATTGTACGCGCGGTGGAGAAAGGTGACGATTCCGGCATTGGGCCGTGATTTGGATTCGCGCAGATCGGCGACTTCGGTTTCGATCCGCAGCGTATCGCCAATGAACACGGGTGCGGGAAAACGCACCTCGTCCCACCCCAGATTGGCGATCGCGGTGCCGAGCGTCGTATCGCCGACCGACACGCCGACCATCAGCCCGAGCGTAAAGGTCGAATTGACGATGATCCGGCCATAGTCGCTGTCCTTCATCGCCTCGGCATCGAGGTGCAGCGCCGCCGGGTTATGCGTCAGCGTCGAGAAGAGCAGATTGTCGGTCTCGGTCACCGTCCGGCGGATCGCATGGTTGAAGGTCTGTCCGACCGTCAATTCGTCGAACCAAAGTCCTGCCATGTCGCCTTATCCCCAATCAGACCGTGAAGCTCTCGCCGCACCCGCATTCCCCCTTGGCATTGGGGTTGACGAAAACAAAGCCCGCCGCAAAATCATCTTCGACCCAGTTCATCGTGCTGCCGATGAGGTACAGGATCGATCCGCCATCGACGAACAGCGTGCCGCCGGGCGTATCGATGCGTTCATCGAACGGCTTGGCGTCGCTCACATAATCGACCGAGTAAGCGAGGCCCGAACAGCCGCGCCGCGGGGTCGACAGCTTGACGCCGATCGCATCGGCCGGTGCCTTCGCCATCAAATCGGCAATCCGCGCCTCGGCCGAAGACGTGAGGATCAGCGCGGCGGGGCGGGTGCGGGTGGTAGTGGTCATCGGCTTCTTCCTTAATCTCCCCTCCCGCCTGCGGGAGGGGTCGGGGGAGGGGCTGTCGCCATGGGAAACGGCGCACTTCCGACATGCCCACCCCTAGCCCCTCCCGCGAGCGGGAGGGGAATGGTTACAGCATGCCCAATTCAAGTTTCGCATCGTCGGACATCTTGGCCGGATCCCACGCCGGTTCCCACACCAGATTGACCTCGGACGATCCGATCCCCGGCACCGCGCCGACGCGCAGTTCGACTTCGGTCGGCATCGTCTCGGCGACCGGGCAATGCGGCGTGGTCAGCGTCATGGTGACGACCGCATGGCCATCGGCCGTGACATCGACGCCGTAGATGAGGCCGAGATCGTAGATGTTGACCGGAATCTCCGGATCATAAATGTCTTTCAGCGCCGCGACGACGGCTTCGTACAAGTCACCGCCGGGTTCACCCGCCGCCGCGACTTGCGGCTTTTGCGACAGGAAGCCCTCAAGATAGTCGCGCTTGCGTTCGGATCTTTCCTCGGATGCATCAACACGCGCGCGCGGCGGCTGCTCGACCGCGTTCACTTCCTCGATTTCGATCCGGTCGCTCATCCAAAAATCCTCGTCACTCGTTCTATTCCACGCACCAGCGCATCGACATCGGCAGCGCTGTTATAGACCCCGAAACTCGCCCGCGCCGTGGCATCGACGCCGAGATATTCCATCAGCGGCTGCGCGCAATGATGCCCCGCGCGCACCGCAACGTGCGCTTCATCCAAAATGGTGCCGATATCGTGCGGATGCACGCCCTTAATGCTGAAGCTGACGATCCCGGCGGAATCCTCAGGACCGTAGAGCGTTACAGAATTGATGTGCGACAGGGCGTCTCGCGTCATCTTCACCAGCGCGGCTTCATGCGCGTGGATGCGCGTCAGCCCGATGCTTTCAACATAGTCAATTCCCGCCGCCAGCCCGAGCGCGCCGACGATATGCGGCGTACCCGCCTCGAACCGCCCCGGTGCCGGGGCGAACGTCGTGCCCGCAAAGCTGACCTTATCGATCATCGCACCGCCGCCCTGCATCGGCGGCATCACGTCGAGCAGTTCGGCCCGCGCCCACAATACGCCGATCCCGGTCGGGCCATAAAGCTTATGTCCGGACATGACGTAGAAATCGCAATCGAGCGCCGCCATGTCGAGCGCGATGCGCGGTGCCGCCTGACACCCGTCGAGCAGGATCATCGCGCCGACCGAATGAGCGATGTCTGCCGCGCGGCGCGCGTCGAGCACCGAGCCAAGCACGTTCGAGACATGCGCCAACGCGACGATTTTGTGCGCCGGCGTGATCATCGCCGCCATCGCGTCGAGATCGATCTGGTAATCGGCGGTCAGCGGGAGGACGTCAATGTGCGCGCCAACGCGCTCCGCCACCATCTGCCACGGCACGATGTTACTGTGATGCTCGAGTTGGCTGAGCAAGATGCGGTCACCCGCCTGCAGTTGCTCGCCCGCCCAGCATTGCGCGACCAGATTGATCCCCTCGGTCGCGCCGCGCACGAAAACGATCTCGTTTTCGGAAGTAGCACCGATGAAGCGCGCGACCGTGCGGCGAGCGGCTTCGTAGGCAAGCGTCATGTCGGCGGAGCGTTGGTACACGCCGCGGTGGACCGTGGCATAACTGGTGTCATAAGCGCGCGTGATCGCATCGATCACGACTTGCGGCTTCTGCGCCGTGGCGGCGGTGTCGAGATACGCCCAGCCCTCCGGGATCGCCGGAAAATCGGCGAGGTGGTCCAGCGCGTTTGTCTCTCTGCCTTTGGGGGAGAGAGGGAGCGGCAAAGCCGCGGAAGGGTGAGGGTGAAGCACAATCGTCATAAGTTACCCTCATCCTTCCCACTCGGCTTCGCCGAGCGGGCCCCTTCCCTCTCCCGTTGGGAGAGGGAGCTGTCGAGCATCCGCTCCAATGCTGCTTGCGCGGCTGCCTCGACACGCGCGCGCTCGGCGTCGTCGGCAATCCCTTCGAACACTGATCCGATGAACGCGCGCAGCAGCATCGCCTTGGCCTCGGCGGGCGCGATGCCACGCGAGGCAAGGTAGAACAGCGCATTGGCATCGAGTTCGCCGACCGTCGCGCCGTGCGCGCACTTCACGTCATCGGCGTAGATTTCGAGCTCGGGCTTGGCGTTGGCGGTGGCAGTGCGCGCGAGCAGCATCGCCTTCACCGATTGCGACGCATCGGTTTTCTGCGCATAGCGCGCGACCGCGACCTTGCCGAGATACGACCCCGTCGCGCGCCCGCCGAGCACCGAACGCACAATCTGGTTCGACGTGGAATTCGGCTCGATATGGTTGAGCGTCGTGACGATCTCGAGCGTCTGCGCGTTACCACCGAGCATCGCCGCGCCAAGTTCGAAATGCGAACCTTCGTGGCACGTCACGTCGATCGTTACGCGGCCAAGCTGGCCACCAGTATTGAGCACGTGGAAAGTCGCAGAAGCGCCTTCGCGCAGGATCACGCGGTAATCGCGGATCGCGACGACATCGATCGCGGCGTCCTGCACGATGACGCGCGCAACGGACTCACCTGCCGCAACCTCGATCATATCGGGCGCAGGCACCGGCCAAACCGAAGCGACGGCCTCGAGATCGCTGTAGCGCCACGCTTCATCGCGGCGTGTGGGAAGCAGAATGGTGCTCACAACACGCGCCCACTCTTCTTCGTGTCCTGGTGTCTTTGTGTGAGAAAAATTGACTCACACGAAGGCGCAACGACACGAAGCCAAAAAGTATGGCTGCCTGCGGCGCTCACGCCGCCACCCCGGCATAGCCTTCGCGCTCAAGCTCCAGCGCCAGCTCCGGCCCGCCCGAGCGCACGATCCGCCCGCCCGCCAGCACATGGACGAAATCGGGCGCGACATAATCGAGCAGGCGCTGATAATGCGTGATCAGGATCACCGCTTTGTCAGGCTTGCGCATAATCCGGTTGATGCCGTCGCCGACTACGCGCAGCGCATCTATGTCGAGCCCGGAGTCGGTCTCATCGAGGATCGCCAGCGTGGGATTGATAATGCCCATCTGCACCATTTCGTTGCGCTTCTTTTCACCGCCCGAAAAGCCGACGTTTACCGGGCGCTTGAGCATCTCCTGGTCCATGCTCAGGGCATCGGCCTGCGCGCGTGCGAGTTTCAGGAACTCGGCCCCCGACAACGGCTTTTCGTCGCGCCCGCGGCGTTGCGCGTTCAACGATTCGCGCAGGAACTGCACGTTGGACACGCCCGGAATTTCGACCGGATATTGGAAGCCGAGGAAGAGCCCAGCGGCGGCGCGCTCGTGCGGGGCGAGGGCGAGCAGGTCTAAAGTCCCAAAAGTCACGCTACCGGCGGTCACTTCATACCCCGGCCGGCCGCCGAGAACATAGCCGAGCGTCGACTTGCCGGCACCATTCGGCCCCATGATCGCATGGACTTCGCCCGCGTTGACGGTGAGCGAGAGGCCCTTGAGGATTTCCTTGCCGTCAATTTCGGCGTGGAGGTCGGCGATTTTAAGCACTAGAATTTCTCGCAAGTGAGATGGACTATGACAACTTCAAGCCGCGCCGCTCGTAGCGCGGCGAACCCCGGCACAAGGCCGGGGTGACGGGCGGACGCAGCGCCCCTCACAACGCCTTGCCCGAACATTGCCGCAGATATTGCGCGCGGAAATACCCCAACATCCCCTGCTCCGACTGATCGAGCACGCGCTGATCGACGAGCGCTTCGGTACGGTCGACAAGGCTTTCGGCGACGAGGGTGAGGCTTTGCTCGGTATCGACCTTGGCTTCCCTGGCGTGCAACACGCGCCGTCGTTCCGCGAGCTCGAGGCGGACCGCAGCGATCGCGCGCTGCTCCTGATAGGAGGCGAGCAGAAACTGGCTGTGGCGTTTGTTGGCGGCGACGACGGTGTTGGTCACCGCAGTGCGATCGCACTTGGCGATCGACACGACTAGGCTTTCGAAATCCATCGCGTCGGACAGCGGCACCGCCATAAGGGCGAGTGCGGCGATCATCCGACCGATCCCTCGAGGCTGATGCTCAACAATTTCTGCGCCTCGACCGCGAATTCCATCGGCAGTTGCTGCAGCACTTCCTTGGCAAAGCCGTTGACGATCAGCGCCACTGCGCTCTCCGAATCGAGCCCGCGCTGCATCGCGTAGAACATCTGGTCGTCGCTGATCTTCGAAGTGGTCGCCTCATGCTCGATCTGCGCCGACGGATTACGCACTTCGATATAAGGCACGGTATGCGCACCGCATTGATCGCCGAGCAACAGACTGTCGCACTGGGTGAAGTTGCGCACGCCCTCGGCGGTCGGCGCAACACGCACCAGCCCGCGGTAGGTGTTATCGCTGCGCCCGGCGGAAATGCCCTTCGACACAATCGTCGACCGGCTGCCCTTGCCAAGATGGATCATCTTGGTGCCGGTATCCGCCTGCTGGCGATTGTTGGTGACGGCGACCGAATAGAATTCGCCAACGCTGTTTTCGCCTGCAAGCACGCACGATGGATACTTCCACGTGATCGCGCTGCCGGTCTCGACTTGCGTCCACGACACCTTTGAATTCTTGCCCTGGCAGAGCGCGCGCTTGGTGACAAAATTGTAGATCCCGCCCTTGCCCTCGGCGTCGCCGGGATACCAATTCTGCACGGTCGAATATTTAATTTCGGCATCGTCCAAGACAACCAGCTCTACCACCGCGGCGTGGAGCTGATTCTCGTCGCGCATCGGCGCGGTGCAACCCTCAAGGTACGAGACATACGCCCCCTTGTCGGCGATGATCAGCGTGCGTTCGAACTGGCCGGTATTTTCGGCGTTGATGCGGAAATAAGTCGACAAATCCATTGGGCAGCGCACGCCCTCGGGGATATAAACGAAGGTCCCGTCGCTGAAGACCGCGCAGTTGAGCGCCGCGAAATAGTTGTCATGCTGCGGTACGACCTTGCCGAGCCATTTGCGGACGAGATCGGGATATTCCTTGATCGCATCGGAAATCGACCGGAAAATGACGCCAGCGCTTTCCAGCTCCTTGCGGAAAGTGGTTGCGACCGAGACGCTGTCGAACACCGCGTCGACCGCGACGCGGCGCTTGGGCAAGCCGTCTTCACCGAGTTCCTCGACGCCGGCGAGCATCTTCTGCTCGGCAATCGGGATACCAAGCTTTTCGTAGACGCGCAGAATCTCGGGATCGACCTCGTCGAGCGAACCGAGCTTGGGCTTGGCCTTGGGCTCGGCGTAATAATAGGCGTCCTGATAATCGATCGGGTCCATCCGGAGCTTGGCCCAGTCGGGCGTCTCCAACGTCAGCCACAGGCGATACGCCTTCAGCCGCCAATCGAGCATCCATGCGGGCTCGTTCTTCTTGGCCGAGATGAAACGGACTGTGTCTTCGCCCAGCCCCTTGGGCGCGAAATCCTGTTCGATGTCGGAATGGAAACCCCATTCGTACGACTTGTTTGCGGCCTCATAGGCTTCGGCGTTCTTGGTGGCCATTATGCAGGTATCCCAGACAAGCTAGCGAGCGACACACCGCCGAGCGCACCGCGCACCGCGCCGTTCACGACGTTCCAATGTGGCTTCACGCGGCAATCACCCTCAAGCGCGCAGTCGTGACGACCTTCGTCGACGCACGTCGTCAACGCGATCGGCCCTTCCACCGCTTCGATGATCTCGGCGAGCGAAATGGCGGCGGCCGGCCGCGACAGGCGGA
>NZ_JBBATX010000070.1:0-14026 GCF_040398505.1 Sphingomonas sp. | reverse complement strand
ACCGCCGCCGAGCACGACATCCGCGCGCAGTGGGCGCGGCTGGTCGAGGCGCGCCTGATCGGCACCACCGCTTTGCTGTCGGACCAAACCCGCGCCGCAATCGCGGCGATGGAGCGGGCGCTCGGGCTGCGCGGATAGCGCGCCGATGGTGCGACTCTGTGTGACTTTAGGGGGGCGGGAAGCGTGTCGATGGTGAGACTCATGTGTGACTTTAGGACGGGGCGGGGGATGTGTTTATGCCTGACGTTCGCCTAAACTTCCGCGCGTGGGCGCGCCGCGGCAAAGCCGCGTCGTCGGACGCGGCTGCTGGCCGCGCCGGCCGGGCGCGCCTCCTCGCGCGGTGCAGCTTTGCTGCACCTGGCGCGGCGCGCCGCAACCTTTCGCCGCCCCAAGCATTCCACCTCCACAACGAACCCAGGAGGATTTCCCATGCGCACGCTCACCCTTGGCCTGTTGGCCGCAACCGTCGCCCTTGCCGGCTGCTCCGACTATGGCAACGGCCCGGCGCGGGGCTATGACAGCCGCTACGCGCAGTATGATTATGACCGGCCCGATCCGGCGTATAACGGCTATGATGCGTCGCGTTACTATCGCAACGACAACCGCCGCTATCAGGAGCGTCAGCTCAGCGCCAACGACCGCGTCTATCGCGGCAGCGACGGGCGCTATTATTGCCGCCGCAATGACGGCACGACCGGCTTGATCGTCGGCGGCGTCGCGGGCGGCGCGCTCGGCGCGGCGATCGCACCCGGCGGCTCGGGCCTGCTCGGCGCGCTGATCGGCGGCGTCGGCGGCGCACTGGCGGGCCAGGCGATCGACAAGGATGGCAACCGCGGCGGTCGCTGCCGTTGATCCTTCGGCGGCGCGGTGGCACACACCACCGCGCCGCTTACGCTGACGCAACCCCGATCGAGACCGCGACCATGGCAATGCCACCAGAACCCCCCAAGGCTCCCAAGAGCGCAAAGCCCGCGACGCCGGCTCCGCGCCGGTCCTCGCGGACGGCCAGCACGGCCAAGGCCGCTCCGCCCAAGGCCACCACGCCCCGCGCCGCGCCACCCGCGGCTGCGTCCGAGCCCAAGGCACCCGCCGCCGCCCGGCCGGTGCCCAAGCGCGCGACCACGCGCAAGGCCGTCGCCCCTGTGGTTGCGCCGCCAGCGCGCACCAAACCCGCCACGACACGTGCCGCCAAACCCGAAACCGCGTCGGTCCCAAAGGTCGCGACGGCCGACCGGCGGTCGCTCGCGGCAGCGCTCCCGCCGGTCACCCCCAAGACGGCGTGGTCGCTCGGTGCGGTGGCGCTGGCCGCCGGGGCCGGGATTGCCGCCTTTCTTACGCGGGGTCGCATCATGGCGTTGCTGACCGGCAAGCCGGAGCAAGGCCATGTGCCGACCGATCTGCTCGTGGCAGACCACGCCGAGGACGACCGCGCGCTCCCCGCGTTCCGCCCCGACATGGCCGCGCCGATGACCGCGGCCGAACGCGAAGCGCTGCGCCCGCCCCCGGGCCTGCCCAACTAGGCGGCGCGCGCAAACCGCCGCGTCACGCGTCGTCGCAACAGCCACTGGAACAGCGGGATCGTCAGCAGCCCCAACTGGCTGAGCGGTGCGAACCAGAACGCGATCGGGATCGATACCATCGCGCCCAGCACCACGCCCCCGCCGCGCGCGCGGGTATAGGCGATATCGATCGCGGAGACGTCGGATCGCACGATCCCCGGGCTGGTCGTGATCCGCACGAGCCGGATGTTGAGCAGGCCTGTCGCCACCAGGGTCAGCGCGTACAGGACCGAGGGCACCAGCATCCCGCCATTCGCGCTCATGAACGCGGTCGCAAACGGCATGAACACGATCGCGCACAGCATCTGCAAATTGGGGCCGACCAGCCGGTCCGAATACCGCCCGGCCAGCGCGAAGGCGCGGTGGTGCCCCGACCAGAATGCGCCAATCACGAAGAAGCTGACGAAGAAGCCAAACAGATTGGGCCACAGCGTGAGCAGCGCGTTGACATAGGCTTGCCACGGCGATCCGAACGGCAAATGCGGCGGATGCACCTCGATGATCAGCAGCGTGATCGCAATCGCGAACACCGCATCGGAAAAGAAGATCAGCCGCTCGAGCGGATGGTCGGGCCGTTCGGCATGGTCTGGCATAGCGCTCCCCCCTTGCGCGCACTATCGCCTCGCCCGGGTCGCTCGCGCAAGCCATGGATTGAACCGCGCCGATCACCGCCCCATATCGCCTGACATGAGCGAGAACAAAATGGTGTGGCACGGCACCACGATCCTGTCCGTGCGCAAGAATGGCCGCGTTGTCGTCGCCGGAGACGGTCAGGTGACGCAAGGCCAGACGGTGATGAAGCCCAATGCCAAGAAGGTGCGGCGGCTCGGCGACGGCTCGGTAATCGGCGGGTTCGCCGGGGCGACCGCCGATGCCTTCACGCTGTTCGAACGGCTCGAGCGCAAGCTTGAGCAGCATCACGGCCAATTGCTGCGCGCGGCGGTCGAACTGGCCAAGGATTGGCGCACCGACAAATATCTCCGCAATCTGGAGGCGATGATGATCGTCGCCGACAAGGACGTGACGCTGATCCTGACCGGTAATGGCGACGTCCTCGAACCCGAAGGCGGGATCGCCGCAATCGGATCGGGCGGCAATTTCGCACTGTCGGCGGCGCGCGCGCTTACCGAGTACGAAGCCGATGCCGAGACGATTTGCCGCAAGGCGATGGGCATCGCGGCCGAGCTGTGCGTCTATACCAACGACCGGCTGACGGTGGAAAGCCTCGAAGCCTCCTGATTTTCCTCCCCTCCCGCTTGCGGGAGGGGATTGAGGGGTGGGCGCGCGCTCTCCCCGCACGCAATCGCTCGCGGATGAAGCGAGCCCACCCCCGACCCCTCCCGCAAGCGGGAGGGGGGAAGAAGAGAAAATGAACGACGCCCTTACCCCCAAAGCCATCGTCCGCGCGCTCGACGAGCACATTATCGGTCAGCAGGACGCCAAGCGCGCGGTCGCGGTCGCGATGCGCAACCGCTGGCGCCGCCAGCAGCTCTCGCCCGATCTGCGCGACGAAGTGTCCCCAAAGAACATCCTGATGATCGGGCCGACCGGCTGCGGCAAAACCGAGATCAGCCGCCGTCTGGCCAAGCTCGCCGATGCGCCGTTCATCAAGGTCGAGGCGACCAAATTCACCGAAGTCGGCTATGTCGGCCGCGACGTCGAACAGATTGCGCGCGACCTGGTCGAGGAAGCGATCCGGCTGGAGAAGGATCGCCGCCGCGTCGCGGTCAAGGACAAGGCCGAGGAGGCCGCGATGACGCGCCTGCTCGACGCGCTGACCGGCAAGGGTGCGAGCGAGGCGACGCGCGAAGCCTTCCGCCAGCGCCTGCATGACGGCCATTTGCGCGATACCGAGATCGAGATCGAACTCGAAGCCGCACCGCACATGCCGTTCGAAATGCCCGGTGGCGGAGCGCAGATGATCAATTTGTCGGAGATGATGGGCAAGGCGTTCGGCCAGGGTCAGCTCAAGCGCCGCAAGCTGACCGTCCCCGCTGCGTGGGACAAGCTGGTCGAGGAAGAGGCCGACAAGCGGCTCGACCAAGACGAAGTGTCGCGCATCGCGCTGGCCGATGCCGAGGCGAACGGCATCGTCTTCCTCGACGAAATCGACAAGATCGCCGTGTCGGACGTGCGCGGCGGCTCGGTCAGCCGCGAAGGCGTCCAGCGCGATCTGCTGCCGCTGATCGAGGGTACGACGGTCGCGACGAAGTATGGCCCGATGAAGACCGACCATATCCTGTTCATCGCCAGCGGCGCGTTCCACGTCGCCAAGCCGAGCGATCTGCTGCCCGAGCTACAGGGCCGCTTGCCGATCCGCGTCGAGCTGAAGGCGCTGACCGAGGACGATTTCGTCGCGATCCTGAGCGACACCAAGGCCTCGCTGACGCAGCAATATGTCGCGCTGATCGCGACCGAGAATGTCGGTGTGGAGTTCACGCCCGAGGGCATCCGCGCGGTCGCCAAGATCGCCGCCGACGTGAATGGCGAAATCGAGAATATCGGCGCGCGCCGCTTGCAGACGGTGATGGAAAAGCTGCTCGAGGACGTCAGCTTCAACGCCGAGGATCGCGGCGGCGAGACGGTGGTGGTCGATGCGGCGTACGTCGAGACGCATCTGGCGGGGATTGCGCGCAATACCGACCTCAGCCGATTCGTGTTGTAGCGCGCCTTACGATCTTACGCTCCAACCGTTCGCCCCGAGCTTGTCGAAGGGCAGCGTGCCACACGTCCGGTACTATGTCTGGCACGCAGGGCTTCGACAGCCCCGGATCAGGTCCGGGGCCGAACGGAGTTGCGTGAGCCGGTCGAACTCAACGCGCCGCCGCCACCCGGTCCCACGGCACGAAATGCCCCAACCGACAGCGCGGCCCTGCGATCCCGCCGCCGCCGCGTTGGAGTGTGTAGAATTGGTCGTTCCGACACAATTGCCCGCCGAACACCTCGGTAACGATGATCACGTCGTCATTGAGTCCCGGACATGCCTCGGGCAAATCGTTGCGCCACACGCGACCGCCGTCGCGGTACAACAGGATCCGGTCGCCAATCACTTGCGGGGTCGAAATCCGGTTGTTTGACAAGCAGGTTTCCGGCTTCCCCGGAACCCGGCCGGCGAGCGCACGATCCAAATCCTTGCTGTCCGACGCGGTGACCGCGCCGAGCGCCGCCACCAGCGCCAGCGCGCGGATCATGGTTTGCGATAGGGGACGAAGTCGCCGAAACTGCAACTGCCGGTCGGGATGCGGCTGACCAAGTCGACGGTGCGGACGATATCGCCGCGGCAAAACTGGCTACCAAAGGTCCGGGTCACGATTGCGTCGCCGCGCCGCAGCCCGAAACATCCGCCGCCGGTATCGGTGCGCATGATGTCGTTCCGACCGTTCTTGTACAGGATCGTGTCGCCGACGCGCGTGGTCTCGCGGTAGCGGATCGGGTCGATACAGCTTGTTGGTTTGCCCGCGACCAGCCCGGATAGCTGCTTGTCGAGCTCGACCTTGTCCTGCGCGGCCTGGCGGGCCTCATAGCCCTTAGTGTCCGCCGACAGCGCCGATGCGCCGCCGAGCAGCAGGATCGCCGGAAGGATGAAACGGTACATGCTACGCGTCCTTTTCAAAGCGTCGCTCCCAGCAGCGATCATACCGCATCTCGCGCCTAAAAAACATCCTTTGCCGCACGCCGTTCGGCAAGCTGTTCGGCCGAGGTAGCCCGCAGGAAGGGGTTGGTCGCAAGCTCTAACGCGATCGTCGTCGGCACGGTTGGCTCGCCCGCCGCGCGCTTGGCGTCAACATCCTTCATCCGCTCGGTGACGGCCGCATTGTCGGGCTCTGCCGCCGCCGCATAGCGCCCGTTCGACTGCGTGTATTCGTGCGCGCAATAGACGATCGTCTCGGGTGGCAACACCGCAAGCCGCTGCATATTGGCGTACATCTGCGCCGGCCCGCCCTCGAACAAACGGCCGCAGCCCATCGCGAACAGCGTGTCGCCGCTGAACAGCGCCGCATCCTCGGGCATGTGGAACACGATGTGCCCGGCGGTATGCCCCGGCGTTTCCATTACGTGTGCGACGTGGTTGCCGATCCGCACGCTGTCGCCCTCACGCAGCGGCACGTCGAGCGTCGGGATCTTGTCGGCTTCGGCGGCGGGGCCGCTGACCGTCGCGCCGAGCGCCTTGATCGCAGCGTTGCCGTCGGTGTGGTCGGGATGCCAATGCGTGTTCCAGATCTGCGAGATCGTCCAGCCGCGCGCCTCGGCGACGGCGAGCACAGGGGCTGCCTCGCTCGGATCGACTACAATCGTCTCGTTCGATGCGGAATCGTGCACCAGCCACACATAATTGTCGCTGAGCGCGGGGATGCGGACGATTTCGAGCGTGCTCGGCATTACCATTCCCCCACATTGGGCATCGAGGCCCAGGGTTCGGCTGGCGCGAGCGCCGCGCCGTCCTGCAGCAATTCGATCGAGATCAGGTCAGGCGTGCGCACGAACGCCATATTGCCGTCGCGCGGTGGGCGGTTGATTGTGACGCCGCCGTCCATCAGCCGCTGGCACGTCGCGTAAATGTCGTCGACATAATAGGCCAGATGCCCGAAATTGCGGCCACCGGTATAGACTTCGGGTGCCTGGCCTTCGGTCGGCCAGTTATAGGTCAGCTCGACTTCAGCGCTGGCGCGCTGGCCGGGTGCGGTCATGTCTTCGGGCGTCGCGAGGAAGATCAGCGTGAAGCGCCCCGCCGCGCTCTCCATCCGCCGCACTTCTTCCAGACCGAGCAGCTTGAAAAAAGCGACGGTCGCATCGGGATCGGTCACGCGGATCATCGTGTGGAGGTATTTCATTGGTTGCTCCGGTTTGG
Source organism: Sphingomonas sp. (assembly GCF_040398505.1). Taxonomy (GTDB): domain Bacteria; phylum Pseudomonadota; class Alphaproteobacteria; order Sphingomonadales; family Sphingomonadaceae; genus Sphingomonas. The sequence continues at coordinate 7,618 of NZ_JBBATX010000070.1, read as the reverse complement.
GCTCTGCGCCCAGATAGGGGGCCAGAGAGCACGGCGCTACCCCCATCACTTCCCCGGCGAAGGCCGGGGCCCAGTCGCGGTGCCAGCGACAGGGTCAGCCAGCGCTCGATCAGATCCACCTCTGCCACTGGGCCCCGGCCTTGGCCGGGGAAGGTATAAGGGATCAGGAAGCGACCTCGAACTGCGCGAGCGCCGCTGCCGCCGCCTTGCCGGCTGCGCTGTCGGGTCTGAGCGTCACGGCTTGCCGCCACGCTGCCCGCGCGCCCGCTTCGTCGCCTGCCATCGCTGCAATGTTGCCCGCCTCGAGCTGGACCGAGGGATCGTCCCCGCCGCGCTGCAATGCCTCGGCAATGTCGGTTTTCGCGCGTACCACTTGCTGCTCGCGCCGCGCCAGCGTCGCCGAGAGCAGCCACGCCAGCGGATCGGCCGGAACTTCGGTGAGCGCGCGGTCGAGATCCTCGCGCGCACCCTCGGGATCGTCGCCTGCGACCATCGCACGCGCACGGTCGAGATGCGCCTCGCCGAGCGGCTGACCCTTCAGCGTGCCCGCCGAGATCGCCGCGTCGAGCGCGCTCCGCGCCTTCGACGCATCCCCCGCCGCCAGCCAGGCATTGCCGGCCTGCGCCCAATAATTCGCCCCCCGCGTGTCCCCGGCCTTTTCAGCGGCGCGCGCGGCGGATTCGAACGACGCGGCGGCGGCCGACCAGCGCGCTTCATTGGCATAGGCCATGCCGAGGCACTGGCTGGCAAAGAAGCTGCCGCCCGCCAATTGCCACTGGCCCGCTTCGGCTTCGGCGGCGGTCGGATCGCTCTTCGCGCGGTCGAGGCAATGTTCGTAGCGATCCGCGATCGGCGCGGGCGGGCCGCTCGGCGTGGCGGCCTGGGCAAGCAAGAGCAGCAGGATCATAAGGCGCGCGTCACATCCTCTACCGCCGCGATCAGCGCGGCGAGGTCCGCATCGCGTGACAGGCGGTGGTCGCCGTCCTTGATCAACTGGACCTGCACATTGGCTGAACGCAGCAACTCGGCGAGCCGCACGGTGCGGTTCCACGGCACCTCGGGATCCTTCATGCCGTGCAGCAGCCGTATCGGGACATCGATCGCAAGGCCCGAAAACATCACGCGATTGGCCTCGCCCGATTGCCAGAAGGCGCGGGTGTAAACCATCGGCAGATCGGCATAGCGCCCGACGCGTTCGAGCCGCCCCTCGGAGAGCAAAGCGAGCTTCTCCTCGACGGTGAAGCCCCAGTCGGTGAAATCGGGCGCGGGTGCCACGCCGACCAGCGCCGCGACCGTGTCGGGCCGGTCGCGCGCAACCAGCAGCATCAGCCAGCCGCCGAGCGACGATCCGACCAGCACCGCCGGACCCTCGACCGCTTGATCGAGCATCGCCACGACATCGTCGCGCCACCCGGCGAGCGTCTGGTCCTCGAACACGCCTTCGCTTTGCCCGCACCCGCCATAATCGAAGCGCAGGAAGCTGCGCCCGGTCGCCACTGCCCACGCCTCGAGCGCGAGCGCTTTGGTGCCGCCCATGTCCGATCCGTACCCAGGCAGGAACACGACCGTCGGGCCGGTGCCGGGGGTCAGGTGATAGGCGAGGGCGGGGCGGGCGGGTGCGGCAGGGGCGTCGGTCATCCGCTCGACTTAGCGCGCGGAGCGGAGCCGGGGAAGCGGCGCACACTCAATTCGCGATGCGCCACCCCGGCGAAGGCTGGGGCCCAGTCGCGTAGGTTTATCAGATCAAGCGCTGCGCGCACCCAAATATCGTTCCGCAACTGGGCCCCGGCCTTCGCCGGGGTGGAGCGAGATAGTAAGAAGCCGCTACTTCCCCGCCACAAACGTCAGCACCGCCGCCTTGAATGCCTCGGGCTGGTCGAGCATCACCATATGCGCCGCATCGCCGATATCGACATAGGTCATGTGCGGTGCCGCCGCATATTGCTTGCGGTAAAAGGCGTCGACCATCGGCTTGGCGGGGGAGCCGGCGTTCCACGGGTAGAGCAAGGTCATCGGCGTGGTGATTGAGCCCAGCACCGGGCGCAGGTCGGTCGTCAAATCCTCGTACATCGCTTGCCCGGTGACGCGGGCGTCGGCGGCGCGCGCCCAGGCCGTCATCGTGACGATACTCTCGGGCTTGATCGCTAGTCCGCGCGTCTGCGCGGCGACGGCTTCGTCGCTCAGCGGCGTGCCGTAATTGGCAGCGACCGCGTCGCGCATTTTGGCGGCTTGCGGCGCGACCATCGCCGGGGTCGGGTCGATTCCCGGCGGTGCCATCAGGACCGCGAAATAGGGCAGCGAGTCGACGATCATCAGCTTTTCGACATCGCCCGGATGCGCGTGCGCGAGCATCATGCCGACCAGCCCGCCCATCGAATGGCCGATCACGCTCACGCGCCCGAGCCTGTAGCGCGCGATGTAGCCATCGAGATCGGCGACGATTCCGTCGAGTATCCCCGGCTTCAAATTGGCGCGCGGATCGTCACCGCCGAAGCCGTTGACCTGCACCACCAGCACGCGGTGCGTCTTGGCCAGATCGGGTACCACCCCATCCCATACCGCGCGTGGCGAAGCGAGGCCGGGGATCAGCACGATCGTCGGCCCCTGGCCGAGAGACTGGATCGAGATGTGGTCGAGGTGCGTCGCCGGGGTGGCGGCCGGGGCGGGCGCACACTGCGCCGCCTGAGGCTGCAGTCCCAGCAGCGGCAGCAGCGCAGCGGCGGCGATGCGGATGGCGATATATGTCACGGTTGAACCTCCTTCGACGGACTGACGAAAATCTCTTCGATGGCGCGCTCGAACAGCTCCGCGATGCGGAAGGCGAGCGGGAGCGAGGGATCGTACCGCCCGGTCTCGATCGCATTGACGCTCTGGCGCGACACTTCGAGCCGGTCGGCGAGATCGCCCTGGCTCCACCCGCGCTCGGCGCGCAGCACGCGCAGGCGGTTGGTCATGCCCCGACCTTCCCAAGCGTCAGCCTGTTCATGGCCGAGCCAAGCCCGAGTCCGCCGAACCACAAAACCGCAACATAATAGGATTCGACATGGCCGACGATCTCGAAGCTTTCGAGAAAGCCCCACAGCGTCGCGATGCTCAGCGCAAAGCCGCTCGCCCACAAGCTCTGGCGCACCATCAGCATCCGGAGATACTCGTCGCTTTCCTCGATCAGGCATCGGCCGATCGCGATGAAGATGCCAATGATCGGAAGCGCGGGTAGCGCCCCGACGATGACGGCTGCGGCACCCGACACCCAATGATGCTTGAACGCGTAGACTGCTCCGAGGAGCGTGAGCGCATAGACGATGCTGAGCGCAATCGTGCGACGGTTGTAGCGTTTTTGCGCGAGCGAGGACATGGAAAGCTTCCTTTCACGTTTGTGAAGGGTGCTTTACAGTCAAGAAAGCTTGTCTGTCAAGTGTCCCATACAGGCCAGTCCCACCGCCTCCGCCACTTTGATCCCGTCGACCGCCGCCGAGAGAATCCCCCCGGCATAGCCCGCACCTTCGCCCGCCGGGTACAGCCCCAACGTATTGAGGCTCTGAAAATCCTCGCCGCGCGTCGTCCGCACGGGGGCGGAGGTGCGCGTTTCGACGCCGGTCAGCACCGCATCGGGATGGTCGTATCCCGGGATTTCGCGGCCGAATTGCACCAGCGCCTCGCGCATCGCGGTGACGGCGAAATCGGGCAGGCATAATGCGAGATCGGTCATCGTCACGCCGGGGCGGTAGGACGGCGTCACGCTGCCGAGCTTGGTCGACGCGCGTCCGGCGAGGAAATCGCCGAGCAATTGCGCGGGCGCGTGATAGTTCGATCCGCCCGCGACGAACGCGCGCTCCTCGATCTCACGTTGCAGCGCGATTCCCGCCAGCGGCCCGTCGGGATAATCGCGCGCCGGGTCGATCCCGACGACCATGCCCGAATTCGCATTGCGTTCGTTGCGCGAATATTGGCTCATCCCGTTGGTCGCGACGCGCCCCGCTTCGGAGGTCGCCGCCACCACCGTGCCACCCGGACACATGCAGAAACTATAGGCGGTGCGGCCATTCTTGGCGTGGTGCGAGATGTGATACTCCGCCGCGCCGAGGACCGCATTGCCCGCATTCGCGCCGAAGCGGGCATTGTCGATCCACGATTGCGGATGCTCGATCCTGACGCCAATCGAAAAGGGCTTCGCCTCGACGAACACGCCGGCGTCGTGCAGCATGTGGAAGGTGTCGCGCGCGCTATGCCCGACCGCGAGCACGACGTGCTCCGCCTCCAGATAGCCGCCGTTGTGCAGGTGAAGCCCGCGCATCCGTCGTTCGCCCGCGCCATCGGTGGCGACGTCGATCCCGTCGACGCGCGTTTCGAAGCGATATTCACCGCCCAATGCCTCGATCGTCGCGCGCATCGATTCGACCATCGTGACGAGGCGGAAGGTCCCGATATGCGGATGCGCCTCGGTCAAAATCTCACGCGGAGCACCGGCTTTGACGAACTCGATCAGCACCTTGCGGTCGAGATGGCGCGGGTCCTTGATCCGGCTGTAGAGCTTGCCGTCGGAAAAGGTGCCAGCACCACCCTCGCCGAACTGCACATTGCTTTCGGGGTCGAGCACACCGCGCCGCCACAGCGCCCACGTATCCTTGGTCCGCTCACGCACCACTTTGCCGCGGTCGAGGATGATCGGCTTCAACCCCATTTGCGCGAGGATCAGCCCGGCGAACAGCCCGCACGGGCCCGCGCCGATCACCACCGGGCGGGGTCCCTTATAATCCGCAGTCTTGGTGACGAACTTGTACGACGTATCGGGCGTGCGCTGGACGTTGCGGTCCTTCTTCATCCGCGCGAGCACGGGTGCCTCGTCGCGCAGCGTCACATCGACCGAATAGACAAGCTGGATGTCGTTCTTGTCGCGCGCGTCATGCGCGCGGCGCGCGACGGCGAAGCGCACCACATCGCGCGGCGTGATGCGCAGCCGCTTACGGATCTCGGCGGGCAATTCCTCATCCGCGTGGTGCAGCGGCAGGCGAAGTTCGGTGATGCGGAGCATAAGGGCGCTTTAGCGGCGCGCGCGCGGTAAACAAATCCTCTCCGTGCCGGGGAGGATTCAGATGACGTATTCCACCGTCCGCCGCTGCGTTTCATCCGCCATCACCGCGGCGCGCTTGTCGACGATTTGCTTGTTCAACCGCATCACCGTCCGGCTGCCGGTGGTCTGGAACGCAAAGGGGAGGAAGCCGTGCACCACGCCCGCGATTCCCGCGCCGATCATCGTCACGCCAAACCGCGAGGCGACTAGGAAATGCTCGGCATAGCTCTCCCCAACCGAGGCGGGGTGATCGAGGAACAGGCGGCGGAACATCGAAGTCTCCTTTGGTTCACGCAAATTTGCGCGCGATGTGGGGCAGTATGTCGGCGGCAAGCTGACTGAGCGTATCGTCGCGTGCGCCCATTACCACGATCCGGTCGCCGGGTCGCGCTTCTGTGACGATCCACGCAATCGCCTCGGCGCGATCGGCAATGTGCCGCGCCTGCGGGCCGATCTCGGCGACGATATCCGCGCTCGTTACATCGCGCGCGACGGTGCCGCCCTGATAGACCGGGTCGGGCAGCACGAGCAGGTCGTCGCTGCCGAGCGACTCGCGGAACATCGCGGTGAGTTCGTGCCGCATCACCTTGAGCGGGCCATAGCCATGCGGCTGGAACAACAGGAGCAAGCGCCCGGGAAAAGCGTGGAGCGTGGCGAGCGTCGCCGAAATCTTGTCGGGGTTATGCCCGAAATCGTCGATCACCGTGACGTCGGCCGCTTTTCCAACCAGCTCGAAACGCCGTTTGAGGCCGGTAAAGCCCGCGATCGCAGCGATCGCCGCGTCAAGCGGCACCCCCGCCGCGCGCGTCGCGCCGAGCGCCGCCAGCGCGTTGGAGACATTGTGATGGCCCGGCACCGCGAGTTGCACCGCGTGCGTCACGCCATCCACGACGAGGTCGAACGCAATCGCAAACGGCCCCGGGCGCAGGTTGCGCGCGCTCAGGTCGGCGTCCTGCTCGACCGCGAAGGTCACGAGCGTGGCGGGGTCCAGCGTCGCGGCGAGCGGGGCCGTCTCGGCGTCGCCGATGTTGAGGATAGGCGTCTCGGCCTTGGCCGCGAAATCGCCGAACAAAGCGCGCAATTCCTCGAGCGATTTGTGGTCAAGGCTGACATTGTTGAGCACCGCGATCTTGGGGTGATACAAAGCGATCGACCCGTCGCTTTCATCCACCTCGCTGACGAACACGTCCCCGCTGCCAACCAGCGCGCTGGCAAACGGCGCATCCGGAGTCGCGAAATTCTTCATCACCGCGCCGTTCATCACCGTCGGATCGCGCCCGCAGGCGTGGAGGATCCAGCCGATCATACCCGTTACGGTCGATTTGCCGCTCGTGCCCGCCACGCCGATCGGCAGCGTGCTTTGGTTGAACAAGCTGGCGAGCAATTCCGCCCGGCTCCTCCGCGTCGCGCCGACGCGCGCCGCCGCGACGATGTCGGCGACGGTCGATTCGACCGCGGCCGAAGCAACGACGATTTGCTCGGCCGACGTCACGCCCGATCCGTCCTGCGCGAACAGCGTCACGCCCTTGGCGGCGAGGTCGGCGAACTTGGCGGGCAGCGCGCCGCGGTCGAGCGTCCGGTCCGATCCGGCCACGCTCGCACCACGCCCGGCCAGGATCATCGCCAGCGGCATCATGCCGCTGCCGCCGATCCCGACGAAAAAGTAGGATTTGCCGTTGTCCATCACTGCGCGCTATCCCGCGACGACGCGGAGCGCAACGGAGCAGGCATGAAGATTGGCGTAGTGGCCCCCGCACGCGGCATCGACGAAGCGCTCGCCGCGCGCGCGCTGGGGCTGACCGCGCTGGCGATGCCCGCGGTCGATCTCGTCTTCCATCCGCAATGCTTCCTGTCCGACGGGCATTTCGCCGGGCCCGATGCGACGCGTGCCGCCGCGTTCGTCGAGATGGCGAACGATCCGAGCGTCGACGCGATCTGGTTTGCGCGCGGCGGCTATGGCTCGAACCGGATTCTCCACACCGTGCTACCCCAGCTTGGGGACGCGGCGCGTCGGAAAACCTATCTCGGTTATTCCGACATGGGGTTCCTGCTCGGCGCTTTGTACGCCGCGAAGATCGGGCTGCCGGTCCATGGCCCGATGGTTGCGGACGTGACGCGCAGCGATGGCGGCATCGCCTTTGCGCGCAGTTTGCGCTGGCTGGTGAACAAGGACCGCACGGTGCTCGACCCCGGCCTCGACGCCGCGTTCCAGGGGCGCCCAGCCGCCGCCTTCAACCTCGCGATCCTCACCGCGCTCACCGGCACGCCGTGGCTGCCCGATCTGACCGATCACGTGCTGCTGATCGAGGATGTCTCCGAACCGCTCTACCGGATCGATCGCATGTTGTTCACCATGGCGCACGCCACGCAATTGAAGGGGCTGGCGGGGTTGCGGCTTGGCCAGGTGCGCGATATCCAGCCCAACGATCCGCCATGGGGCGAGACGCTCGAGACGATGATCGCGCGCTGGTGCGGCGAAATGGGGGTGCCGTATCTGGGGCGCGCGGCGATCGAGCATGGCAAGGATAATATGGTCGTGCCGTTCGG
>NZ_JBBATX010000069.1:2770-14433 GCF_040398505.1 Sphingomonas sp. | reverse complement strand
GCATTGGAAGTAATAATCGTCACCCCGGTCTTGTGCCGGGGTCCACCGTGCCGCGATCGCACAGTCGGGGGCGGTCGGCCGGACCGAAGTACAAGATCAGTCCACGCCGGATCGCGATCGATCGTCATGGACTATGCCAGCTGCGCAGTGGACCCCGGCACAGGGCCGGGGTGACGGCGAACCACGTCCGTAAACGGGGTGCGCAGATGGGCGGTTTCAGTCAGCCGCACGCCATGTCCTACACGCAACACCTCTGCCATACTCCGCAAGCCCGCTCTTTCCACCGTCGATCACCCACCCCAAACGACAGCGGCCGACCGCTGAACGTCAGCGATCGGCCCTGCGCATGTGCTTCGATGGTGTGACTCGTGTGACTTTAAGCGCAACCCGCCTCAGGCATGCCCCGCAAACGGATAGACCAGCGCGCGCAAACCGCTGCGCTTGAACGGGTGCCAATCCCCGTCGGCCTGCGCCAGCCGGTCGGCAACGGCGTAGAGCACCGCCGGGTTCACCCCCAAGCCGCAATGGCTGCCATGCACTTCGATATTGTCGGTCTCGGCCGAGCGTGGCTCGACGCAATTCTGCCATGCGACGACGCCGTCCTCGCGCGTGTAGATCGAGGTCGAGGGCACTGGCGGCGGGCTGGCGCTTTCGCGCAGTTGCTCGGTCACATCCTGATCGTCGATTTTCTGGCCGGTCAGCATTTCATAGGCGCGCCAGACATTGGTCGCCTTGGGCGTGCCGGTGAAGGGCGATCCGAGCGAGATGACTTGCCGCACCGCCTCGGGCGCGCGCCGCGCGAGCTGGCGCGCCATCACGCCGCCGAGGCTCCAGCCGATCAAGCTGACCTTCTGGCCGGTCGCGTCATGGATCGCCTTCAGCCGCGCGACGAGTTTCTCGCCTTGCTGGCCGATCGCCTTGGGGCCGAGATTGCGCCCGAGATCCCACGTATGCGCATCATAGCCGATTTGCGTCAGGTAGCGGCGCAGCACCGTGGTTGAAATGTCGCTCGTCACAAAGCCCGGCAGCACCATCACCGGATGCCCGTCGCCGCGCGGCGCACTGGCGAGGAACGGGGCCGCCATGCCGAGGCTCGACAGTTCCGCCAGCGCCCGCGGCAATTCGGTCAACGCCAGCAATGCGGAGGGCGGGGCGACCTGCGTTGTCGCTTGGGGGGTAGGCATCGGGCGTTCCTTCCTTGGACGTGCAGTCTTAACGTGCTGCATTGCAATATGGTTCAATCCTCCACGCCGAACGCGCGATGCTGCGCCGCGACGCGCGCGACATCATGGCTTAATATAGCGAGATCGAAGGCGTTTCCGGCGCGATCGCGCACCTGATCTTTCAGCAATGCTTCGGCGCGGAACCCGAGACTTTCGAACAACATGACCGACCCGATCTGGTCGGGCGTCATTTGTGCGGTCAGCTTGGCGATGCCGCGCTCCATCGCGATCGAATAGATCCCTTCGAGCAAATCGCGCCCGAGGCCAGCACCGCGCTTCGCGGGGGATACGAGCAACCGCACCTCGCCAACATGCGCGCTCCACCCGAGCGGATCGCGCACCAACGCGGCGGTGCCGACGAACTGGCCATTTTCCTCGGCGATGAGGCTGTCGATCCAGCCCTCGGCAATCGCCTCGACCCACGCCGCGATCACGCGCGGATGCTTCAGGTCGCGGCCGAGGAAGAGCAAATCATGCTCGGGCAAGCCTTCGGCAAAGGCGAGCATCGCCGCTGCATCCTTGGCCTCGAACCGGCGAATATGATGGCTCATTCCGAACGCTCCCCGAGCCAGTCAACCAGTTTCGGCCACAAGCGCTTGATCGCATTGCCGCCGGCGACGAGGCTGACATGCCCGCCCTTTAATGTCACCTGTTCCTTGCTCGTGCTGCCGACCATGTCGATCAGCGGCGCGGACGCGGCGGAGGGGACGATGTGATCGTGCTCGGCGGTGACATGCAGGAACGGCGCGGTGATCGCGGCCAGATCGACGCGGTGCCCGCCGACCTGCATTGTCCCTTCGTACAGCGCGTTGCCCCACAGGAGTTGCTTCACCGTCTGGCGGAAATATTCGCCGGGCAGCGGCAATATGTCGCTGGTCCAGCGATCGAACATGCGAAAGGAGCGGACATAATCGTCGTTCCACAAATTGTCGGCGAGCCGGATGTTGCTCGCGATCCGCCCGCCCGGACGCAGCAGATCGAACGCGGTGTAGAGATAGTCGCCCGGGCAATTGCCGAATGTATCGACCAGCCGGTCGACATCGAAGAAGCGTCGGTCGGCCCAGGCCTGGAACATCTCCAGCTTCGAGAAATCGACCGGGGTGGTGAAGCAGACGAGGTTCTTCATCGGGGCATCCGGGTGGAGCCCGGCCCACAGCGCCGAGAGCACGCCGCCGAAGCAATAACCGACTAGCGTGAAGTCCGCCTCGCCCGTCTCGGCTTGCACGCGCGCAATCGCCTGGGGCAGGAAATCGAGGACATAGTCCTCCATTGCCAGCGTCTTCTCATCGGCGCGCGGCGCGGTCCAGTCGAGCATGAACACGTCGAACCCGGCTTTCAGCAGATATTCAACCAGGCTCTGCCCCGGCACCATGTCGAAGATATAGCCGCGATTGGTCGTCGCCATCACCAGCAGCAGCGGCACACGGTACACATCATCGACCAGCGGGCGGTAATGGTAGAGGTTCATCGTGCCGCGCTGGATCAGCAAATCCTTGGCGCACGCCCCAAGCGCGGGGGCGGAGGATGCGAAATAGCCGAGGCCCTTGATGTTGCGCTGGAGCGCGCGGTCGAACGCAGTGCGGGCTTGCGTCAGAAGGTCGGGCGCATCGCTCATCGTCCAGCCCCTTTGTCATCCCCGCGAAAGCGGGGACCCATCTCCGGTGGGGCGAGATGGGTCCCCGCTTTCGCGGGGATGACAGTTGGGGGAGTCGGGCCGCTCAACGTTTCGTCGGGGCCGTGCGCGTGCGTTTGGGTTTGGGGCGGGCCGGGGGCGCGATCCCGGCTTGCGCCATCACGATGCCCTCGATCCGGGCAACCGCTTCCTCGATCCGCGCGAGGCGGGCGGAAATGTCGGCGACTTCGCTGCGGCTCGGCATGTTGGCGGCAGCAAGCGCGCGGTCCATCATCTGGTGGGTCGCGCCCTGCGCCTGCATCGCGGCGGCGTTGGCACCTTGCATGACGCGCGCGAACTCGCCGGTCTTGAGCGCTTCCCCGCCAAATTGATTGGTCATCTGCTCCCACTGGCCGAGCATGTCGCGGAACAGGGCGCCGGGGTCGGGTGGGTTTGCCATTGACGGCATTCTTCACCGCCCGGGCAAAGCCGTCAAGCGCCGATGCTGCACCTTGCAGTGCAGCATGAATGCAGCATCATTTGGCCGTGCTGGCGTCGCGTGGTCCGCTTGGCGTGACGTCCAGCGTCGCATCGCCGCCGAGCGTACGGTATAAGGTGACGAGATTGGTCGCACCGATAAGCTGGGTCGTGACCAGCGAACGCCGCGCCGAATAGAGCGAGCGTTGCGCGTCGAGGCTTTGCAGGAAGGTGTCGATCCCACCGCGATAGCGCGCGTCGGACAAGCGATAATTGTCGCTCGCCGCGGCGTTGAGCGCGGTCTGCGCAGCCAGTTGATCGCCGATCGTGCCGCGCCGGGCGAGCGCGTCGGCGACTTCGCTGAACGCGGTCTGGATCGTCTTTTCATAGCTCGCGAGCGCCACGTCGCGCTGCGCTTTCGATTGCGCGACACCGGCGCGACCGGCACCCGCCTGGAAGATCGGATAGCTGACGCTCGGCGCGATCGAATAATTGAACGCGCCACCGGTGAACAAACCGCTCAGCGTGTTGCTGGCGAGCCCGGCGAGTGCGGTCAGCGAGATGCGCGGGAACAAGGCCGCGCGCGCCGCGCCGATCTCGGCATTGGACGCGCGCAGTTGATATTCGGCCTGGACGACATCGGGACGGCGCAGCAGCACACCCGAATCGACGCCGGCGGGCAGCGCGGCGACGGTCGCGGCCGCTTCCGCGATCGAGGTCGGCAGCAACGCGGCGTCCACCGGCGCGCCGACCAGCAATTGCAGCGCGTTGGCGTCCTGCGCCACTGCGGTCGTCTGCGTCGCGAGGTCGGAGCGCGCGGTCTGCACCACGATTTGCGCCTGCGCCAGATCGGTGCGCGGCGCGATGCCGCCGTCGAGGCGCAATCTGGTCAGCGTCACGCTGCGATCGGCGCTGGCCGCAGTATCGCGCGCGATCTGGAGCAAGCTCTGGTCCGCGGCATAGGTCAGCCAGGCGGTGGCAATGTCGCCGACCAGCGTGAGGCGCGTAGCGCGCGCCGCCGCTTCGGTGCTGAAATAGCGGTTCTGCGCCGCGGTGCTGAGCGAGCGGACGCGCCCGAACAGGTCGATCTCGAATGCCGTGATGCCGAGCCCGGCCGACAGATTCTCGCGCGCTCCGCCGGTGACGGGGGCACCGCCATTGAAGGCGCGCCCGGTCCCGGCATCGCTGCGCGTATAGTTCGATGTAGCCTCGACCGCGGGCAGCAATTCGGCACGCTGGATACGGTATTGCGCGCGCGCCACCGCGATATTGGCGGCGGCGATGCGCAGATCGCGATTGTTGACCAGCGCTTGCTCGACGATCTGCTGCAGGCGCGGATCGCGGAAGATGTCGCGATACGCGACGCTCGGCAACGTTGCCTCGCTTTGCCGTAAATAGGCGTCACCGACCGGCCAGCTCGGCGGGACGGGCAGTTCCGGCCGGACATATTTCGGGGCGAACGAACAGGCCGACAGCGCGGCCGCGAAACCACACATCAACGTCACCCCGGCCTTGTGCCGGGGTCCACCGCGCCGCTTGGGCGAGGGTTTACTGTCGCACGGTGGACCCCGGAACACGTCCGGGGTGACGGAGCTGGGAGAGGTCATGCCGTTGCCTCCGCATCCGGCGCTGGCTTGTGCCGAATCTTCTTGAGCGCATCGCGCGTGCCGCGGCGGACCAGCACGAAGAAGAGCGGGATGTAGAACACCGCGAGGATCGTGGCGGTCAGCATCCCGCCGATCACCGCCGTGCCGATCGCGACGCGGCTGTTGGCGCCGGCACCGGTCGAAATCGCCAGCGGCAACACGCCGAAAATGAACGCCAGACTGGTCATCAGGATCGGGCGCAAGCGCAGCCGCGCCGCGTCCAGCGCGGCATCGATTACGCGCTTGCCCGACTTTTCGGCCTGTTCGGCGAATTCGATCATCAGGATCGCATTTTTGGCGGCCAGGCCCATCGTGGTGAGCAAGCCAATCTGCAGATACACGTCGTTCTGCAGGCCCCGCAGCGTGACCGCGAAGATCGCGCCGACCAGCCCGAGCGGGATGATCATCAGCACCGCGATCGGGATCGTCCAGCTTTCGTAGAGCGCGGCAAGACACAGGAACACGACCAGCAGCGAGAGGCCGTAGAGCAACGGTGCTTGCCCCGACGACAATCGCTCCTGATAGGACAGGCCACTCCACGCGACCGACGTGCCGGGATATTTGGCGGCGAGTGCGGCCATCGTGTTCATCGCCGTGCCCGAACTTTGCCCCGGTGCCGCCTGACCCGAAATCTCATAGGAGGAAATCCCCGAAAAGCGGGCGAGCGTTGGCGGGGTCTTGCTCCAGGCGACGGTCGAGAAAGCCGAGAAGGGCGCCATCGCCCCGCTCGATCCGCGCACGAACCATTTCGAGAGGTCTTCCGGCGTCGCGCGGTACGGCGCATCGCCCTGAACATAGACGCGTTTCACGCGACCCCGGTCGTTGAAATCGTTGACGTAACGGCCGCCCCAGGCGGTCGACAGCGTGGTGTTCACGTCGGCCTGGCTGAGCCCGAGCGTGCTCAGCTTTTGCGGATCGAGATCGACGCGCAATGTTGGCTGATCGTCCAGATCGGTCGGGCGCACCGCCGCTAGCGTTGCGTCGGCGCGTGCGGCGGCGAGCAGTCCGTCGCGCGCTGCCTTGAACTCGGCTCGGCTCATCCCGCCGGTATTCTGCAATTGCAGCGTAAAGCCGTTCGATTGGCCGAGGCCGCGCACGGCAGCGGGCACCGTTGCGTAAAATTCGATATCGCGCAGGCCACTCAGCGCCTTGGTCGCGCGCTGTGTGATCGCATCGGCACCGTTCTCGGCTCCTTTGCGATCGGCCCAATCCTTGAGCGCGATGAAGCCGCGGCCAGCATTCTGTCCGCCGCCGCCGCCGCCGCCGCCCGCGACGGTCAGGAATCCGGCGACGTTCTTGCCTTCGCTGCCCGAAAAGTATTTCTCGATTTGCAGCTGCGCCTCGCGCGTTTGGTTGAGCGTCGACCCCGGCGCGAGATTGTACTGGATTTGCGCAATGCCCTGATCCTCGGTCGGCAGGAAGCCGGTCGGCAAGCGCACGAACATAATCGCCAGGATCGCGACGACGCCGGCATAGATCAGCAGGAACAGCCATTTGCGGTCCACTACATTGCCGACCACCGCCACGTAACCATTGGTGGTCCGTTCGAACCCGCGGTTGAACCAATCCTTGGCCGGCTGCGTCTTGCGCGCGATCCAGCCATCCGCCTTTTCGTCCTGCTTGCGCTTCAGCAGCGTTGCGGTGAGGGCCGGGGTCAGCACCAGCGCAACCACCACCGACAGCACCATCGCCGAGACGATCGTGATCGAGAATTGGCGGTAAATCACGCCGGTCGACCCGCCGAAAAACGCCATCGGCAGGAACACCGCCGACAAGACGAGCGCGATCGCGATCAGCGCGACGGTGATCTCGTCCATCGATTTGATCGTCGCGTCGCGCGGCGACATGTCGGGATTCTCCGCCATCAACCGCTCGACATTCTCGACCACGACGATCGCGTCGTCGACGAGCAGGCCGATCGCGAGCACCAGCCCGAACAGCGTGAGCGTATTGATGCTGAACCCGGCCAGCGCGAAGATCCCGAACGTGCCGAGCAGCACGACCGGCACCGCGATCGTCGGGATCAAGGTCGCGCGCCAGCTTTGCAGGAAAACGAACATGACGATGACGACCAGGACGATCGCCTCGATCAGCGTCTTTTCGACTTCCTCGACCGACAATTTGATGAACGCGGTCGAATCCTGCGGGAAGCTGAAGGCATAGCCCGAGGGGAAGCTCGTCGAGGCGCGCTCGATCTCGGCCTTGACCAGCTCGGCCGTCCCCAGCGCATCGGCGCCGGGGGCCAGGCTGACCGCAATACCCGCGCCGGGATGGCCGTTCACGCGGCTGGTGACGCCGTAATTCTCCGCGCCCAATTCAATCCGCGCAACGTCGGACAGGCGGACGGCGGACCCGTCGGGTTGCGTTTTCAAGACGATGTTGCGGAACTGTTCGGGGGTGGAGAGGCGCGCCTGCGCGGTCACGATGGCGTTGAGCACTTGCTCCGGCACGTTGGGGGTGCCGCCGATCTCGCCGGCGGCAACCTCGGCATTCTGCGCCGAGATTGCGGTGATGACATCGCCCGGGATCAGGCTGAAGCTGGCGAGCTTGTTGGGATCGAGCCAGATCCGCATCGCATATTGCGCGCCGAACACGTTGATGTCGCCAACGCCCTTGATGCGCCCGATCGTGTCCTGCAGGTTCGACACGAGATAATCCGACACGTCCTGATTGGTGGTGCGGTCGCTGGTGTCATAAATTGCCGCGATCAGCAGAAAATCGGGGTTCGATTTGGTGACGGTCAGGCCCTGTTGCTGGACCTGTTGCGGCAAGCGGGGCAGGGCTTGCTGCACCTTATTCTGCACTTGGACCTGCGCGATGTCGGGGTTGGTACCCTTGGCGAAGGTCGCCGAGATCGAGACCTGACCGCGCGAGGAGGACGATGTACTGAAATAGAGCAGGCCATCGATGCCGGTCAGCTGTTGCTCAATTACCTGCGCGACCGAATTTTCCAGTGTCTCGGCCGATGCGCCGGGATAGCTGGCACGGATAT
This sequence comes from Sphingomonas sp., assembly GCF_040398505.1. GTDB lineage: Bacteria > Pseudomonadota > Alphaproteobacteria > Sphingomonadales > Sphingomonadaceae > Sphingomonas. The sequence goes on along the minus strand of NZ_JBBATX010000069.1, from coordinate 6,483 downwards.
TGACGTTGGGCGGCGCAATGTCGGGGAATTGCTCGACCGGCAGCGTGTAGATCGCGCCGATGCCCGCCAGCATGATGATGATCGAGATGACCCAGGCAAAAATCGGCCGGTCGATGAAGATGCGCGAAATCACGGCGCGATCAGCTCTTGGGTGTGTCGGAGGAGGGCGATTTGATCGTTTGCGGTGTTCCCGCGGCGACCGGGCGGATTGTCGCGTCGGCCTTCACCTTGCCCACGCCCTGCACGATCACCTTGTCGCCCGCCGCAAGCCCTGATGTCACCACCCAATTGGCCCCCAGCGTGCGCGTGGTGGTCACTTGCTTCGATACCGCCTTGCTGCCGCCCTTGCCGTCGGGGGCGACAATGAAGACCGTCGCATTGCCCTTGGGATCGCGCGTGACCGCTTGCTGCGGAATGAGGAAGGCATTGGTGTCGATCGATTGCGCGAACGACGCGCGGACGAACATGCCGGGCAGCAGCAATCCTTGCGGATTGGGGAAGCGCGCGCGCAGCGTCACGGTCCCGGTCGCGGCATCAACCATCACCTCGGAGAATTCGACCGTGCCGACCAGGCCATAATCACTGCCATCCTCCAGCTTGAGCCGGACATCGGCGCTGGCGGCGGCGGCACCCCCCTGCGCAAGGGCACGGCGCAAGCGGAGCAAATCGGCGCTCGCTTGCTGAATATCGACATAGATCGGGTCGAGCCGCTGGATCGTCGTCAGCGGGTCGGTCTGGCTCGCAGTGACGAGGGCGCCTTCGGTGAACAGCGACCGGCCGATCCGCCCGGTGATCGGCGCGGGGACGGTGGTGAAGCGCAAATTGATCCGCGCCGTGTCGAGCGCGGCTTTGGTCTGGGCGACCGTGGCAGCGGCCTGCCGCGCCTGCGCGGCGGCGTCGGTATAATCCTGCTTGGCGACGGCCTGCATATCAGCGAGCGGCTTGTAGCGCTCTGCCTTGACGCGCGTGGCCTCGGCATTGGCGGCCGCGCTCGCCAGATTGGCGCGCGCTTCGTTGGTCGATGCGCGGTAAAGGCTTGGATCGATTTGATAGAGCGGCTGGCCCTTGCGGACGAGTGCGCCCTCGGTGAAGAAACGGCGGCGGATCAGCCCGGTGACTTGCGGACGGACCTGCGAGCTTTGGTAGGCAGCGGTGCGCCCTGCGAGTTCAGTGACGATCGGTACACTGCTCGGCTGGACCACGACAAAGCCCACTTCGGGCGGGCCTTTGGCCGCGCCCCGACCGCCTTTGGCCTGATCGCCAGCGCTTGATCCGCACGCGCCGAGCGCGAGCGCCGCCACACCCAGAATGCCGATCGCACGAAGATAAGAAGCCCGAACTGTCATTACGTATCCATCGTTCCGGGGCTGTTTGCGCGCGGTGGATACCTCATGCAATCGCGGCCCAACGCGCTTCGTTAGCGATTGTTCCGGGCCTCGATCAACTATCCCGGTTCGGCCCTTTCGCAGTGCGGCATTTACTAACGCAGTTTTGCGATGCTCAAAGAATCGGCCTTGGCGCGGTCCTTGGTCGATTCCTCGCTGCGCTTGAGCGCCTTGGCAATAGCTTTGAGCGCCATGCCTTTTTTGGCGAGCGTGTGCAGTTTCTGGATTTCATCGGTGGTCCACGGTTGCCGGTGGCGTTCGAATCGGTCCTCGCTCATGGCGCTGGCGATACCGTGCCGGAGGCGAATGCGCCAGCGTACCCGCATTCTCGACACACTCTTGCGACACATCGCGGCTAACGCGCCCGCGAACGACGTATGGAATCGTAATGAAACGCTCTTCGACCCTGCTGACGCTTGCGCTCGCAGCAACCCCGACCCTTGCCTTGGCGCAGCAGCAGAAACCGACTCCCGCCAGGCCGGCGGCACAACCGCCTGCGATCGCCGACGAGGGCGACGACGGTGGCGATATCGTGGTGCGCGGCGCGCGGCCGCCGGGTTCGGTGATCGGCGACATTCCACCCGAGCAGCAACTGTCGCCCGCCGACATTCGTTCTTACGGCGTCAGCTCGGTGACCGAATTGCTCGCCGAGCTCGGCCCGCAAATCCGCAGCGACCGCGGCAGTGGCGGCGCCCCGGTGGTGTTGCTCGACGGCAAGCGTATCTCGGGCTTTTCCGAAATCCGCGATTTGCCCACCGAAGCGATCGCGCGCGTCGACATCCTGCCTGAGGAGGTCGCGCTGAAATATGGCTATCGCGCCGACCAGAAGGTCGTGAATATCGTGCTGCGCCGCCGTTTCCGCGCGGCCACGGTCGAACTGGCGGAGCGTGTGCCGACGGCCGGCGGGCGCCATGCCCCGCAGGCCGAGCTCGATTTGCTCAAGATCGCCAACAAAGGGCGGGTCAACCTTCATCTGGAATATTCGGCCACCACGGCGCTGACCGAACGCGAGCGCAACATCGCCACGAGCGTGACGCCCGGCGCGATCGACCAGCGGCCGTTTCGCACGCTGCTGCCCTCCACCGAGACCTTCAACGCCAACGCGACCTATGCGCGCAATTTCGGGAACATTTCGGGGACCTTCAACGGGACGCTCGGGACGACCAGCAGCAACGGCCTACGCGGCCTGCCGACCAACGCGCCGGGCGGCGATCTGTCGCCGCTCAACCAGCGCAATGCGACCACCACCACGCATTTCGGCACCGCATTCAACGGCGTGCTGGGGACCTGGCAGTGGACGCTGACCGGCGGGTACGATCACGCTGAAGCAAAGACGCTGACCGATGTCGGGTTCGACCCGACCACCACGCCGCCGGGCGCGTTGCCGGCGAGCCGTGGTTCTTCGATTTCGAATATCGGGCAGCTCGACGCCTTGCTCAACGGCGCGCTGTTCAAATTGCCGGCGGGCGATGTGTCGACCAGCGTCCGCGTCGGCGGCGATTTCAACAGCTTTTCGAGCCAGTCGGTTCGTGGCGGCGTCGTCACGCCCGGCGCGGTGTCGCGCAACAGTGGCAATGGCCAGATCAACCTCGATGTCCCGCTCACCAGTCGCGCCAAGGGCGTGTTGGCGGCGGTCGGGACGGTGTCGGTCAATGGCAATCTCGCGGTCGATCAGCTTTCCGACTTCGGGACGCTCAAGACGGTCGGTTATGGCCTCAACTGGTCGCCGATCGTGCCGCTCCGGATCATCGCATCGGTCACCGATCAGGATAGCGCACCGACCCCGCAGCAGATCGGCAACCCGCAGATCGTGACGCCGGGCGTGCCGGTGTTCGATTATGTGCTCGGGCAAAATGCGCTGGTGACGACGGTGTCGGGCGGCAATCGCGGTTTGCGTGCCAGCAGCAGCCATGTCCGCAAGCTCGGCGTGACGCTGAAGCCGTGGAGCACCAAGGAGCTGTCGCTATCGGCCAATTATATCGATGCGCGCGTCGAAAATCCGGTCGTCGCGTTCCCGAGCGCGAGTGCCGCGATCGAAGCGGCGTTCCCGTCGCGCTTCACGCGCACCGGCGGCGTGTTGCAGCGGATTGATTCCAGCCCGATCAATGTCGCCGAAACGCGCCGGTCGGAGCTGCGCTGGGGGATTAATTTCTCGACCGCGCTGAAATCGAAACTGCAAAAGCAAATCGAGGCGTGGCGTGCGGGCAAGGGCCCCAACCCCTTTGCCGGCCTGAAAATTCCGGCGAGCGTGCAACGCCAGATCGACCAGGCGCGCGCCGAACGCGGTGGCGGGCAGGGTGGCGGTGACCGTCCTGCCGGTGCGGGCGG
>NZ_JBBATX010000069.1:0-2670 GCF_040398505.1 Sphingomonas sp. | reverse complement strand
GCGGACCGGGCGGTGGCCCCGGTGCGGGCGGACGCGGCGGCTTTGGCGGATTCGGTGGCTTTGGCGGCGGCGGACCCGGCGGGCGTGGCGGCCCGGGCGGCGGGCGCTTGCAGTTCGCGCTGTATCACACCTGGCACTTCACCGATCGCGTGCTGGTCCAGCAAGGCGGGCCCGCGCTCGATTTGCTCAACGGCGATGCGACCGGCGGCAGCGGCGGGCAGTCGCGGCACGAGCTCGAAGGGCAGGCCGGGTACAGCAATAACGGGATCGGCGTGCGCCTGTCGACCAATTGGCAAAGCGCGACGCGGGTGAATGGCGGCACGCCCGCGAACCCGCAGACCTTGCGCTTTTCGGACCTCGGCACCGCCAACGTGCGGCTGTTCGCCGATCTTGGCCAGCGGATTGAGCTGATCAAGAAATATCCGTGGCTGCGCGGCACGCGCGTGGCCTTCTCGATCGACAATCTGTTCGATGCGCGCCAGCGCGTGACCGATGCCAGCGGCACGGTGCCGGTCGCGTATCAGCCCGATTATCTCAATCCGCTCGGCCGGACGGTACGGATTTCGGTGCGCAAGCTGTTTTTCTGAGCCTGCGGTCATGCGCTGGCGGCATAGCATCTGAACCTTGAAGGCCGTTGACGGGGGCGGCGCGCGCCGTAAGTGGAGCGAGACCCCCGTCTAGGATACCGCCCATGAAGACCCGTGCCGCCGTAGCGTTCGAAGCCAAGAAGCCGCTCGAGATCGTCGAACTCGATCTCGAAGGCCCCAAGGCGGGCGAAGTGCTGGTCGAGATCATGGCGACCGGGATTTGCCATACCGATGCCTACACGCTCGACGGGCTCGATTCGGAAGGGCTGTTCCCGAGCGTGCTGGGGCATGAAGGCGCCGGGATCGTGCGCGAGGTGGGACCGGGCGTCACGAGCGTAAAGCCCGGCGATCACGTCATCCCGCTTTACACCCCTGAATGCCGCCAGTGTAAGTCGTGCCTCAGCGGCAAGACCAACCTGTGCACCGCGATCCGCGCGACGCAAGGGAAGGGCCTGATGCCCGATGGCACCTCGCGCTTCTCCTACAAGGGGCAGACGATCTTCCATTATATGGGCTGCTCGACCTTCTCGAACTTCACCGTCCTGCCCGAGATTGCGGTGGCGAAGATCCGCGACGACGCGCCGTTCCAGTCGAGCTGCTATATCGGCTGCGGAGTCACCACGGGCGTTGGCGCGGTGATCAACACCGCCAAGGTCCAGGTCGGCGACAATGTCGTGGTCTTTGGTCTCGGCGGCATCGGGCTCAACGTGCTCCAGGGCGCGCGGCTGGCCGGGGCCAATAAGATCGTCGGCGTCGACATCAACCCCGACCGCGAGGAATGGGGGCGCAAGTTCGGCATGACCGACTTCCTCAATTCCAGGGGGTTGAGCCGCGAGGACGTCGTCGCGGCGATCGTCGCGATTACCGATGGCGGTGCGGACTACACCTTCGATGCGACCGGCAACACCGAAGTGATGCGCACCGCGCTTGAGGCGTGCCACCGCGGCTGGGGCACTTCGATCATCATCGGCGTGGCCGAGGCGGGCAAGGAAATCACGACGCGCCCGTTCCAGCTCGTCACCGGGCGCAACTGGCGCGGCACCGCGTTCGGCGGCGCGAAGGGCCGCACCGACGTGCCCAAGATCGTCGACATGTACATGACCGGCAAGATCGAGATCGACTCGATGATCACGCACGTCATGGGCCTGGACGACATCAACAAGGCGTTCGAGCTGATGCATGCCGGCAAGAGCATCCGCAGCGTGGTGGTTTACTGACGCATCCGCAGCGTCACGCCGATTGTCCGCGGGTCGCTCGGCGTGCCTAGGATCAGGCCCGAATTGCCCGCCTGGACGGTCAGGTTCTGGATGTAGTTCGCGCCGAACAGGTTGCGCACGAACACGCCGATCTCGAGCCCGTTCTTCGCGCGGTAGCCAAGGCTGGCATTGGTAAGATTATACCCGTCGATCCGGGTGTAGCGCGACAGCGTCGGCTCACCGGCATAGCTGCTGCGAAAATTCGAATCGGCGTGCAGGATGAACGCGCCCGGCCCGACTGGCAGCGTGTAATCGCCGCCGATCGTGGTCGACCATTTCGGCAGGCCCGCGAGTGCGCGTCCGGTCAGATTGCACGCTTGCGTCCCGCTGGTCAGCGCTTCGAGCGGGCACGGGCCGGCGGGATAGCGCGCGTACTTCCCGTCGGCATAAGCGACACTGCCGCGTAGCTGGAGGTTCCGCGTGAGGTTCGCGGTCACGTCAGCCTCGACCCCTTTGACCGTCACCTTGGAAATGTTCGATAGATAGCCGCGCAGCGCAACGGTCTGCGCACTGTCGACGATCGTCGCCTGGAAATCGCGCACGTCGGTGTAATAGCCGGCGAGGTTTACGATCAGGCGCTGGTCGAACAGCCCGGCCTTGATCCCGCCTTCATAGGTCTGGTTGAGCTCGGGGCGGACCACCGCGGTGGCGAGCGTCGGCTGATTGGTGGCGTTCAGCGGCAAGCCCGACAGATTGATCCCGCCCGATTTGAACCCGCGCGCATAGCCGCCGTAGAGCAAGATCGTGTCGGTCGCTTGCCAGGCGAGGTTGGCGCGGCCCGACACATTGCTTTCGCGGTCGCGCGCAGCATAGCTTTGCCCGCGTAA
>NZ_JBBATX010000068.1:6085-14745 GCF_040398505.1 Sphingomonas sp. | reverse complement strand
GCGCCAAAGCGCAGCAAGCACGAAAATAGCGAAGCTATTTACGAGACTTGCAAGCACGGCCGACGTGGCGCTGCGCCCTGGTCGTCGGAGCGGCCTCTCCGCGACGCCCCTAGCGCAAAATCACCACCGCCCAGTCTCCATCCACGCCAGCATCCGCCGGAGCGGCAGCACCCAGATCCACGCGATCCCGGCAACCAAATAGTATGCTGCCTGCAAGAGCGGGTGCAGCCGCCCGACTACGCCCGACAGGCTGGCGGCGAGGATGCACCAGATCGTGATCAGCGCCAGGATGCCGAGCATCCCCACGGGTTTGCGCCAACTTGGGGTCATGGTCGTGGGGTCCATCCATTTTCGGTGATGATCGCGTGGAGCGGCATGTCCCACGGATCGGTCGGCAGCGTTTCGACGCGTTGTACGTCCCATGCAACCCCGATCCGGCGCGCATGCGGGAATTGCGCGAAGGCGCGATCGTAATAGCCCGCCCCCTGACCCAATCGGTCGAGTTTCGCATCGAAGGCAAGGAGCGGCGTCAGAATGATGTCTGGGACAAGCGCTGCAGCGTCTGTGGCTGGCTGCTGTAACCCGAACGGACCGGCAAACAGGGCCGCTTCGGTTGCCCAGGCGAGGAAGCGCATCGGTTCGGTGCGAATCGTGACGTGGGGCAGGGCAATCACACAGCCTGCCTCGACCGCCGCGCGGGCGAGCCGCGACGGGTCGGCCTCGCTGCCGATCGGAACGTAGGAGGTGACGGTCAGTCCTGGTCTCAGCAGCGCGCGATAGTCTGGTGGCGCTTCGATCGTGGTTGTGTTTTCGGCCACGAAGGCATCGCGGGCGGCGCGGATTTGCGACCGTAATTGGACTTTGCCGGTGCTCACGCCGGCGCGTCGCGGCAAAGCCGCGCCGTCGGAGCTTGGCTGAAGCCAAGCCCGGCCGCGCTTGTCGATCTCGCGCGCAGCTGCGCTGCGAGCGTGTCGACTGTGCGGGTGGCGGGACCGCCGTGACCGGTGGCCGGGTTATCCACTGACGCACGGTACGTCAGGTGGGGACCATATGCTTCGGACCAAGATCCTAACAGGGACAGCCCCCTTTGGATGATGAATAGCCTCAGGGATAATAAAGGCTCGTATCGGGCAGTACCCGCCGCGTACCGATATAGGCGTGTTGCCGCTATTGCTCAAGGGACGCGGCGAGCGATTCGAGGCGCGCCGCGATTCGCGCCAGCACGGCCTCATCCTTCGCCGCCGTCGGACGGCGATCTGCCTCTTCCAGCGCATCGGCGAGCATTAGCGCGACGAACAGCATCGTGCGCTCGCCGTTGAGCCCGCCCGAGGCGCGTGCTGCGGTCAACCAATGCGCATCGAGCATCGTGCCGAGGCGGCGCACCTGATCCTCCTGCCCATCGGGGCAAGCGACGATGTGGCGGCGGTCGCCGATCGTGAGCGTGACGTCCGCCATCAGTTTTGCTCTCGCTCAAGGACTGCATCGAGTGCGGCAATCGCCTCGGCCATGCGGCTGCGCAGCGTTGCGTGACGCGCGATAAGACGCGCGTGGCTGGTGTCGCGCAGGGTCGCGGCGACTTCGATTCGGGCGAGCGCCCGATCGATCCGGTCGAGCGCGGTCGGGCGAGATGGCTCTGACATTCCACGCAGATAGCATGCCGCGACGCGCCGACAAGGCGCATTTGTGACGATCCCGTGTCAAGCCGAGCGCGGCGTGCGACGGTTGACGTGCGCGCCCGCCACCCGCAAAGACGCGCGCATTGCAGGACCCGGTCGCCGCACGCCGCCTCCGGGTCGATCCGCTTTAAAGGAGCTATAGCGATGACGATCAAGGTTGCGATCAACGGTTTCGGGCGCATCGGCCGCCTTGTCGCGCGCGCGATTCTCGAGCGAAGCGACTGTGGACTTGATCTGGTCGCGATCAACGATCTGGCCGATGCGAAATCGAATGCGTGGCTGTTCAGCCGCGATTCGGTGCACGGCAAATATCCCGGCAAGGTGTCGGCCGAGGGCAATGATTTGGTTGTCGATGGCAAGCGCATCCGCGTCACCGCTGAGCGCGACCCGGCGAATTTGCCGCATGCCGAACTGGGCGTCGATATCGTGCTGGAATGCACTGGCTTCTTCACCGACCGCGAGAGCTGCCAGAAGCATCTCGACGCCGGTGCCAAGAAGGTGTTGATCTCGGCCCCCGGCAAGAATGTCGATCTGACCGTCGTGTTCGGCGTCAATCACGACAAATTGACCGCCGACCACACCATCGTGTCGAACGCGTCATGCACCACCAACTGCCTCGCGCCCGTCGCCAAGGTGCTCAACGATGCGATCGGAATCGAGCGCGGGCTGATGACCACGGTCCACGCCTATACAAATGACCAGAAGATCCTCGATCAGATCCATCCCGATCTGCGCCGTGCGCGTGCCGCTGGCATGTCGATGATCCCGACCACGACCGGGGCCGCGCGCGCGGTTGGTGAAGTGTTGCCCGAACTGAAGGGCAAGCTCGACGGTTCGGCGATCCGCGTGCCGACCCCCGACGTCTCGCTGATCGACCTCACCTTCACGCCCAAGCGCGATACGACGCGCGACGAGGTCAATGCGATCCTCAAGGCCGCGTCCGAAAGCGGGCCGCTGGTCGGCATTCTCGATTGGTCGGACGAGCCATTGGTGTCGATCGACTTGATGCACACATCGGCCTCGTCGACGGTCGACAGCCTGGAAACCGCAGTGCTCGACGGCAAATTGGTGCGGGTCGTTAGCTGGTATGACAATGAATGGGGCTTCTCGAATCGCATGGTCGATACCGCCGGCGCGATGGGCAAGTTCCTTTAAGGTGCTCTGCTGCCCCCCTGTTCCTGTCACCCCCGCGAAAGCGGGGGCCCAGCTCCCCACCGACGCATATGTTGCGCCGTCGGGAGCTGGGTTCCCGCTTTCGCGGGAATGACGGAGAAGGGGTAGTGACCGGGATACTCGCCGGAATCGCACGCCATGCCCGTCCGAAGGGGCCAATGGAGACACTCGACCAGGTCGCGGTGAGCGTCGAAGGCGGTCTGCACGGCGATTTCCGCGGGGTGGTAAAACCCGGCGGCAAGGGCCGCCGACAAGTCACCTTGCTCGAAGCTGGCGACTGGGCCGCCGCGATGGCCGAGATTGGCCATAGCATCGCGTGGTTCGAACGCCGCGCGAACTTGCTGGTCGAAGAGCTTGATCTACCCCAGATTGCTGGGACCAAGCTGCGCATCGGCGCCGAGGTGCTGCTCGAAATCACGCGCGAGACCGATCCGTGCGAACGGATGGAAGCATTGGCCCCCGGCCTCAGGGCGGCATTACTGGTCGATTGGCGCGGCGGCGCGTGTTCGCGCGTATTGGTCGGCGGGATGATCCGCGTCGGCGACACAATCAGGATCGAAGCATGACAAAGGCATTTAAGACGCTCGACGATATCGGTGACGTGCACGGCAAGCGCGTGCTGGTGCGCGAGGACCTCAACGTCCCGATGCACGATGGCGTGGTAAGCGACGACACGCGCTTCCGCGCGACGCTGCCGACGGTGACCGAACTGGCCGATAATGGCGCGATCGTGCTGATCCTGGCGCATTTCGGACGGCCCGAGGGACCGAGCGCGGAGTTTTCGCTGCGGCAGATCGTCGAGCCTTATGCCGCGGTGCTCGGTCGGCCAGTCCATTATGTCGATTGGGAAGGCGATGTCGCGGCGGTCGCGGCGCTCGCTCCTGGTGATATCGCAGTGCTCGAAAATACGCGCTTCTTCGGCGGTGAGGAGAAGAACGATCCGGTGACCGTCGCGCGCTTCGCGGCGCTGGGCGATCTTTACGTCAACGACGCCTTTTCGGCGGCGCACCGCGCGCATGCCTCGACCGAGGGGCTGGCGCACGTGCTGCCCGCCTTTGCCGGGCGCGCGATGGAGGCCGAACTCGATGCGCTCGACAAGGCGCTGGGCAATCCCGAGCATCCCGTCGCGGCAGTGGTCGGCGGCGCGAAAGTGTCGACCAAGCTCGACGTGCTGCAGCATCTCGTTAGCAAGGTCGATCATTTGATCATTGGCGGCGGCATGGCCAACACCTTCCTCGCGGCGCGCGGCGTCGATGTTGGCAAGTCGCTGTGCGAGCATGATGTGACGGCGACGGCGGACGAAATCTTCGCCGCGGCCGAGCGCGCCAATTGCACGATCCATTTGCCCTACGACGTCGTGGTGGCGAAGGAACTCCGCGCCAATCCGCCGGTGCGTACGGTCAATGTCCATGAAGTCGCGGCGGACGAGATGATCCTCGACGTTGGCCCGGCCGCGACCGAGGCGCTGGCCGATGTGCTCAAGAATTGCCGGACCTTGGTGTGGAACGGCCCGCTCGGCGCGTTCGAGACGCCGCCGTTCGACACCGCGACCGTCGCGCTGGCCCGGACCGCCGCCGCACTGACCAAGAGCGGATCGCTTGTTTCGGTCGCGGGCGGCGGCGATACCGTCGCGGCGCTCAATCAGGCGGGGGCGGCAGCGGACTTCACCTTCGTATCGACCGCGGGCGGCGCGTTCCTGGAGTGGATGGAGGGCAAGGACTTGCCCGGCGTCGCCGCGCTGCGACCACGCGGCTGATCAGCTCGCGGGCACCGCGACAGGCACCGGTTCCGCCAGCAGCGGGACCAACTCCTTGTTGAGTGCATTCAGATCGAACGCACCCGTCTTGGCATAGCGGATGCGGCCTGCGCGATCGATGATGTAGTTGGTGGGCAGGGCGCCGAGATCGCTATAGCCGCCCTTGATCCGGCGCGCCGGCTGGATGTGCATGATCGCGAACAGCTTCTTGAGCTGGAACGGTTGGAGCGAATCCTCCGTGGTGATGGCGAAGACCCGCAACCCATGCACCTTCTGGATCTCGTAATAGCGATCGAGCAACGGGCGTTCGGCTTTGCACGGCCCGCACCAGGTCGCCCAGAAATTCAGCACGACGACTTGTCCGCGCAAATCCGCCGAGGACACTTTGGTGCCATCGATCAGCGTCAGCTCGAACGGCGTCGCTACCGCGCCGACCTTGAGCGATCCGCTTGCCCCGAGCAACAGCGGGGCCGCGAGGCACAGCGCCGCGCCGGCGGCCAACCGTTTGGGAAATTTCAAGGAAATGCGCATCGTTCGCCCCCTAGGATGAGGGTTGCAGACTGGCGTGCTTGTGGTGAGCGGTCAACCGTTGCCCCGCGCCGCACGTGCCGCTAACAGCCGCGACAACATTCGTATGTGTGCGCCCGACCGCGCGGAATTGAAGGACACTCGATGCTCAACCAGGACATGATGGCCAAGATCGCAACTGGGAATGGCTTCATCGCCGCGCTCGACCAAAGCGGTGGGTCGACGCCCAAGGCGCTCGCCGGATATGGCGTGACGGCGGATGCTTGGTCGAACGACACCGAAATGTACGATCTGATCCACGACATGCGCAGCCGCATCATCACCGCGCCGAGCTTCAGCGGCGACAAGGTGATCGGCGCAATTCTGTTTGAGCGCACGATGGACGGGCTGGTCGACGGCAAGCCGACCCCGCAAGCGTTGCGCGACCGTGGCGTCGTGCCCTTCCTCAAGATCGACAAGGGTCTGGAGGACGAAGCCGACGGCGTGCAAATGATGAAGCCGATGCCCGGGCTCGACGCCTTGTTGGCACGCGCGAAGGCGCTGGGCGTGTTCGGGACCAAGGAACGTTCGGTCGTCAACCTCGCCAATCGCACCGGCATCGCCGCGATCGTCGCGCAGCAGTTCGAGGTTGCCGCGCAAGTGCTGGCGGGCGGGCTGATGCCGATCCTCGAGCCCGAAGTGAATATCAAGAGCGCCGAGCGCGCCGCGGCCGATCAGCTCTTGCTTGAGGAAATTCTGAAGGCGCTCGACGCGATGACCGGCGACGCCAAGGTGATGCTCAAAGTGTCGATTCCCGCCAAGGCCAATCTCTTTGCGCCGCTGGTCGATCACCCGCGCGTGCTGCGCGTCGTGGCGCTGTCGGGCGGGTTCAGCCGCAGCGAGGCGTGCGCTGAACTGGCCAAAAATCGCGGCATGATCGCCAGTTTCAGTCGTGCTTTGCTGTCCGATCTGCGCCACCAGATGAGCGATGCGGAATTCGACGCCGCGCTTGGCGCTGCGATCGACGAGATTTACACAGCATCGACGCAGAAGACGGCGGCCGGCTGATCGCATGCTGCGACTTTCGCTGCGCGCGATCTGCGGTTAGGGCGGCGCGATGGACATCATCGACCCGCTCGGCCCGCTCGACCCCAATTTCGCGACGCAATTCAAACGCGACATGCGGCGGCCGAAATGCCAGCTATACCTCGTCTCTCCGCTCGAGGTTGGCGGCGGCTTTCCCGATCGGCTGAAGCGTGCGCTCGACGCCGGCCCGGTCGCCGCGTTCCAGTTCCGCGTGAAGGATGTGGATCAGCATGAGGCCGCCGCCTTGGCAGAGCCGCTACGCCGGATCTGCGCTGACGCCGATGTCGCGTTCATCGTCAATGACAGCATCGCGTTGGCCAAGCGCGTTGGCGCCGACGGCGTGCATCTGGGGCAGGGCGATGGCGATCCGCGCGAAGCCCGGCTCGAACTCGGGCCGTCGGGGCAGATCGGCGTGACGTGCCATGGCAGCCGGCACCTGGCGATGGAGGCGGGGGATGCGGGCGCGGATTATGTCGCGTTCGGGGCCTTTTACCCGACCCAGACCAAGACGACCGAGCATATCGCGGACCCGGTGCTGCTCAGCTGGTGGTCGACCGTGTTCGAAATTCCCTGCGTCGCGATCGGCGGGATCACGCCCGCCAATGCGCCGCCGCTGGTGGCGGCTGGGGCGGACTTTCTGGCGGTGAGCCATGCGGTGTGGGGCGGCGATGCGGCGGCGGCGATACAGGCGTTCGGCGCGATTCTGGCGTAGCGCCGAGCTTGCGCTAGAACCGGTTCCGGCCAACGCGGACTTCGACCTTGTTGGTGAAGAGCTTGCGCGCGACGGTGCCGGCATCGCGGACCAGCACCATCACTTCGTCTCCGGCCAGAATGCGTTCGTCACTGGGCGGGCGGGTGAGGCGGGTGTCGCCGCGTTTGATCTGGACGATGAAGAAGGCACCCGCCGCCAGTCGTTCGGCGTCGCCGACGCTGAGATTGGCCATCGCGGTCCCCGGCTCGGCCACGACCAGTTCGAGATCGAGCCCCAATTCGCCGAGATCGTTACGCGCCCGCACCACCGCGTCGGCCGAGGACAAGGCGCCGCTGGCCGGATAGAGGATCATTCGCGCGATCCGCTCGGCCCCGATATGCGTCGGCAGGACGACCTTGTCGGCCCCTGCGCGGAGCAATTTGCGCTCGGTCGTGGGGGCTTCGCCGCGCGCGATAATTTCGAGCGCGGGGTTCAAATTGCGCGCGCTCAAGGTAATGAAGACGTTGGCGGCGTCATCGGGCAAGACCGTCGCCAGAACGCGGGCGCGGTTGATTCCGGCGGCGAGCAGCACGTCCTCTTCGGTTGCATCCCCGGCAATGCAAAGATAGCCCGCCGCCTCCGCCTCGGCGAGACGTTCGGGGCCGCGCTCGACCACCACCAGCGGTGTGCCAGCGCGCGCCAGATCACGCGCCAGCATCAGGCCGATCCGCCCGAAGCCGCATACGATAACGTGCCCGGTCAATTTCTCGATGCGCGCGTGCATGCGATTCGCTCCCAAAATCTGCTTGAGCTGTATCACGGTGAAGAACTGAACCAGCGCGCCGGTCAGCAGGATCATCCCGGTGCAACCGAGGATCATCGTCCCCATCGTCACCGCGTGGAGGTACGGCGTGTCGATCGCCCGGACCTCGCCATAGCCGACGGTATAGACTGTCAGAACCACCATGTACGATGCGTCGGTGAAGCTCCATCCCGCCGCCATATACGCCAGCGTTGCTACCACCACGACGGCGAGGACGAACGCCACGATCGACGCGAGATTGCGGAGGGGCGAGCCCAGCACGCTTTCGGTATCGGTTAGGAAGGTGCGCACGGACGGAAGGTGTGCCGGTGCGGTGCCGCTGAGTCCAGCCCGCCTTGCCCAATACGGCGACCGTCGTTACAGGCCCCCGCTCACGCTCTTTCAATCTGCAGGCACCCCCATGAAGATCAACGCGGTCGAAATCCGTCCCGGCAACATTCTGGAATATGAAGGCGGCATCTGGAAGACCGTCAAGATTCAGCATACCCAGCCGGGCAAGGGCGGTGCCTATATGCAGGTCGAGATGAAGAACCTCATCGACGGCCGTAAGACCAATATCCGCTTCCGCTCCGCCGAAAGCGTCGAGAAGGTGCGGCTCGATACGGTCGATTTCCAATATCTCTTCCGCGAGGGCGACACGCTCACTTTCATGGACAAGATCAATTACGAGCAGATCACGCTCGATGCCGACATCCTCGGCAATGCCGCTGCCTTCCTGCAGGATGGCATGGATGTCGTGATGGAATTGTGGGACGAACGCCCGATCGCGGTGCAGTTGCCCGATACGATCGAGGCGATGATCGTCGAGGCCGATGCCGTGGTGAAGGGGCAGACCGCCTCGTCGAGCTACAAGCCCGCGATTCTTGAGAATGGCGTGCGCGTGATGGTGCCGCCGCACATCGGAGCGGGGACGAAGATCGTGGTCGATGTTTACGAGCAGACGTATGT
>NZ_JBBATX010000068.1:4042-5985 GCF_040398505.1 Sphingomonas sp. | reverse complement strand
ACTATGGCATCCCATTCCGGTCTCATGACGATCATCGACCGTGCCGTGCGCAAGGCGGGGCCGCGGTTGCGGCGCGATTTCAATGAAGTCCAGAATCTGCAGGTCAGCCGCAAGGGACCCGCCGACTTCGTGTCGATCGCCGACCAGCGCGCCGAACAGACGATCTATGAGGAATTGTCGCGCGCACGCCCCGATTGGGGTTTCCTGATGGAGGAGCGCGGCGAGATCGCCGGCGATCCGAACAAGCCGCGCTTCATCGTCGATCCCTTGGACGGCACGACCAATTTCCTCCACGGCATCCCGCACTTTGCGATTTCGATCGGGGTCGAGGAACCTTTGCCCAATGGCAAGCGCGAGATCACCTCGGCGATGGTCTATCAGCCGATCACCGATGAAGCGTTCTGGGCCGAAAAGGGGCGCGGGGCGTGGGTGCAGTCGGAGCGGCTGCGCGTGTCGGCGCGGCGCGATCTCGGCGACTCGCTGATTGCGACGGGGATTCCGTTCATGGGCCATGGCGATTTCGCGCAATGGGCGCGCATTTTCGGCGCGGTGGCCCCCGAAGTCGCCGGTATCCGCCGGATGGGATCGGCAGCACTCGATCTCGCCTGGGTCGCGGCGGGGCGGTATGACGGCTATTGGGAAAGCGACCTGAAATATTGGGACGTCGCGGCGGGGCTGTTGCTGGTCAAGGAAGCGGGCGGTTTCGTGTCCGATTTCCGCGGCGGTGAGCGGATGATCGAGCGTAGCGAGTTCCTCGCCGCAAACGACGCGCTGCAATCGCGGCTGCATAAGCTGATCGCGGGGGCTTTGCGGTAAAAGCCCCTCTCCTGTTGGGAGAGGGTGGCCGAGCGCAGCGAGGTCGGGTGAGGGCAGAGCCGCAGCGACCTATTTGGCCCTCATCCGGCGCTTCGCGCAACCTTCTCCCAACGGGAGAAGGAAAGATGGCACCGCGCCCTTGCCCGACTCTCGGCACCGTCCTAAAGCCCGCGTCATCCCCCTTCGCACCTGCGAGATGCCCTTTGATCGACCTGTCGCAATATCTGCCGATTCTCCTGTTTCTGGGCGTTGCCCTCTTACTCTCCAGCGCGTTCGTGTTCCTGCCGATGGTCGCGCAACGCTTCACCGGCGCGTATAAGCCGAGCGCGGAAAAGCTCAGCGAATATGAGTGCGGCTTTCCTGCGTTCGAAGACCCGCGCAGCCAGTTCGATGTCCGTTTTTATCTCGTCGCGATCCTGTTCATCATCTTCGATCTCGAGGCGGCGTTCCTATATCCATGGGCAGTGAGCGTCTTCAAACTCGGTTGGGTCGCCTGGGCCTCTATGATGGTGTTCATCGTCGAGCTGGCGCTGGGCCTCGTCTATGCGTGGAAGAAGGGAGCGCTCGAATGGGAGTAGAACTTACGCATCCGTCGGCAGCTGGCGAAATCATTCAGCCCGATGCGAGCTTCTTCAACGATCTCAACGGCGAACTGGGCGACAAAGGCTTCCTCGTCACGTCGACCGAGGACCTGTTCCATTGGGCGCGCACCGGCAGCCTGTGGTGGATGACGTTCGGCCTCGCGTGCTGCGCGGTGGAGATGATCCACGTCAACATGCCGCGCTACGACCTTGAACGCTTCGGCGCAGCACCGCGCGCCTCTCCGCGGCAAAGCGACGTGATGATCGTCGCGGGCACGCTGTGCAACAAAATGGCTCCCGCTTTGCGCAAGGTCTATGACCAGATGAGCGAGCCGAAATACGTGATTTCGATGGGTAGCTGCGCCAATGGCGGCGGCTATTACCATTATTCGTATAGCGTTGTGCGCGGGTGCGACCGGATCGTGCCGGTCGACATCTATGTACCCGGCTGCCCGCCGACCGCAGAGGCTCTGCTGTACGGCATCATGCAATTGCAGCGGAAGATCCGTCGGATCGGGACGATCGAACGGTGAGGGCGCCTGCTCC
>NZ_JBBATX010000068.1:2091-3942 GCF_040398505.1 Sphingomonas sp. | reverse complement strand
GTCTATTGCCTGCTGTCGCTGACGCGCAACCACCGCATCCGCGTGCATGTGCAGACCGATGACGAAAAGCCGGTCCCGTCGGTGACGGGCATCTGGCCGGTCGCGGGTTGGCTCGAGCGCGAAGTGTATGACATGTACGGCGTGCTGTTTTCGGGCAATCCCGATCTGCGCCGCATCCTGACCGACTATGGCTTTCGCGGGCATCCGCAGCGCAAGGACTTCCCGCTGACCGGCTATGTCGAGCTGCGCTATTCCGAAGAAGCCAAGCGCGTGGTGTATGAGCCGGTGAAGCTGGCGCAGGATTTCCGCAGCTTCGACTTTATGAGTCCATGGGAGGGTGCCGAATACATCCTGCCGGGCGACGAGAAGGCCAAGGTTCCCGAAGCCAAGGGCGCGCCGACGCCGCTGACCGCCGACGCGATCGTCAAGGCGGATGCGGCGAAGTCGCCGGTTGCGAGTGCGACCGAGGCGAAGACCAGCGAGAATACGACGCAGACCGGTGCGGGTAAGGCGGGGCCAAAGTGATGACGCTTTTCCTTGTACGCTTTCCCGGCGAAGGCCGGGGCCTAGTTGCGCAGGCTGAGGTTATCGAGCGCAGCACTCTCCAACGAAGCGCCCACAACTGGGCCCCGGCCTTCGCCGGGGAAGTGATTGTGTTTGGGGTTGTTCAATGACCGATTATCTCGACCAGATCGACCGCAAGGCCGACGCGGAAAGCCCCGAAGTCGGCGACGTCGCGATCCAGAATTACACGATCAATTTCGGCCCGCAGCACCCGGCTGCGCATGGCGTGTTGCGCCTCGTGATGGAGCTCGACGGCGAAATCGTCGAGCGCGTCGATCCGCATATCGGGCTGCTGCACCGCGGCACCGAAAAGCTGATCGAGTATAAGACGTACATGCAGGCGCTGCCCTATTTCGATCGGCTCGATTATTGCTCGCCTTTGTGCATGGAGCACAGCTTCGTGCTTGCGATCGAGAAATTGCTCGATCTCGAAGTCCCCACGCGCGCGCAGTATCTTCGGGTCTTTTTCGCCGAACTCACGCGCATTTCGAACCATATGCTCAACCTCGGCAGCCATGTGATGGACGTCGGGGCGATGACGCCGAACCTGTGGATGTTCGAGATCCGCGAAGACTGTATGAACTTCTTCGAGCGCGCATCGGGTGCGCGGATGCATGGCGCGTATTTCCGCCCCGGTGGCGTGCATCAGGATGTGCCGCTCAAGCTGCTGACCGACATTGCCGACTGGCTCGACAACCGCCTGCCGCGCTTGTTCGAGGATGCGATTTCGCTCGTCGCCGACAACCGCATCTTCAAGCAGCGCAACGTCGACATTGCGACGGTGAGCCGCGACGATGCGATCAAATGGGGCTTTTCCGGCCCGATGATCCGCGGTTCGGGCATCGCCTGGGATTTGCGCAAGTCGCAGCCGTACGATGTCTACGCCAAGATGGATTTCGAGGTTCCGGTCGGCACGCGCGGCGATTGCTATGATCGTTTCATGGTGCGCGTCGAGGAAGTCCGCCAATCGGCGCGGATCATGAAGCAGTGTCTGAACGAAATGCTCGAGGGACCGATCGCATCGCTCGACCGCAAGGTGGTGCCACCCAAGCGCGCCGAGATGAAGCGATCGATGGAAGCGCTGATCCACCACTTCAAGCTCTATACCGAGGGCTTCCACGTGCCGGCGGGCGACGTCTATGTCGCGACCGAAAGCCCCAAGGGCGAGTTCGGCGTGTATCTCGTCGCCGACGGCACCAACAAGCCGTACCGCTGCAAGATCCGCCCCACGGCCTTCTCGCATCTGCAGGCGATGGACTTCATGGCGAAGGGCCACATGCTGGCGGA
>NZ_JBBATX010000068.1:0-1991 GCF_040398505.1 Sphingomonas sp. | reverse complement strand
ATCGGCGTGCCGTACATGCGTGTTTATGAGGTCGTCAGCTTCTACACGATGTTCAACATGGCGCCGGTCGGCCGTTTCCACGTCCAGGTGTGCGGCACGACGCCGTGCATGTTGGGCGGCAGCGACGATGTGCTGGCGGCGTGCAAGAATAAGGGCCTGATCAAGGGCCGCACCACGCCCGATGGCCTGTTCACGCTGACCGAGGTCGAGTGTCTGGGTGCCTGCGCCAATGCGCCGATGGTGCAGATCAACGACGACAATTTCGAGGATCTCGATTATGATCGCACGATCGCGGTGCTCGAGGCGCTGGCGGACGGGCGGCCGGTAACGCCGGGCTCGCAGACCGGGCGGCGCGACAGTTGCGCGGCGGGTGGTCCGACCAACCTGACCGCAATGGTGGATGACAATCACGATTATCGGGGAGAATGGGCATGAGCAAAAACACCATCGTCACGATCCTCGCGATCATCGGCGGGATCGTCGTCCTCGGCTGGGTGCTGCGGCTGACCTTTGCGTTGCTCGGGCCGATCATCGTGATCGGGCTCGGCGTCGTGATCTACCTCGCGCTGACCGGCAACAAGCGGATCGGCGGGCCGAAGTGACGGACGACGTCGGCAACCTGATCCTCGAACGGCTGCGTCGCATGGATGACCGGCTTATCAACATCGAGGGCGACATGAGCGACATGAAGACGCGCATGGCGGCCGTCGAAGAACATATCGGCGGCATGTTCATTGCCTTGTCGGGCGTGAACAGCCGGCTCGACCGACTGACCGACCGCGTGCACCGCATCGAACGTCGCCTCGATCTAACGGATGCCCGCTAATGCTCGCCGACAAAGACCGGATTTTCACCAACATCTACGGTTTTCAGCCGTGGAACCTGAACGCCGCGATTCTGCGCGGCGATTGGGATAACACGCGTGCGCTGATGGCACGCGGGCAGGATGCCATCATCGACGAGGTGAAAGCCTCGGGCTTGCGCGGTCGCGGTGGTGCGGGTTTCCCGACCGGCACCAAATGGTCGTTCATGCCCAAGGAACCCAAGCCCGACCGGCCCAATTTCCTCGTCATCAACGCCGATGAATCCGAGCCGGGTAGCTGCAAGGACCGCGAGATCATCCGGCACGAGCCGCACAAGCTTATCGAAGGCGCGCTGATTGCGGGCTATGCGATGCGCGCGCGGGCGGCGTACATCTACATTCGCGGCGAGTATATCCGTGAGGCCGAGACGCTCTTCGCCGCTGTCGCCGAGGCCTATGACAAGGGTATGCTCGGCAAGAACGCATGCGGGTCGGGCTATGATTTCGACGTGTTCGTGCATCGCGGTGCCGGCGCTTACATTTGCGGCGAAGAAACCGCGATGCTTGAGAGCCTCGAGGGCAAGAAGGGCCAGCCGCGGCTCAAGCCGCCATTTCCGGCGGGGGCAGGGCTGTACGGTTGCCCGACGACGGTCAACAACGTTGAGTCGATCGCGGTCGTCCCAACGATCCTGCGGCGCGGCGCGGCGTGGTTTTCGAGCTTCGGCGCGGAGAATAACCGCGGCACCAAGCTGTTCCAGATCAGCGGGCATGTGAACAAGCCGTGCGTGGTCGAGGAAGCGATGTCGATCACCTTCCGCGAATTGATCGAGACGCATTGCGGCGGCATTCGCGGCGGGTGGGACAATCTACTCGCGGTGATTCCAGGCGGATCGTCAGTGCCCTTGGTGCCGGCGGCCGAGATCATGGATTGCCCGATGGATTTTGACGGCCTCAAGAAGGTCGGCTCGGGTCTGGGCACCGCGGCGATCATCGTGATGGACAAGTCGACCGACATCGTCCGCGCGATTGCGCGCCTGTCCTACTTCTACAAGCATGAAAGCTGCGGCCAGTGCACGCCGTGCCGCGAGGGCACTGGCTGGATGTGGCGGGTGATGGAGCGGATGCGCACCGGCGACGCCGACATTTCCGAGATCGACACGCTGTATCAGGTGACCAAGCAAGTCGAAGG
>NZ_JBBATX010000067.1:6277-15116 GCF_040398505.1 Sphingomonas sp. | reverse complement strand
CGTGCGCGGCGCGGTTGCTTATCCTTGAGCGATGATATCGCCCGCCCTGCCCCCCGAACAGCTCGTCACCTCTTCGGATCTCGTCCGCCATTTCGGCCTGTGGCAGGAACGCGCCGCGCGCGCGCCGCTCTATATTCTGCACCGCGGGCGTCCGCGCTTCGTCCTGACCTCGATCGAGACGATGGACGCATTGTGCGCGGCGCATGCGCCCGACACCACCGCCACCGCCGCTCCCGCAATCGATGCGACCGCCTTACTCGATGGGATGCGCGATCTGGTGGTGCTGGCGGCGAATGACGGCTCGATCATCGCCTCAAGCCGCACGGCGCGCGCGCATTTCGGCGCGACCGTCGCGCCCGGTGCGGCGATCGATGCGGTCGCACCGCTTTCGGCGCGGGCTTTCCTGACCGACGCGATTCGGCGCGTGCTGGCATCGGGCATCGGCGATCGCCTCGATATCCCGTCCGCCGCGCGTGAGGGGCGGATGCTGACGCTGGCGATCGAGCCTGCGGGCGCGGGCGTGGTGCTCTTCGCGCAGGACGGTACGCCCGAACGCGAAGCCGCCCACGCACTGGCCAGCGCGCACGCGCTCGATGCCGCTTTGCTCGCCACGACCGGCGTCGCCTGCGTGACGATCAATCCGCGCGGCTATGCGGTCGATCCCAGCGCTGCGCTTTCGGCGATGACCGGCCTGACGCGCGATGCGCTGGCGATGATCCGCTTCGTCGCACTGGCGGAAATCGACGCGCGCGTGATGCTTGGCGAGGCGATTGAACGCGCGCTGGCGGGCGAAACCCCCGCCCCGCTCCAGTTCAGCCTGCTCGTCAACCGCGCCGATCCGGTGTCGGTGCGGATCGGCCTCGCGCCCTTGCGTAACGGCGCGGCGATCGAAGGCGTGGCGGCGGTGCTGGTGGCGGCGTGATCGCACGCCATCGGACACGTCGCGATACAAACCTATTTAGGTACACTTAACCGCAGCTACACCAGGTCTTTACGCGCTTCGGTATATCCCTTGCCCCACTGCTTGCCATTCGGGTGAGACCCGGCGCTGCTGCGTCGGTTTAAAGAGGACGATATAGGGGTCATGGCGATCGCATCGACACAGCTGAAACCAGCCCTGGAGGCAGGCAACATCGCCGCGCTGGCAGCAAGCGACGGGTGCGCGCAGCATGCACTCGTGCGCCGTCTTACGCTTCCGGACGTTGCCGGGCGTGATCTCGCCGATGCGGTACATGCGGTGTGCGCGGTCCACGGCCGCCTTACCGACCTGTTCGAGGAAGCCGCCCGCCGCGGCGTCGCTGATCTCGATACGGACTGGCTGACCGACGCAACCGAGGCCTTTGGGGTCGAACGCGCCTATCTCGCCCGCTTGACCGCCGCGGTCGGCCCACTCCCCTCAACCCCCGGTCAAGCCGAGAGCGACACCGCCTTCGCCGCACAACGTCACACCTTCGACATGCTCGCCCGCTCCGATCGGGCCGGCTGCTCGATTGGAGCGGCGATCGCACTCGTGATCGACTGGCACGCCTTTCGCCGCATCCTCGACGCCGCCGCGCACCGCGCGGGTGTCACCGTCGTCGCATCGCAATTGCCCGATGAGATCGCGATCGCGCACATCGCCACCGCAGCCGACGCCGCCGCGCCGGTGCGCCGCGCAATGGCGTTCGGCGCGCAACAGATCTTCGCTCAGCATCGCGGGTTGTGCGACTTGATCGAGGCCCGGGCGATCGCGCGGGATTCGCTTTAGGTCGCTTGCGCTCCCGGCATCTTTCCCGCTACCGCCGTACCCGCTATTCAAAAGAACGGGACGGATGCGATGAAGCGGTTCGAAGGCACGCAAGGCTATGTCGCCACCGACGATCTGAAGGTTGCGGTCAACGCCGCCGTTACGCTGCGCCGCCCGTTGCTGGTCAAGGGCGAACCCGGCACCGGCAAAACCGTCCTCGCCTATGAAATCGCCAAGGCGCTCGACGCCGAACTGATCGAGTGGAACATCAAATCCACGACCAAGGCGCAGCAAGGCCTGTACGAATATGATGCAGTCGCCCGCCTGCGCGATGGACAGCTCGGCGACGAACGCGTCCATGACATCTCGAACTACATCCGCCGCGGCAAATTGTGGGAAGCCTTTACGCGCGATAAGCCCCCGGTCCTGCTGATCGACGAGATCGACAAGGCCGATATCGAATTCCCCAACGATCTGTTGCAGGAACTCGATCGGATGGAATTCCACGTTTACGAAACCAAAGAAACCGTTCGCGCTGTCGAGCGCCCGATCGTCATCATCACGTCGAACAATGAGAAAGAATTGCCCG
Source organism: Sphingomonas sp. (assembly GCF_040398505.1). Lineage (GTDB taxonomy): Bacteria > Pseudomonadota > Alphaproteobacteria > Sphingomonadales > Sphingomonadaceae > Sphingomonas. The sequence continues at coordinate 12,801 of NZ_JBBATX010000067.1, read as the reverse complement.
ACGCGTTCCTGCGCCGCTGCTTCTTCCACTACATCAAATTCCCCGATCGTGGCACGATGCAGGCGATTGTCGACGTCCACTTCCCCGGCATCCAGAAGATTCTGGTCAACCGCGCGATGGACATTTTCTACGACGTACGCGACGTCCCCGGTCTCAAGAAGAAGCCGAGCACGAGCGAATTGCTCGATTGGCTCAAGCTGCTGCTGCACGAGGACATGCCGCTCGACGTCCTGCAGAATCGCGATCCGACCAAGGCGATCCCGCCGCTGCACGGTGCGTTGCTGAAGAACGAGCAGGACGTGATGCTGTTCGAACGCCTTGCCTTCATGGCGAAGCGGACCGCAAACAAGGGCTAACCCGCCGCCGCCACCGCACCATCAAAGGTCGCGAGTCTCGAGCCGGTCGAGCAGCATCGCCAGCCGATCGACCACGACCTGCATCGAAGCCGGATCAGCAAGGTCGGTGCGCGCGCGCGGCGGCGTCTGGTGCACTTCGACCAGGTTGATCGCCTCGATCGGGTCATTGACCAGATCGTACATTTCCCATTCCTGCGGTGCGACACCGGACGGATCGAAATAGCGTGCCAGTTTATAGTCGGTGGTGCGCACGCAGCGGACATGGTTGGGCTGCTTGATCGATCCGGGCAGCAGCGCAACCCCCGGAGATCCGTCGGGCGGCGCGATGACCTGATCGACCACTGCATTATAAACCGCAAATTCCTTGTAGGAATGGAGTTCGGTCGCGGTGCGCGCCGGCGGCAACGGCGCGGTGATTTCGTCGTCAGTGATGAACAATACGCCTTCGCGCGGCGCGCCGTCGGGCTCGATGATCGGCGCAAGATCGCTCACGCCATTGACGGCATTGGTGATCAACGCCGACAGATCGACGCCGGGGAGCGGCGGGACCGGGCGGCTCAACGCCATGTGATTGGAAATTGCCCGGCGTTCATCGGCCGTGACTCCAGCCAGACCCAGGATCGTCGGCAAGATGTCGATATGGCTGGTCAGCGCATCGAGCTGAACCGGCTCGGGCGCGCTGCCGGCGACCACCGTGGCATCGGGATCGGGAAAGCGCACCACGACGGGTACGTGCAGCGCTTTTTGATACGCAGCGTGCCATTTCTCGATCATCATGCCGTGCGCCGCGCCATATTCGCCGTGATCGGAGAGAAAGATCACGACGGTGTTGTCGGCTTGTCCCGACTCGTCGAGCGCGGTCAACACCGCGTCGACATGCGCATCGACCACGGCATGCAGCCACGCGTACAGCTGCAGGAACTGCACGCTATTGCCGTCGGGATCGTCGGATAGCTGGAACGGGATACAGCTTTTCAGCGACAGCGCGATCGCGTGCTGCATTTGCTGCTCCAGATCGTCCGGGTCCGCGGTGGGATCGGTCAATCCTGCACCCGCGGCGGCGCTCACCAACCCGTTGACGATATTGAAGCCGCCCTTCGCCGCCAAAGCGAGACCGACCTTATACGCCATTTCATGCTGACAGGTTGGCTTGTCGGCCAGCGATTCGTTCTGTGTCGGCGCGGCGTTGGCGCTTTGTTGCAAGAAGCCGTCGGGATTGAGCGGGATTTCGATCGTGCCCGGCGCCGGCGGTGGCGTGACGTCCCCGGCATTGGGCACGGTGAGTGGACCGAAGACCGATTGCGTCGCCCGCTTCGAATCAGGATCGTCATTCGGCAACGCTTGCGCGATCACGCCGGGATAGGTCGCGATGTCGTGCGGATTGGTGAACGATGCGACGGCAAACCACGGCGGAATCGCGCTTTTGTCCGGCCCCTTGGTATTCGGGTCGCTCACCGCCATCTGCGCGAAGGCGTAATTATAATTTAATGCCAACCCCTTGCGGCGAATGAACGTACAGGCGCTGTCGGTGAAGCCCACGTCACGATACACGCCAAGATTGTTCGGCTGTGCGCCATGCGGTTCGGGATAGGATTCCTCCCAATCGTCAAAGCCGTAGCGATTCAGCGAATGTTCCGGCGGATTGGAAACGTGCCACTTGCCGAAATAATGCGTCGAATACCCGGCCTCGCGCAGCCAGCTGCCAAGCGTCGGGATGCCGTCTGCCGCCAGCCAGGGAAAGTTGGGGGAGTCGCCATTCTTGAACAGCCCGTCGGTCTGCGTCACACCGGTCTTGGTGCCATATTGCCCGGTGTAGATTACCGTGCGGCTCGGTGTGCACGCGCTCGCCGCAATGGTGTGGTTGCGCAGGACAACGGCGTTCTGCCGCAGCCGCAAAAGACCCGGAAAGAATTTTGCGTAGGGGTTGCTTGCATCAACCGTCCCCTGAAAGCCGAGGATTTGCTTCAACGGTTCAACAAAGCCACCGTCCGGGCCATAGCAAAATCGCGGGAAGCGATATTGGTCACATGTGATCAACAAGATGTTGGGACCGGTCGCGGCTGTAACAGTCTGCGTCACCACACCTTGCTCCTCGTCTGGCTAGTCTTTGACAGGACGAATCTTACAGGATCATCATCAAATCTATGCGATCCGTTACATGATCGCAACGTTCTTCCGAACCGTGCTTTCTGGTAACCGGCGCTTAAACCATTTCCCGCTACCAAAGGTTGGGGGGGTAGCTGTCAGGGTTACCTAATGCGGTTCAGGATCATTATTGCGAGTCTCTGTGCGATCATCGCGCTATCGGCACCGGCACGTTCCGCCACATTGCTCGACTATGTCGGGCAATGCGTCCCCTTCGCCCGCGCGGCGTCGGGCATCCAGATTTTCGGCGATGCCTGGACGTGGTGGGACAGGGCAGCGGGCCATTATCAGCGGGGCGAAACACCCCGCGCCGGCGCGGTGATCGTCTTCGCGCGTACGGCGCGGCTACCGCTCGGCCATGTCGCGGTCATCAGCCGCGTGGTCGACACCCGTGTCGTGATGGTCACGCACGCCAATTGGTCGCGCCAGAATGGCGAGCGCGGCCATGCCGAGCAAGATGTGACCCTCACCGACGTATCGCCCGATAATGACTGGAGCGCGGTCAAAGTGTGGTATCGTGACATGGAGGGCCTCGGCAGCACGGTCTATCCGACCTACGGCTTCGTCTACGGCAAGGCGCTTGCGCACGGTGCCTCCGCCCGCCCTGCCCCCGAACTCACCAGCCGTAACCCCGATTATGTCGGGGCGCTGATCGACGCGTATCGGTGAAATCTCCCCGCCCACTTGTGAGCAGCACAAGGGGAGGGCATGGTCTGGACACCGGCCTTGATACAGGCCCTCCCCTAAACCCCTCCCGCACGCGGGAGCGGAATGAGATGTGCCATGTTCCTCAACTTCCTCGACGAGCTCCGCGCCGCCGGCATCCCCGCCAGTCTGAAAGAGCACCTCCTCCTGCTCGAAGCGCTCGATGCCGAGGTGATCGACCGCACGCCCGAGGATTTCTATTACCTCTCGCGCGCCGTCTACGTGAAGGACGAAGGCCTGCTCGATCGCTTCGACCAGGTCTTCGCCAAGGTGTTCAAGGGCATCGCCACCACATTCGGCCAGACCGCCGCCGAAATCCCCGCCGACTGGCTCAAAGCGATCGCCGAGAAATATCTCACCCCCGAAGAGATGGAAGCGATCAAGTCGCTCGGATCATGGGACGAGATCATGGAGACGCTCAAAAAGCGGCTCGACGAGCAGGAAAAGCGCCACCAGGGCGGCAACAAATGGGTCGGCACCGGCGGCACCAGCCCGTACGGCAATAGCGGCTACAATCCCGAAGGCGTCCGCATCGGCGGCGAGAGCAAGCACAAGCGCGCGCTGAAAGTGTGGGACCAGCGCGACTTCAAGAATCTCGACAACACGCGCGAGCTCGGCACGCGCAACATCAAGGTGGCGCTGCGCCGGCTGCGCAAATTCGCGCGCGACGGCGCGGCCGACGAACTCGACATCGACGCGACGATCAGCGGCACCGCGCGCCAGGGCTGGCTCGACGTCGTCATGCGCGCCGAACGTCGCAATGCCGTCAAGCTGTTGCTGTTCCTCGATGTCGGGGGATCGATGGACCCGTGGGTCAAGCTCTGCGAGGAATTGTTCTCCGCCGCGACGACCGAATTCAAGAATCTCGAATTCTTCTATTTCCACAATTGCCCGTATGAAGGCGTGTGGAAGGACAATCGCCGCCGCTTTGCCGAGCGCACACCGATGTGGGACGTGCTCCACAAATTCGGCCATGATTACAAACTGGTGTTCGTCGGCGACGCATCGATGAGCCCGTATGAGATCACCCATCCCGGCGGGTCGGTCGAGCATTTCAACGAGGAATCGGGCGCGGTGTGGCTGCAGCGGCTGACCAACACCTATCCAGCAGCAGTGTGGCTCAACCCGACCCCCAAGGAGCAATGGAACTATTCGCAGAGTCTGCGCATCATCGCCGATCTGATGACCGACCGCATGTACCCGCTGACGCTGGCGGGGCTCGATGAAGCGATGCGGGAATTGACGCGGAAGCGGTGATTATTTGTAGCGCGGTGTCCGCTTCCTCCCCTCCCTGGAAGAGCGCCGGGTGAACAGCGCCCCGCGCTGTTCAGGTCATGCCGGGGGCATGACCGACCCGACGCTGGGTTGGGGGTGGGTGCCGCCGAGGCACTCGGCGGTCTCCGCCAGAACACGCAAGGCAGCGCCTTCGGGGTTCGATAGGACATCAGAGTTCCAAAGCCTGACAACCCGCCAGCCCTGCGCCTCTAGGTACGCCGTCCGCTCCGTATCGCAACGAAGCTGCTCGTGATGTTGGCTTCCATCCAATTCTATCGCCAGCTTGGCGGTACGGTTTGCAAGATCGATGATGTAGCGATCGTCAATCGAAAGCTGTCTTGTAAAAGACGGTCTGTATCGTGAGAGCAACTTCCAAAGCTGACGTTCCGCCGGAGTCGGCTCGCGCCGCATCCGTCTTGCATGCTCGGTTATGGCTTTCGAAATCCGGCGCATGTGGTCGGTGTAGAACGGCGAGCTTTGCTCGCCAACCCACCCCCAGCCCCTCCCTTTCAGGGAGGGGAGCCAAGTCAGGCCGGGATCGCCTGCAGCTTTTGCAAATACATCGCGACCAGCATCATCCGACGCTCGCGCGCTTCGGCAGTGATGGCGCGCGCGGCGGCTTGGCGTTCGGCGGTTACGCGCCGCATGTAGAATTGACGGTCGGATTCCACGGCATCCCTCCAGTACGCTGATACTGCCCCCCCGGCCTCCGAATCAGCAACGCCATCATGGATTACTGCGTCCTGCGTGGCCATCGTCAATTTGCGTGAGAGGCGCGAGCCGTTGCTACGCTGCGGTGAAACGAAGGCGACCCCGCGGCATGCGCTCAATAAAGCAGGAAGGGCTGCCGCACGTCGGCCCAATCGGCCTCATCGGGCAGCGTCAGCGCGTCGAGATCGGCCGGAATCGCCGCCGGGTGATCGACCCATTCACGTAAGAGCGGGCCGCCATTGATCACGTCGATCGCAAGCTTCCCGAACGCATATTCATACGGAAAATCGCGCCACAGATCATAGTCGGGATAAAGCGCGCGAATCGCCTTGAAGCCCAAGGCCTGGACCCGCCACGGGCGGAAAGCGGCATGATCGTAGGACGGCCCCTCGGCATGGATATGGACGCCGCTGCACAGCGTGCCGACATGCTTGTGGAAGGTCGGCTCGAACCACATGTCGCGCAAGCGAACGCCGTCGAGCCATTCGGGCGCCAGTCGCCGCATCTCGGCGATCACCGCCTTTGCGTCCACGTCGGGCGCGCCGAACAGTTCGAGCGGACGGGTCGTCCCACGCCCTTCGGACAGCGTCGCGCCCTCAACCATCACCGTGCCGGGATAGGCGCGCGCCATGTTGACGTTGGGCGCATTCGGGCTGGGGTTGATCCACACGCGGTCGGTCGGCCAGCCGAAGCCGGGCGCTGCCTCGGGTGCCCAGCCCTCCATCGCGATCACGCGATAGTCGACGTCGAGCTTCAGAGTCGCGATGAACCAATGGCCGAGTTCGCCCAGCGTCATCCCGTGCCGCATCGGCATCGCGCCTGCCCCGACGAAACTCTCCCAGCCGGGGCGCAGGGTCAGGCCTTCAATCGGCCGTCCCACCGGGTTGGGCCGGTCGAGCACCCACAGCGCCTTCTTATGCTCGGCGCACGCCTCGAGCATATAGCGCAGCGTCGTGATGAAGGTGTAGATCCGCGTGCCGAGATCCTGCAGATCGACCAGCACGACATCGAACGTGCCCATCGCTTGCCCGGTGGGCGCACGCACTTCGCCATACAGGCTGAACACGGGGAAACCGTAGGTCGGATCGGTGAAGTCGGGCGACTCCATCATGTTGTCCTGCAAATCGCCGCGCATCCCGTGCTGCGGCCCGAAGGCTGCGGTGATGGTGATCCCCGCCGCGACCAAAGCATCGATGCTGTGCGTCAAATCGGCGGTCACCGATGCGGGATGCGCGAGGAGTGCAACGCGCTTGCCCTCCAGCGGGGCGCGAAGCGCGGGGTCGGCGATGAGGCGATCGATACCGAAGTTCATGGGGCAGAATCCCGCTTGTT
>NZ_JBBATX010000067.1:0-6177 GCF_040398505.1 Sphingomonas sp. | reverse complement strand
GGGTCGGCGATGAGGCGATCGATACCGAAGTTCATGGGGCAGAATCCCGCTTGTTCTTTCCTTCCCCGGCGAAGGCCGGGGCCCAGTAGCGGAGATGGCGGTAAGCGAGTGCTGCGCTGAACCAATTGCCGTTCCACGACTGGGCCCCGGCCTTCGCCGGGGAAGGGAGTGGGGTCAAGATGGATCGGGCGCCGGCAAAGTTGCCGTGAAGCAATCCCGGTTGTGGAAATCGGGCGGCCCGGGCGCGTGGGCGAGCGCCCAGTAGGATTTGGTGCCGTCGGTTTCTTCGATCACAGCGGAGAGGCCCAGACACCTGTCGCCCGACGTCCAATGGTCAGTGAGGTCGATTTTTGCGGTAAGGCAAAACATATCCGGTTGTACGACGTGGATGGTCGGTTCCGAGAGCCAAGTCGCCGGACGCATACCGTCGCGATACCAGTCGAAAAAATAGGTAGCCCATTGGCCTGAAGGCGAAAAATTATACTCGAAATAGCCCTCCTGCGGATGGCCGACAAACGCTTCGAAGCATGTACGCTGCCACAAGTTATCGGCCCGGCTCGGTTCGATTGGGCGAGGCCAAGCTACCCGATCCATCGCGCCCGATAGGCGGTATTGGAGCGACAAAGCGCTCCCCAATAGATCGGCAGATACTGCGATTTCGGTAACAGCCGTACTTACAAAGTCTGGATGCGGCACAAGCCGATACTCCTTCCCCGGCGAAGGCCGGAGCCCAGTTGCGGTGTCGGTCATGGTTGCGCGATCCGGTCGTATAAATCCTCCCAATCGGGATTGAGACCCTCAATCTCGCGAATTTTCCACGCTCGCTTCCATGATTTCATCTGAAACTCCCGTTGGCGGGCTAGCGCCAAATCACCGAACGCTTCGTACCAGACGAGCAAATGGCAGCCATACTTCTTGATGAAACCCTCGAGCACATCGTTGCGATGCTCCCATACACGGCGCGCCAGCGCGTCGGTCGAGCCAAGATAGATCGTTCCGTTCCGCCTACTCGGCATGATGTAAACATAGGCCTGTTCGTCCACCGCAAACGTCCCGCAACTGGGCCCCGGCCTGCGCCGGGGAAGGGCTGAAGCGCCACACTGGCAAAATCCGCGCACAATCGCTACACGCCGCCTTTCCCATGGCAACACTCCTCCCCACCCCGCCGAAAATCGGCATGGTTTCGCTCGGCTGTCCCAAGAACCTCGTCGACAGCGAACGGATCCTGACCAAGCTGCGCTCCGACGGCTATCAGATGTCGCCCGATTATGCCGGGGCCGATGTCGTGCTCGTCAACACCTGCGGCTTTCTCGATTCGGCCAAGGAGGAAAGCCTCGAGGCGATCGGCGAAGCGATCGCCGAGAATGGCCGCGTCATCGTCACCGGCTGCATGGGCAAGGAAGCGGAAATGATCCGCGCGAAATTCCCGGGCGTCCTCGCCGTCACCGGCGCGCATCAATATGAGGAAGTCGTCGGCGCGGTGCATGAAGCAGCGCCAATGCCGCCGAGCGCGTTCCTCAACCTCGTCCCCGACAGTGGCCTGAAGCTCACCCCGCGCCATTACAGCTATTTGAAAATCAGCGAAGGCTGCAACCACCGCTGTTCCTTCTGCATCATCCCGAGCCTGCGCGGCGATCTCGTCAGCCGTCGGCCCGACGCGATCCTGCGCGAAGCTGAGAAACTGATCGAGGCTGGCACCAAGGAATTGCTGGTGATCAGCCAGGACACCTCGGCTTACGGCGTCGACATCCGCCATCAGCCGCGGATGTGGCACGGCGAAGAAGTCCGCGCACACATGACCGATCTGTCGCGCGAACTGGGCAAGCTCGGCGCGTGGGTGCGGCTGCATTATGTCTATCCCTACCCCCACGTCGACCACGTCATCCCGCTGATGGCCGAGGGGCTGGTGCTCCCCTATCTCGACATCCCTTTCCAACATGCCAGTCGCAACGTGCTCAAGCTGATGAAGCGTCCGGCGAACGAAACCAAAGTGCTCGAACGCATCAAGAATTGGCGGACGATCGCCCCCGACATTGCGATCCGTTCAACTTTCGTGGTCGGCTTCCCCGGCGAGACCGAAGACGATTTCGCCTATTTGATGGACTGGCTTGAGGAAGCGCAGCTCGACCGCGTCGGCGCGTTCCGCTTCGAGCCGGTCGAAGGGGCGGCTGCGAACGCTCTGCCCGACCACGTGCCCGAGGAAATCAAGGAAGAGCGCTACGCCCGCCTGATGGAGCTGACCGCGCGCATTTCGGCCGAGAAGCTCCAGGCCAAAATCGGCCGCACGCTCGACGTCATCATCGACGCGGTGGACGAAGAGGGCGGCGCGACCGGCCGTTCCAAGGCGGACGCACCCGAGATCGACGGCGAGGTCTTCCTGCGCGACGCACGGCACCTCAAGCAGGGCGATATCGTGGCGGTCGCGATCGAGGACGCCGACGAACACGATTTGTACGGCGTGCCCGTCGCCTGAGCGACTTCGCGCTTCCCTTTTGCGGCACGGGGATGACATATCGGCGTCTCCGACCCTGAGAAAGAGTGAACGTGACGCCCGTCCGATCCTGCCTGACCGCCATCCTGTTGGTCATCGCCGCCCCCGCGGCCGCACAAAGCCTGAGCCCTGCCGAAACGGCGAAGGTCGATTCCACCGTCACCGATACGCTCGCCAAATCGGGCGTGCCGTCGGCCTCGATCGCGATCGTGCGCGGCGGGCGCGTCGTCTATGCCAAGGCATACGGCAAGCAGGCCGAGACCGGCACGACGCGCGATGACGCCCCGTATCAGATCGCCTCGATCTCGAAGCAATTCACCGCCGCCGCGGTCCTGCTGCTGCAACGCGACGGCAAGTTGAGCCTCGACGATACAGTCGCCAAATATATCCCCGGAATCACCGGCGGCGACTCGATCACGATCCGCCAAGTGCTCAGCCACACCGCGGGCCTGCAGGATTATTGGCCGCAGGATTACAGCTTCAAGGCGATGGCGACGCCCGTCACGCCGCAGCAAATCGTCGATCGCTGGGCCAAGAAACCGCTCGATTTCGCGCCCGGCACGCAGTGGCAATATTCCAATACCGGCTATGTCGTGGCGGGGATGATCGTCGAAAAAGTGTCGGGCCAGCCACTGCTCGATTTCCTGCGGGCGCGCGTCTTCACGCCGCTCGGCATCACCGCTTATGATCAGGATCTCGCGATCGGGCCGGGTTTTCCGCAAGGCTATGGCCGCGCCGCGCTGGGGCCGGTGCGCCCGGTCACGCCCGCCGCGCATGGCTGGCTCTATGCCGCGGGCGAGCTCTCGATGAGCGCAAAATCGCTGGCGCTATGGGATGTCGCCCGGCTCGATCGCGCGGTGCTGACGCCGGAGGATTGGGCAGCGCAGGAAACGCCGGTTAAACTGACCGATGGCACGACCAACGGCTATGGCCTCGGCGTGTTCACCGGGGCCGGCAATGGCCACCGCTTCATCGAGCATAGCGGCGAGGCGGTCGGCTTCCTGTCCGAAAACATCGTCTATCCCGACGACAAGGCGGCGGTCGTCGTGCTGACCAACAGCTGGTCGAACGAAGCGTTCAAGACCTTGGCGCAAAAGCTGTCGGGCATCGTGCTCACGCCACCCGCCCCCGATCCCGCCGACGCGGCTGCTTTGGTGCAAGCGCGCAGCGTGTTCAATCAAGTGCGTGAGGGGACGCTCGACCGCAGCCGCCTGACCGAGAATGCGAATTTCTACTTCAACGCCACGACGCTCGGCGATTATCGCACCAGCCTGGCCCCGCTCGGCACGCCGCGCAGCTTCGTTCAGATGGGCAAGGCGCGGTTGCGCGGCGGCTTCGTCAACCGCGTCTACCGCGTCGAATTCCCCAAAATTACGCTGGTCATCAGCACCTATGCCGAACCCGGCAGCAACGGAAAGCTCGAACAATTCCTAGTGGCCCCCACCCAGCAATGACCGATTTCACGCTCCTGCTGCAACCCGATCGCGGCCAACCCGCGCGCACCATCCATGTCGTCCATCCCGATCGCTGGTCGGAATGGTTGAACGCGCAGCCGCCGCGCATCCGCACCACCGTCGCGGCGCACCGGCTGACGGGCAAGGCGGGCAACCGCGCCGTCCTGCCGGGCGATGGCCCCGACGATTGGGCGATGCTGCTGGTGTGCAATGAAGGCCTCGAGTCGCCGTGGCGGATCGCTTCGCTCGGCGAGCAATTGCCCGAGGGCATTTATCGTCTGGCCGAGGGCGAACCCGGCGCGGCGATGCTGGGGTGGTGCCTCGCGCAGCATAAGTTCGACCGCTACCGCAGCGATGATCCCGCTATGGGGCCGCGCGTGCTGCTGACCGGCGAACCCGCGCGGATCGACGAGACCGTCCGCCTCGCGATTGCCACCAGCAAGGTACGCGATCTCGTCAACATCCCCGCCGCCGATCTCGGCCCCGCCGAACTCGAAGCCGAAGCCAAGGCGCTCGCCGAGGCGCATTCGGCGACGCTCACCGTGACCAAAGGCGACGCGCTCGCCCAGGGCTATCCGATGATCCACACCGTCGGCCAGGCCGCCGCAAAGGGTCGCGAGCCGCGCCTGATCGAGCTCGAATGGGGCGACCCCAAGAACTCGCGCATCGCGATCATCGGCAAGGGCGTGTGCTTCGATTCGGGCGGGCTCGACATCAAGACCGGCGGCAGCATGAAGCTGATGAAGAAGGATATGGGCGGCGCCGCGCACGCGCTCGCGCTCGCCGGGCTGGTGATGGGGCTGCGTTTGCCGGTGCGGCTGCATCTGCTGATCCCGGCGGTCGAGAACAGCATCTCTGGCAACGCCTTCCGCCCCGGCGACATCCTGCGCTCGCGCAAAGGGCTGACGGTCGAGAATACCAATACCGATGCCGAGGGTCGCCTCGTGCTCGGCGATGCGCTGACCAAGGCGGCGGAGAGCAACCCCGGCCTGATCCTCGATTTCGCGACGCTGACCGGCGCGGCGCGGGTGGCGCTCGGCCCCGATCTGCCCGCGACCTTCGTCAATGACGAGACGCTCGCCGATGCGCTGCTCGCGGCGGGCAACGCGGTCGGCGATCCCTTGTGGCGGATGCCGCTGTGGGACGGCTATGACGAGATGCTGTCGTCGGACATTGCCGATCTCGTCAACGCGCCCGATGGCGGTTTCGCCGGGGCGGTCACCGCCGCTTTGTTCCTGCGCCGCTTCGTCGATGCGGGCACGCCGTGGGCGCATTTCGACACCTTCGCGTGGCGGCCGGCATCCAAACCGGGTAGACCGAAAGGCGGCGACGCGCTCGGTCTCCGCGCGGCCTGGGCAATGTTGAAAGGGCGCTATCCGGGATGATCTACATCTGGCTCAACCTGGTCCCGATCCTGATCGCAACCGCGCTCGGGCTGATAATCGGTGCGGCCTATCGCGCGACCTTCGACCGCGCCTCGGGCCGCATGTCGGTCGGCGCGATCGTCACCGCCGCGCTCGGCCTGTTCTGGTTCGCGTCGATCCTGGCGGGCGCGCTGATCTTAGCCCCACCCAAGGCCGCGCCGTGGATCATGGCAGTGGGCAGCGCGGTGGTGATCTGGGTAGGCTTCGTGCTGCCGGTCGTAGCGATCACCCACAGCTATCGCGGCGGCCGCGCCGCAGTGATCGGCCGCGACAGTCTCTACTGGCTGCTTACGATGATCGTGCAGGCGGTGGCGATGAAGCTGATCGGGTTGGTCCCGCCGCCGGTTTGAGCAGGCGGGGGTGGTGGCGCTTTTGATTGAAAACGGTCGCCGCGATCAACGCTCGCAGCGATAGTAGGTGGTCAACAGCTTGTCGTCCCGCTCGCGGAAGAGGCGTGAACCCGTTGTCCCTATCGTAAGCCGATCAACCCAATTTCGCGTTTTGGAGCCATATTTCACGTCGAAGACATTAGACGCGCGGCGTTCAGTTGCCCTTATCGAATATCTCACGCCATCGAGTACGATCATCTGCGGACCAATCCGGATACTCGGAAAACCAGCGGTGCTACGCTGGCTACCTGCTACACCCCAGGCACCAAGGAAGCTTCTGGGCATTGGTTGAGCGCCAGCGGCCCCACTCAGGAACGACGCAAGGGCTGCAGCGACAAGAGATAAGGTCCGCATTGGAGAACATTATCTGGCCCACGGCATGTCCGCAATTAGGTCGCAAGCGGTCGCGCGCTCGTAAT
>NZ_JBBATX010000066.1:0-15135 GCF_040398505.1 Sphingomonas sp. | reverse complement strand
CCGCCGATGGTGCGACTCAAGTGTGACTTTACGCGTATCACTCAAATAACACACCGATCGCACACCCCCCGCGTTGCACTCTCAGCCCCGATCCCCCAAATAGGCGGCACAGGACATTGGGGTACAACGTGGCCGATCCGTATACGACATTGGGCGTCGCCCGCACCGCAACCGAAGCGGAGATCAAGAAGGCGTATCGCAAGCTCGCGAAAGAGCTGCATCCCGACAAGAACAAGGACAATCCCAAGGCGAGCGACCGCTTCAGCGCGGTAACCAACGCCTATGATCTGCTCAACGACAAGGACAAGCGCGCGCGCTTCGACCGGGGCGAGATCGATGGCGACGGCAATCCGGCGTCGCCCTTCGGCTTCGGCGGTGGCGGCGGCAATCCCGGCGGCTTCCGCCCCGGCCCGGGCGGCGGCGGCGGGTTTCAGGCCGACGGGCCCGATCTCAGCGACATTTTCGAGAACATGTTTTCGAGCGGCGGGCGCGGCGGCTTCGCGGGTGGCTTCGGGCGGGCCCGCGAAAAGGGTGGCAACATCCTCTACAAGCTCGACGTGCCGTTCGTCGACGCGGTGACCTCGAAGCCGCAGCGGATCACGCTTGGCGACGGCAAGACGATCGACCTCAAGCTCCCCGCCGGGCTCGAAAGCGGCGCGCAGATGCGGCTGTCGGGCAAGGGCCAGCCGGGGCCGGGCGGCAATGGCGACGGCATCGTCACGCTCACCGTCCTGCCGCACCGCTTCTTCGAACGTGCGGGCGACGATGTCCGGCTCGATTTGCCGATCAGCCTGTCCGAAGCCGTGCTCGGCGCGAGCGTCCGCGTGCCGACGCCCGAGGGTGCGGTGATGCTGACGGTGCCCAAAGGCTCCACTTCGGGCAAGACGCTGCGGCTGCGCGGGCGCGGCTTCCACCGCAAGGACGGCACCCGCGGCGATCAGCTTGTGACGCTGATGGTCGATTTGCCGGTTGATGACGATGCGCTGATCGAATTCGTAACGGGCTGGAAAGACAAGGATTTGCGGAACCCGCGCGGCGCCCTGGGCGTCTGAGCCCCGCACGGAGCCAGCGTCGATGAGTCATATCTCCCCCGTCTCGCCCGAGGAGCGCGCCGCGCATGGCGAAGCGGGGTTAGCGCCCGAAGACGTGCCACCCGTCGCACGTCCGGCGACGCGGGGGTGGCGGGTGCTGCGGCGTGTCATCATCGGGGTGTTTTCGGATGGCTTCATCCATGCCGGGAACCTCGCTTATCTGGCGTTGCTGACGGTGTTCCCGTTCTTCATTCTGGCCGCCGCGATCGCCTCCTTGCTCGGCCAGAGCGCCGAGACGCAGCGCGCGGTCGCCTCCTTCCTCCACGTGCTGCCGCCCAATGTCGGCGATTTGCTCGAAAAGCCGATCCACGATGTGCTGGCGGCGCGGACCGGATCGTTGCTGTGGATCGGCGGGATCGTCGCTTTGTGGTCGGTCGGCAGTTTCGTCGAGACGATCCGCGACATCTTTCGCCGCGCTTACGGTGTCACATCGAGCAAGCCGTTCTGGCATTACCGGCTGAGCTCGATGCTCGTCATCATCGTCTCGGTCGTGGTCGCGCTGCTGTCGTTTCTGGTGCAGGGCGTGCTGACCGCGGCTGAGCGTTTCCTGTATGCGCTGGTGCCGGTCGCGGCGAACGTGGCCGGCTGGATCGGCCTGTCGCGGATCGTGCCGGGTCTGGTCATGTTCATCGCTTTGTACATGCTGTTCTTTTCGGTCACGCCGTCGAAATATCGGATGAGCAAATGCCCGAAATGGCCCGGCGCGCTGTTCACCAGCGCGTGGTGGGTGTCGATCACCGCCGCATTGCCGGTGATCTTGTCCTGGCTGTCGGATTATAGCCTGACCTATGGCAGTCTGGCGGGGGTGATCGTGGCGCTGCTGTTCTTCTTTCTGGTGGGTCTGGGCATCGTCTTTGGTGCGCATTTGAACGCGGCACTGGCGGAACCCCCCGAACCGGGGGTAGAGACCGCGCGGATACTGACGGAGGTGATAAGCGCGTGATGGAATTGATGGCAGGCAAACGCGGGCTGATCATGGGCCTCGCCAACGATCGCTCGCTCGCCTGGGGCATTGCCAAGAAGCTGAGCGAGGCGGGGGCCGAACTGGCGTTCAGCTATCAGGGCGAGGCGATGGAGAAGCGCGTGCGGCCGCTCGCCGAGCAGCTCGGCGTCGCGCGGCTGTTCGATTGCGACGTGTCGGACATGGCCGCGCTCGATGCGACCTTCGCGGATTTGGCCAAGGAATGGCCGACGATCGATTTCGTCGTCCACGCGATCGGCTTTTCCGACAAGAACGAACTGCGCGGCGGCTATGTCGACACCAGCCTCGACAATTTCCTGATGACGATGAACGTCTCGGTCTATTCCTTCGTCGCGGTGTGCAAGCGTGCGGCGGCGATGATGCCCAATGGCGGCGCGCTGCTGACGCTCAGCTATTATGGCGCCGAAAAGGTCATCCCGCATTACAATGTGATGGGCGTGGCCAAGGCGGCGCTGGAGACGAGCGTGCAATATCTCGCGGTCGATCTCGGTCGCGACAAGATCCGCGTCAATGCGATCTCGGCCGGCCCGATCAAGACGCTCGCTGCGTCGGGAATCGGCGATTTTCGCCTGATCCTGAAGTGGAACGAGCTCAATTCGCCGCTCAAGCGCAATGTCACGATCGAGGATGTCGGCGGCGCGGGGCTGTATCTGCTGTCCGATCTGTCGAGCGGCGTGACGGGCGAGACGCATCACGTCGATGCGGGCTATCACGTGATCGGCATGAAGGCCGAGGACGCGCCGGATATTGCGCTGGCGTAGCGCGCGGTGCCGGTCGTCCTGCGAGTGCATGGATTGCGCTTCGTCATCTTCACCGACGATCATGAGCCGGCCCATGTCCACGTCTTCGGTGACGGCGAAGCGAAGATCGAAATTGGAGGCGACGGGCGGCCGCCCCGCATGATATATGCCGCCGAGATGAAGGCATCGACACAGCGGCGTGCGCGCCGCGCTGTGGCGGTAAACCAACACTTTTTGTTGGCGAAATGGGCTGAAGTTCATGGTCGAGTTGACTGACGGGGAAATCGAGGCGGCGAACCGTCGCGGCCGGATTGAGCTGGCAACGAAACCCCGTGCCCGTGCTGCGCGCTACGATCGCGGTCAGGATCGCCTCATCGTCGATTTGGTGAACGGATCGACCTTTTCCTTCCCGCCCGAGCTTTTGCAGGGCTTTGATAAGGCGACGCCGGACCAAATTGCGGAAGTTGAGATATTGGGGCGAGGGTTTGGTCTGCATTGGGAATCGTTGGACGCCGATTTCACGGTCGAAGGACTGATGGCTGGCCGCTTTGGCACAGCTGGGTACATGCGTAAGCGCTTCGGACCGGAGTGGGATGCCGTGGCCGCAGAATGAGCTTCAACACCTTCGGCCATCTCTTCCGCTTCACCACTTGGGGCGAATCGCACGGGCCCGCGATCGGCGCGGTGGTGGACGGCTGCCCGCCGGGCCTCGCGATCAGCGAAGCCGATATCCAGCCCTTCCTCGACCAGCGCCGCCCCGGCACGTCGCGCTTCACCACGCAGCGGCAGGAGCCCGACGCGGTCCGCATCCTGTCGGGCGTGTTCGAAGGCAAGACCACCGGCACGCCGATCAGCCTGATGATCGAGAATGTCGATCAACGCTCGAAGGATTATAGCGAGGTCGCCAAGGCCTATCGCCCGGGCCATGCCGATTACGCCTATGACGCCAAATACGGTTTCCGCGATTATCGCGGCGGCGGGCGCTCCTCGGCGCGCGAGACCGCGTCGCGTGTCGCCGCGGGCGCGGTGGCGCGGCTGGTGATCCCCGAGGTGATGATCACGGCGTGGGTCGAGGCGATCGGCGGCGATGCGATCGACCCGGCCAATTTCGATGCGACCGAGATCGACCGCAACCCCTTCTTCTGCCCCGATCCCGTCGCCGCCGCGCGCTGGGAAGGGCTGGTCGATGCCGCGCGCAAGGCGGGGTCGTCGCTTGGCGCGGTGATCGGCTGTTCGGCCACCGGCGTGCCTGCGGGATGGGGTGCGCCGCTCTACGCCAAGCTCGATGCCGATCTGGCGGCGGCGTGCATGGGGATCAATGCGGTCAAAGGCGTCGAGATTGGCGACGGCTTCGGCGCGGCGACACTGCGTGGTGAGGACAATGCCGATCCGATGCGCCCGGGTACCGACGGCCCCGAATTCCTTGCCAACCATGCCGGCGGCATTGCCGGCGGCATTGCGACGGGGCAGCCGATCACGCTACGCGTCGCGTTCAAGCCGACCTCGTCGATCCTGACCCCGGTCGAGACGATCGACCGTAGCGGTGCCGCGACCGAGATTCTGACCAAGGGCCGGCACGATCCGTGCGTCGGCATTCGCGGGGCACCGGTCGTCGCGGCGATGGTCGCCTTGGTGCTCGCCGACCATAAACTGCTCCATCGCGGGCAAATCGGGTAATCGGGCAAGCCGTTCTATCGCACGGGTAAAAGGAGCGACGGAAGTCTGTCCGGGGCGTTCTAAGGTGCGACCCGTTTCGATGGGCATGACACCGAAAGGACTATATTCCATGCGTATCGCACTTTTGGCCGGCCTTGCCGCCGCCACGCTCTCGACCGCAGCGTTTGCGCAAACCACCGCGCCCGCGCCCGGCGAACCGCAAACCATGCCGGCGCCGACGATGACCGAAGTGCCGCCAAGCACGATCCCGCAGCCGACGACAACGCCCGATCCAATGGCCACGCCGACGACAACGCCGTCGCCGACCGACCCGACGATGACGACGCAAACGCCAAGCGACCCGGCCACGACGCCGCCGACGAAAAAGAAGAAGTACAAGAAGCCGATGTAACCGGCGCGGTCGAACCGAAAAATCGCCCCGGCCCTGCAAGCGCAGGGTCGGGGTTTTTCGTGTCAGTCGGCGAAGGGATCACGCACCAGGATCGTGTCTTCGCGCTCGGGGCTGGTCGAGACCAGCGCGACCGGGCAGCGGATCAGCTCCTCGATCCGGCGGATATATTTGATCGCTTGCGCGGGTAGGTCGGCCCAGCTGCGCGCGCCTGCGGTGGTTTCCTGCCAGCCGGGCATCGTTTCATAAACCGGCACGACCTCGGCCTGATCGGCGGCGTGCGCGGGGAAATAGTCGAGCGTTTCGCCGCGTAGCGTATAGCCGGTGCAGATCCGCACCTCGTCAAACCCGTCGAGCACGTCGATCTTGGTCAGCGCAATGCCGGTGATGCCGCCAACTGCCGCCGATTGCCGCACCAGCACCGCGTCGAACCAGCCGCAACGGCGCTTGCGCCCCGTAACCGTGCCGAATTCATGCCCGCGCTCGCCCAATCGCTCGCCCGTTGCATCCTCGAGTTCGGTCGGGAAGGGCCCCGATCCAACGCGCGTCGTATAGGCCTTGGCAATACCCAGCACGAAGCCGACCGCGCTGGGGCCGAGGCCGGAGCCGCCCGCTGCGGTGCCCGAAATCGTGTTCGACGAGGTGACGAACGGGTAGGTCCCGTGATCGACATCGAGCAGCACGCCTTGCGCGCCTTCGAACAGGATCCGCCGCCCGCGCGCGCGCAAGGCGTTGAGATCGCGCCACGTCGGCTTGACAAAGGGCAAGACGAACGGCGCGATTTCGCGCAGTTCGTCGAGCAGCGCCTCGCGGTCGACCGGCGGTTCGCCGAAACCGGCGCGCAATGCGTCGTGATGCGCGGTCAGCCGGTCGAGCTGCGCGCCCAAGGCATCGAGATGCGCCAGGTCGCACACACGGATCGCGCGCCTGCCGACCTTGTCCTCATAGGCCGGGCCGATGCCGCGCCGCGTCGTCCCGATCTTGCCGGCACCACTCGCATCCTCGCGCAGCGAATCGAGATCGCGGTGGAAGGGCAGGATCAGCGCGCAGGTGTCGGATACCATCAGCGTCTCGGGCGTGATCGTCACGCCTTGCCCGCGCAATTTCTCGACCTCGGCCTTGAGCGCCCACGGATCGAGCACTACGCCATTGCCGATCACCGATGGCGTCCCGCGCACGATCCCCGAGGGGAGGAGTGAGAGCTTGTACACCTTCTCGCCCACCACGAGCGTATGCCCGGCATTGTGGCCGCCCTGAAAGCGCACGACGACATCGGCGCGCTCAGCGAGCCAGTCGACGATCTTGCCCTTGCCCTCATCGCCCCATTGGGCACCGATCACTGCTACGTTGGCCAAATGTCCACCTTTCAGGGTGTGCCGGAAATCGGCCTTTCCCTAAGTAGCGCTGGCGCAAGCGTCCAGCCCTACAATCTGTTACACTTGAGCGATTGACCCGGTTCCGCGCTGCGCGATAGCTAAACGCGTAACGATCGAGGGACCGCGCCATGATCCGCTTGCTGTTGCCCTTGCTCGCCGCTGCGGTGGCCTTCTCGCCAGCCGCGGCGGGGCAGACGTTGCGCGAACGTTTGGCGCAACGGATGGCGCAGCGCATGGAGGGGCGGTCGCAGGTGGCGTCCGTGCCCGGTAAGGTCGACATCGCTTATGGGACCGATCCGCTCCAGCACATCGATTTCTGGCGCGCAAAAGGACCGGACGCGCCGCTGGTGATCTTCATCCATGGCGGCGGGTGGAAGCGCGGGGACAAATCGAACGCCATCGGTGCAGCGAAAATCTCGCACTATCTCGCGGCGGGGTACGCCTTCGCGTCGGTCAATTATCGACTCGTGCCTGCGGCAACAGTGGAACAGCAGGCGCAGGATGTCGCCGACGCGGTGGCGACACTGCGCGGGCAGTCCGCCAAACTGGGGTTCGACGCGAGCCGGATCGTGCTGATGGGCCATAGTGCTGGAGCGCACCTCGCGGCGCTGGTCGGTACCGATCCGCGCTATTTTGCCAAGGCCGGGATGAAACCAGACGCAGTGCGCGGCGTAATCCTGCTCGACGGCGCGGCCTATGACGTGCCGCGCCAGATCGCCGAGGGCGGCAATTTCATGCACGACACCTATGTGCAGGCGTTCGGCGACGATCCCACCCGACAAAAGGCGCTGTCGCCGGCCTTTCAGGTCGCCGCACCCAACGCCCCGGATTTCCTGATCCTCCACATCGCGCGCGAGGATGGGACGGTGCAATCGACCGCGCTCGGGGCGGCCCTGCGCGCGGCGGGTACGCCAGCAGAGGTGGCCGCAGTCGAGGGCAAGGGCCTGCGCGGTCACATGGAAATCAACCGCAAGCTCGGCGAACCCGATTATCCCGCAACGGCGCTGGTCGATGCGTATCTGAAGCAGCGATTCGCGCGGTAGGTTAAAGCGCCCGCGCTTCGCCGTCCGCCAGCATATGCGTGCAGAGCTGCGCTGCGGGCGTGTCGCCCGGCTCAAGCGCCGCGACCGTGACCCAGCCGTCGCCGCGCATCCGCGCCGTTACCGCCGGATCGGTGCCGAGCGGCACGAACAGGCGGCGGCGGTCGGTGTCGGCCAGGCCCGCCGCGACGATCGCATCGGCGTAGAGCGAGAAGCCGACCGCGGCCTCCTCCGCGCCATCCTCATGCAGGATTGTATAGGTGCCGCCGCGCCCGATTTCACCGCGCAGGCCGCCGGCAAAGATCGAGAAGCCGAGCCAGCTTTGATATTCGAAGCCGTGCCGCTCGGTCGGATCGAGCGTCAGCGCAACGCGGCCCTTCAAGCCATCGGCAATCTGCCACAGCGCATCGAGCCGAGAGGTTAGCGCCCCGCCCGCATCGAACGCGCACAGCCGGTCATGCGCCTCGAAAAACGGCCCGGCCGCGGCAATCAGCGGGAGGTAAGCGGGCGCGATCGCGGCGACGCCGCCGGCATCCTTGGCATCGAGCCGGTCGCGTAAGGGCCCGATCCGCGCCGGATCGACCGGGAAGGGGCCGCTCGCCAGCACGTCGATCAAATCGGGCAGCGTGAAGTCGATCGACACATCGGCAACGCCGGCTGCGGTGAGTGCCGCGACCACGACCTCGACGATCTCGCGCGCTGCGGCGACGGTGTCGAGGCCGATCAGCTCGCAGCCGATCTGGCGCATTTCGCGATTTGGCGCGAGCTGCGAGGCGCGCAGTTTGAGCACGGGTCCGGCATAGGACAGCCGCACCGGGCGCGGGTGGTGCGCCATGCGCGTCGCGGCGATGCGCCCGATCTGCGCGGTCATGTCGGGGCGGATCGCGAGCGTCGCCTGGCTGACCGGATCGACGAAGCGCACCGCATCCTGCGCGCGTGCTGATTTCAGCCGACCGGCCAGCCCGGCCTCGAATTCGGCCAGCGCCGGGTCGGCGCGCTCATAGCCATGGGCATAGGCCGTGCCGAGCACCGCCTGTTCAAGCCGCGCGGCGGCATCGGCGAAGGGGGGGAGCCGGTCGCGGAAACCGGTGGGGAGGAGGGCTGTGGTCATTATACTTCCTTCTCCCTCTCCCCTTCGGGGAGAGGGCCGGGGAGAGGGGCAGTACCAAGCGCGACGCTGATTGTTTCAAGCACGCCTTCGAGGTTTCCCATCACGTCGGCATTGGAGAAGCGGATCACGCGATACCCTTGGTTTTCCAGCCACGCGGTGCGGCGGACATCATAGGCTCCGTCGTGCGAGTGCGTGTCGCCGTCAACCTCGATTACGAACTTTCGCGAGCGCGCGACGAAGTCGGCGATATAGGGGTAGATAATGACTTGGTGATTGAATTTCACTGCCTCGAAGCGCTTCGCGCGGAGGTTGCACCACAGGCGTGCTTCGGCGGGAGTCGGATTGCTGCGCATGTGTTTGGCGCGCGCGAGCAACTCTTTGTTGGTTTGCGGCACGGCCCCTCTCCCCGACCCTCTCCCCGCGAGCGGGGAGAGGGAGAAGAAAGTATCGCGCTCAGATCAGAACGACAAACCCATCACGGTCTTCACGCCGGCCAGCGCGCGGACCTTGGCGAGGAGCTCCGGTGTCACCGCGTCATCGACCGACAGCAGCAGCACCGCCTCGCCCCCGGCGCTCCGCCTGCCGAGATGGAAGGTGCCGATGTTGACGCCTTGCTCGCCGAGCAGCGAGCCCAAGCGCCCGATGAAGCCGGGCGCGTCCTCATTGACGACATACAGCATGTGCCCGGCAAGATCGGCCTCGACCTTGATCCCGAACAGCTCGACCAGGCGCGGCGCCGCGTCGCCGAACAAAGTGCCAGCGACCGAACGCTCGCCCGCATCGGTTTTGACCGAAACGCGCAGCAGCGTGTGGTAATCGCCTTCGCGCTCGGTGCGGACTTCGCGGACTTCCATGCCGCGCTCCTTGGCGAGCAACGGCGCGTTGACCATGTTGACCGTGTCGGTCTGCGTGCGCAGGAACCCGGCGAGCACGGCCGAAACCATCGGCTTCTGGTTGAGCTCGGCCGCCGCTCCTTCGCTGTGGATCGAGATCCGCCCGATCGACCCGGTGGTGAGCTGCCCGACCAGGCTGCCGAGCTTTTCGGCGAGCGTCATATAGGGCTTGAGGCGCGGCGCTTCCTCGGCCGAGAGCGACGGCACGTTGAGCGCGTTGGTGATGCCGCCCGACATCAGATAATCCGACATTTGCTCGGCGACCTGGATCGCGACATTGACTTGCGCTTCGTCGGTCGAGGCGCCGAGATGTGGCGTCGAGACGAAATTGGGCGTGCCGAACAAGGGCGATTCCTTGGCCGGTTCGGTCACGAACACGTCGAGCGCCGCGCCGCCGATATGGCCCGAATCGAGTCCGGCCTTGAGCGCCGCCTCGTCGATCAGCCCGCCGCGCGCGCAATTGATGATGCGGACGCCCTTCTTGGTCTTGGCGAGCGCCTCGGCCGACAGGATGTTGCGCGTCTGGTCGGTCAGCGGCGTGTGCAGCGTGATGAAATCGGCGCGCGCGAGCAGATCGTCGAGCTCGACCTTCTCCACGCCGAGTTCGACCGCGCGTTCGGGCGACAGGAACGGATCGAACGCGATGACCTTCATCCGCAGCCCGAGCGCGCGGTCGGCGACGATCGAGCCGATATTGCCCGCGCCGATCAGGCCGAGCGTCTTCGATGTGACTTCGACCCCCATGAAGCGATTCTTCTCCCACTTGCCGGCTTGCGTGCTGGCGTCGGCTTCGGGGAGCTGACGCGCGAGCGCGAACATCAGTGCGATCGCGTGCTCGGCGGTGGTGATCGAATTGCCGAACGGGGTGTTCATGACGACCACGCCCTGTGCGCTAGCCGCCGGGATATCGACATTGTCGACGCCGATCCCGGCGCGGCCGATGACCTTGAGGTTGGTGGCGGCAGCAAGGATCGCTTTGGTCACCTTGGTCGAACTGCGGATCGCGAGGCCATCATATTGGCCGATGATCGCGATCAGTTCTTCGGGGGTCTTGCCGGTGATCTCGTCGACCTCGACGCCACGCTCGCGGAAGATCTGGGCGGCTTTGGGGTCCATTTTGTCGGAGATGAGGACTTTTGGCATGGGATTTTCTTTCTGCTCCCTCTCCCCTTCAGGGGAGAGGGGAAGTGGGAAATTCGGGGAAGGGTGGCGTGCTGGACTGCCCCTCTCTCCGGCCCTCTCCCCTGAAGGGTAGAGGGAGAAGCGGTTACGCCGCGACGGGCGCCTTCAGTGCCGCATAAGCCCAGTCGAGCCACGGCCCGAGCGCAACCACATCGGCAGTATCGACGGTCGCGCCGCACCAGATGCGCAGCCCCGGCGGGGCATCGCGGTAGCCCGCAATGTCATAGGCCGCGTGCTCTTTCTCGAGCAGCCCGGCGAAGGCCTTGATGAAGGCTTCATCGGCACCTTCGACCGTCAGGCAGACGCTCGTCCTCGAGCGTGTCGCCGGATCGGCGGCGAGATGGCCGAGCCACGAACGCTCGGCGACGATCTGGTCGAGTGCTGCGGCATTGGCGTCGCTGCGCGCGATCAAGCCATCCGCGCCGCCGACGGTCTTCGCCCATTCGAGCGCGGCGATGCAATCTTCGACCGCGAGCATCGAGGGGGTGTTGATCGTCTCGCCCTTGAACACGCCTTCGGTGAGCTTGCCCTTGGAAACCAGGCGGAACACCTTGGGCAGCGGCCAGGCGGGGGTGTAGCTTTCGAGCCGCTCGACCGCGCGCGGGCCGAGGATCAGCACGCCATGCGCGCCTTCGCCGCCGAGCACTTTCTGCCACGAGAAGGTCGCGACGTCGATCTTGGCCCAGTCGATGTCGTACGCAAACACCGCGCTGGTCGCGTCGGCGAAGGACAGACCTTCACGGTCGGCGGGAATCCAGTCGGCATTCGGCACGCGAACGCCCGAGGTGGTGCCGTTCCAGGTGAACAAAACGTCGTTCGACCAGTCGACCGCGCCCAGATCGGGCAGCTGGCCATAATCGGCGCGCACGACATTGGGATCGATCTTGAGCTGCTTGACCGCGTCGGTAACCCAGCCTTCGCCGAAGCTTTCCCAGGCGAGCGCGGTGACGGGCTTGGCGCCCAGCATCGTCCACATCGCCATTTCATACGCGCCGGTGTCGGAGCCGGGGACGATCCCGATGCGATGCGTGTCGGGCAGCTTGAGAAGCTCGCGCATCAAATCGATGCAATATTGCAGCCGCGTCTTGCCGATCTTCGAGCGATGCGAGCGCCCCAGCGATTCGGTTGCCAGCGATGTCGGGGTCCAGCCTGGAGGCTTGGCGCACGGTCCGCTCGAGAAATAGGGACGTACCGGAAGATGCGCAGGACGCGCGGGAAGGTCAGTCATATAGTCTCTCCTCACAGAGAGCACGCGCGGCGTTGGGACCGCGTGGCCCGTCGCCGCCCCTATAGAGTTTGGGGGGCGGGTCAAGCGTCGTGTCGTTCGTCGCAAGCGGGGTAGCGGTCGGGCGGTGGTACGCGGTATCCCCGTCTTATGCCGCGCCGCCTCGCCGTTCTTGCCCTCCCGCTCCTGCTCGCTTCCTGCCTGTCGGGCGGGAGCGACCGGCGTGCGCCGTCGCGGCCACGCGGCGCGACGCCGATCACGCTCAGCCTGCCGACCAGCCGCGAGACGCAGGCGTGTTTTGCCGATCTGGCGCGCGCGGACGTGCGCTTCTCGCCGCTGCCCGACCGCGATTATGGCGGCGGGTGTCAGGTGATCGGCGCGCTCCAGCTGCTCGACATTGGCGTGCCCGTCACCAACATCAAAGCGATGCGCTGCGGCCTGGCGCGCAGCTTCACCGGCTGGGTCGAGTATGCCGTTGCCCCCGCCGCGCGGCAAATGCTGGGGAGCGATCTGGCGCGGATCGAGAGTATGGGCACCTATGCCTGCCGCGCCGTCATTGGCGCCCCCGGCGCCCCCGGCGCGGCCGGGCGGCTGTCGGGCCATGCCAGCGCCAATGCGATCGACATATCGGGCTTCGTGCTGCGCGACGGGCGGCGAATCACGCTGCAGCAAGGGTGGAACGGCGGCGACGCCGATACACGTGCCTTTCTGCGCGCGATTCGTGCCTCGGCGTGCAAGCGCTTCGGCACCGTGCTCAGCCCCGATTACAATGCGGCGCATTACAACCATTTGCATCTCGAGGACGATCGCGCGGGCTTTTGTCGCTAGACTTCAAAAGCGCGATCTTTTGGCTTAGGGGCGGTGGATGAACGATATCCCCAAAACCGACACGCCCGCAGGCAGCACGCCCGCACACGACACGCACGTCCCCGCGCGCGTTTTCCCCCGTGCACGGCAGGATGCCGAGACCGCCAAGACCGGCGTCAGCACCCCGCAAACCGAGAATCCGGCCTATCGCCTCGCCTTTCAGGACATGGATTTCCTGCTGCGCGAGGATTTGCGCCCGGTGCGCTTCCAGCTCGAATTGCTCAAACCCCAGCTGATCATGGACGAAGCCAACATCGCCTCGACCTTCGTGATGTATGGCTCCGCGCGCATCCCCGAGCCGGCCAAGGCGCAAGCACTGCTCGAAAAGGCCGAGGGCGAAACCGCGATCCGCATCGCGCAGAAGCTGGTCGAGAAGTCGAAATATTACACGGTCGCGTACGACCTCGCCCAGCTGGCGAGTGCGTTTCCGCTCGATGCGGACGGCAAGCGCCATTTCGTCGTGTGTTCGGGCGGTGGCCCGTCGATCATGGAAGCGGCCAACCGCGGCGCGCACGATGCCGGGCAGGAATCGATCGGGCTCAACATCGTCCTGCCGCACGAACAGGCGCCGAACCCGTACGTGACCCCCGCGCTATCGATGCAGTTCCACTATTTCGCGCTGCGGAAAATGCACTTCCTGCTCCACGCCCGCGCGCTGGCGGCGTTTCCGGGCGGGTTCGGGACGTTCGACGAACTGTTCGAGCTGCTGACGCTGATCCAGACCGGCAAGATCGCGCCGATCCCGGTGCTGCTCTACGGTCGCAAATTCTGGGAGCGGGTGGTCAATTTCGAGGCGCTGGTCGAGGAAGGCGTCGTCTCGGCCAAGGACCTCTGCATCTTCGCCTTCGTCGAGACCGCCGCAGAAGGCTGGGCGGTGGTGAAGGAATTTTATCGGGACAAGTGAGGCTGACTTAGCCCCTCCCCTGAAGGGAAGGGGCTTGAATCCTTACTTCCCCGCCGCCGCCGGGGCGGTGGTGTTGTTGCCGATGCCGGTGGTCGGCTCGCTCGCCTTGCCGCCCGGATCGGCGGCACCAGCGGCGGGCGGCACCTTCGCGTCGGTCGCGGCCGGTGCGCCGGCCGGCACCGCCGTGAGCGGCAGGTTCGAGCCTTGCGCGTTGAGATAGAGGATTACGTCGGCGCGGTCCTTGCCGCTGGTGAGGCCGGCAAAGGTCATCTTGGTGCCGTTGGCATAAGTGCGCGGCGAGGTGAGCCAGGCGTTGAGCTGCTCGAAATCCCACTTCTTGCCCGCGCCCGCGGTCGTCAGCGCTCCGGAGAAGGCGTAGCCGGCCTTGCCCTGCGCGATGCCTTCGCCGACCGTCCCCCACAGGTTCGGGCCGATGCCGTTGGCCCCGCCCTGCGCGATGCTGTGGCAAGCGCTGCACTTCTTGAACACTTCGGCACCGTGCGCCGCATCGGCGGTCGCCAGCAATTCAGCGATCGGCTTGTCGGGAACCGCAGGGCCAGCGGCACCGTCTTCGGCGGCAACCTCGATCGGATAGCCGGCCTTTTCCGCCTTGATCGGTTGCACGATCATATGGCCCGCAATGCCAGCCGCGACGGCTACCATGCAGCTGCCCAATACCCAGCCTGCGATCGTGTTGGTGCGGTTATCCATGTCTCGCCTTATACCTCTGTCGCCGTTCGGCCCCCGGTTGGACCGCGAAGTTGCGTGTCCCATAGGTTCGTGGGGGGCGCATCGCAAGCCGGTTTGCCGCGCCGCAACAGCAGGACTGCCAAGGGTTGCCGGGGTGCGACGCGGTCGTTACCTCCCCGCGCCAATGGAAAGCTTCCCCGAACCCGCCCGCGCGCTCGTCGCCGAGATGACCGCCGCCGCCGCCGCTGAACCGGCGCGTGCCGTTGCTTTTCAAGGCGCTCCCGGCGCCAATTCGCATATTGCAGCACGCGAAGCGTTCCCGACCGGCCTGCCGCTGCCGTGCTTCGATTTCGCCGACGCGATCGATGCGGTGCGCGATGGGCGGGCCGATTGCGCGATCATCCCGATCGAGAATTCGCTGCACGGCCGCGTTGCCGACATGCATTTCCTGCTGCCCGAATCGGGGCTGGTCATCACCGGCGAGCATTTCCTCGGCATCCGTTATGCGCTGATGGGGCTGGGGCCGATCGCGGGCGTGCGCGAGGCGATCAGCCATCCGCAAGCGCTCGGCCAGTGTCGGCTGTGGCTGCGCGAGCGCGGGATCGTGCCGGTTTCCTATCCCGATACGGCGGGGGCGGCGGCGCTGGTGGCGGAGCGGGGTGACGCGACGCTCGCGGCGCTTGCCCCGCCGGGGGCGGCGGCGTTGTACGGGCTTGAGACGCTTGCGAGTGACATTGCCGATGCCGCGCACAACACCACGCGCTTCGTTGTGCTGGCGCGGGAGGGTCATGCCCCGGTGGGCGAGGGCGCGTGGATGACGACGCTGATCTTCGAAGTGAAGAACGTCTCCGCTGCGCTCTACAAGGCGATGGGCGGCTTTGCGACCAACGGCGTCAACATGACCAAGCTGGAAAGCTATCAACGCGGCGGCAGCTTCGCCGCGACCGAATTCTACGCCGATGTCGAGGG
>NZ_JBBATX010000065.1:11961-15206 GCF_040398505.1 Sphingomonas sp. | reverse complement strand
CCGCCTTCGCTCTCGAAGTCGAGCAAGTCGCCCGGCTTGCAATCGAGTTCCGCGCACAGCTTTTCCAGCGTTTCGAAGCGGACGCCCTTTACCTTGCCCGATCGCAGCAGCGAGAGGTTGGTTTCGCTGATGCCGATCCGCTGTGCGAGATCCTTGGCGCGCATTTTCCGCCGTGCGAGCATGACATCGAGGGTGACGATGATCGGCATGGCTCAGACGATCTGCTCGTGATCGATCTTGATCGCGGCCGCGATCGCCTGAACCCGGCCGAGCAAGCGAACCGCAAGCCCGACACCGATCAGCGCGATCTGGGTGGTAATATAGGCACCCGTGACCGCGTCCATCGTTGCGCTCGCAGGGCCGACAAGCAGCGCGAGCACCCCGCTCGCGGTCAGCCAGTCGCCGACGCGCCCGATTGCGCGGCCGCTTTCGGGCGTCAGGACCGCGCCATCCTCATACGCTTTGAACAGCCCGCGTGCCGTCCAGATCGCGCCGAGCAAGGCCACGCTCGGCAACGCGCGCGCCGCGATCTCGACGAGATCGACCAGCGCAGACGTCGCGTCGGGCGTGCCGACGCTGAACAGCAGCGTCTTGAGCGGAACATAACTGACTTGGCTGAACAGCAGGAAACAGGAGATGCTGAAGCCCCATTCAAAGGCTTTTTTCAGCGAGCGGCTCTGACGCCGCAGCGCGTCGATCTGGGTGGTGGACATGCAAAGGCTCCTTAGCGTGCAGTGACGCGGACCGACCGCGCGGTGATCGCTTCAATCGAAAGGTGAGTCATTGGTCTTCCTTTCCGATGACGATGCTGACGCTGAGCGCAAGGCCGGCAACGTCGATGGCGATGTGTGTGCGCAGGACGCTTTCATACGAATGGGCGGTGCTCTGCCGTACCGAGAACGGCACCGCGCCACTGCAGCCGATGACCAGTGCGACCCCGCCGATCAGCGCAAGCCCTGCGCTCCCGCATTTGCGAACCATATCTTTGACCTCCGTCTTCATCTCATATCCTCATCTAATTTACGCAAAACATAAATAAAACTAAAAAATACGTCAATATGTTTTTTTGAAACGCACGGCGGTGCGGATGTTTCGCTGCCGTTCGCGGACAATTCGTTGAATCCTGAGGCCTTTTCCGCAGCTTCTGCGCGCGTCCAAATGACCCGCGCGGCCCATCGCAGCGAGGTTGACCACGGACGCCCTTGGGTGCCGAATTGCGCTTTGCCCGCTGGCCATTGCGTGGCGGACGGGGTGGTTTTACCACAGCCCGCAGGGAGGGACTTGTCATGCGGAAATCGAGCGTCTTGGGGGTCGTTTTGCTGGTCGCGCTGGCGGTCGGCGTGGCGCGCGCGGAAGTGTTGCAAGTGACCGGCGAGTTTCCCGCGGCCAACCGCGAGGCAAGCTTCCTGCGATCGATCTCGGTCGAGCGATTCGGCGGCACTGACGGGCCGACGCTCGCCATCGCGATCGAACGCGCGCTGACCAACAGCCAGTTCGAAGTGATTGGCGGCCGAGTCGGGCGCGATACCGCCGAGGGATCGATCTCGGGCGCGGTTTCGACCGGGGTCGACATGCAACCCTTCACGCGCAAGGACAAAAAGTGCGTGGAAAAGGCGGCGGACGGCAAATGCGTGAAGGAGGAGGAGGTCGAGATCCGCTGCATCCGCCGCATCATCGACCTGAACGCCGATATCCGGATCGTCCGCAACACCGACGGCAAGATTCTCTATTCGGAAGCGCGACCGTTCCGCGACGAAACGAGCTGGTGCGAGCGGCAAAGCCCCGATCGCACGGTCGAGGCCGCCGTGGCCGGGGCGATTCGCGATATCGCCGAATCGCTGCGCGGCGCGCTCGTGCCGCATGTCGACACCTATCAGGTCCGCGTGCGCGAGAGCACCAAGGGGCTACCCAAGGAAACCGCGCAGCGCTTCAAGGATCTGGTCAAACTGACCAAGCGCGATCCGCGTGCCGCGTGCGCCGGTTGGGACGCCCTGCAGGCCGAGGCCGCGGGCTATCCGTCGCTGCTGTTCAATCTCGGCGTGTGTGCCGAACAGCGTGGCGACTATGAGGTGGCGGTGAAGCTGTACACCGACGCCGTGCGCGCCGGTGCCGGGGAGGGGAATGAGGCGGCGAACCGCGCCACGCGCTTGATCGCCGGGCGCGCCGATGCGCGCGAGCGGGCGCGGCGGCGGGGCTGAGGTCGCGCCCGCTTTGAGCGCAAGCCGTGGGATGTGAGGCCCGCGCCGATGCGCGTATAGCGGTGGCATGACGCAGACGCTTCCTTTCTCGCTCGATCCCGATGCCGCCTGGCGCGCGTTCGAAGCGCGCGATCGGCACAGCGATGGCCGCTTCGTCGGCGCGGTGAAAACCACCGGCATCTATTGCAAGCCGAGCTGCCCGGCGCGCCACCCGAAGCGCGAGAATGTCGTGTTCTATCGCACGCCCGAGGAAGCGCGCGACGCGGGATTTCGCGCGTGTCTGCGCTGCACGCCCGATCAGGTCGGGCGCGACCGGGTCGCCGTGGCGCGCGCCGTCGCGCTGATCGAGGCGGCGGCGGAAACGTTGGGGCTCGACGAACTGGCCGCTTTGGT
This sequence comes from Sphingomonas sp., assembly GCF_040398505.1. Classification (GTDB taxonomy): domain Bacteria; phylum Pseudomonadota; class Alphaproteobacteria; order Sphingomonadales; family Sphingomonadaceae; genus Sphingomonas. Next base: position 12,615 of record NZ_JBBATX010000065.1, on the reverse strand, counting down.
CGGCTATGCCCCGCACCATTTCCACCGGCTGTTCAAGCGCGCGACCGGAGTGACCCCGGCGGCCTATGCGCGCGGGCTAAAGGCGCGGGCGGCGGCGCACGCGCTCACCAGGGAGACGAGCGTGACCGAGGCGATTTACGAAGCGGGCTATTCGGCGCCGAGCCGATTCTATGAAGGCGCGGGCAAGCGGCTCGGCATGACGCCGAGCGCATGGAAGCGCGGCGGGGCGGGGGTGACGATTCGCTGGACGGTTGCCGATACCAGCCTCGGCCCGATGCTCGTCGCGGCGACCGATAAGGGGCTGTGTCGCGTGTCGTTCGACGAAAGCGAGGCGGCGCTTCGCGCGCGCTTCCCGCACGCCGAAATCGTCCCCGGCGGCGCGGCGCTCGCTGATCTGGCGGCGCAAGTCGTCGCCAGCGTGGAATCGCCCGATCGCGATCAGGATTTGCCGCTCGACGTGCAGGGCACCGCGTTTCAGGAGGCGATCTGGCAAGCGCTGCGCGCGATCCCGCTCGGCGAAACGCGCAGTTATGCCGAGCTTGCAGCCGAGGTCGGCAACCCCAAGGCGGTGCGCGCGGCGGGAACGGCGTGCGGCGCGAACCCGGTGTCGATCATCGTGCCGTGCCACCGTGCGCAGCGCACCGACGGGACGCT
>NZ_JBBATX010000065.1:0-11861 GCF_040398505.1 Sphingomonas sp. | reverse complement strand
ACCCGGTGTCGATCATCGTGCCGTGCCACCGTGCGCAGCGCACCGACGGGACGCTCGGCGGCTACGCTTACGGGATCGATCGCAAAGTGGCGCTCAGGACGCGCGAAGGGGTCAAATGACATGACCTATGTCCTTCGCGGGCTCGATCCGATACCGTTTGCAGCCTTGTTCGGGCTCCCCGATGCGGCACTCGCCGAGCGTCAGGTCGTCCGCCGCTTCGCCGACGCGAAGCCGGGCTTTCCCTGCCGCGTAACGCTGGAGGATGCCGAGCCGGGCGAGGCTTTGCTGCTGCTCAATTACGAGCATCTGCCGGTCGCGTCGCCCTACCGCGCGAGCCATGCGATCTATGTCAGGGAAGGCGCGGCGGCGGCGGCGGTGTATGAAGATCGCATTCCCGAACAGCTCAGCCGACGCTTGCTGTCGGTGCGCGCGTTCGACGCTGCCGGGATGATGGTTGAGGCCGATGTGATCGACGGTGTCGCGCTGGACGCCCTGACGCGCGATTGGCTCGGTCGTCCGCAGGTCGCCTATCTGCACGTCCATAATGCGAAGCCCGGCTGTTTCGCGGCGCGGATCGACCGCGACTGAGCGGTTGCCAAGCGACCCTCGCGTGTTACGGGTATGGCACAGCAGGGGGATCATGATGCTACCAACCGAACCGAATACGCCGCCGAACAGCAAAGTCTGGCGGGTGATCCACTTCCCACTCGTGCTGCTGGTGATCGGGTTCGTGTTCGTGATGGCAGGCAATGTGACCGCCGCTGTGCTCGCGCGCATCGTCCCGCCGCTGCACAACAATCCGGTCGAAATGCTGCAAGCCGCCGCCTTTGCGGCGCTGGTCGCCGGTGCCTATGTCGCCTTCGTCCGTCTGATCGAACGACGCCCGGTGTCCGAATTCGGCGCTAAGGGTTGGGCGGGCGAGCTTGGCGTCGGCTTGCTGCTCGGCGTCGCGCTCTTCTCGGTCGTGATCGGGATCATCGCCTTGCTCGGCGGCTATCGCGTGATTGGCTATGGATCGTTCGCGGTGCTGTACCCGTCGGTCGCATTGTCGATCTTTTCGGGCGTCGGCGAGGAGATCGTGCTGCGCGGGCTGTTCTTCCGGCTGATCGAGCGCTGGCTCGGCAGCTGGATCGCGCTGGCTTTGTCGGCAGCGTTGTTCGGGGTGCTCCACCTTGGCAATCCCAACGCCACGTTGTTCGCCGGGTTCGCCATCGCGCTTGAGGCCGGGGTGATGCTGGCGGCGCTGTATATGGTGACGCGGCGGCTGTGGGCAGCGATCGGGCTGCACGCCGCGTGGAACTTCGCGCAAGGCGGAATTTACGGCGTCGCGGTCTCCGGCTTCGAGGAGAAGGGCTTGCTCCGCCCCGATATGCGCGGGCCCGAATGGCTGACCGGCGGGGCGTTCGGCGCAGAGGCATCGCTTGTCGCGCTGATCGTCAACGTCGCGTTCGGCATCGCCCTGCTCGCCATCGCCTACCGCCGCGGCAAGATCGTCGCGCCGTTCTGGGCGCGGCGCTGACCCTATTCCGCCGCCGTACAGGCATAGACGATCCGTTCATTCGGCCGCGCCGGTAGCGCGGTGCGGATCGCCGCTTGCTGCGTCGCCAGATTGGCGCGCCCTGCCTCGTCGGGCGAACAGGCCTTGAGCTTCACGGTCGAGCGGATCTTGCGCAAATCGTCCATTTGCTCCGCGCTCAGAAAATAGCGCGCATTGGTATAGCCGCGCGTTGCCGGATCGAATTGCAGCACCGACACGGTCTGCTCCTCCGACGGGACAAGAATGCGGTCCCATTTGCTGCCATTTTCAGCATATTGCGCGCGGCCGTTCATGCAGCCGGCCTCGCCCCAATCGATCGTCACGTCCTGTGTGGTGGACGATACGACGCGGCTGCGTTCGGGCACGAAACGGCACAGCATCTTGCCGAGCGGCGCGGTCGAGGAGACGGGCGGCGCGGACGGCTGGCGCGCGGCGGCAACGGCTTCGGGCAGGACGGGCGCGCCGGTCGGGCGCAGCACGAACAGCACGATCGCGCCCGCCATCACCAGCGCGCCCAACACCCACGCCCAGATCGCCTCGCGCCGCAGCGCCTGCGCATCGAGCAAGCCGCCGGTCCCCACCGCCATCGCGCCGAGCACGAGGAGCAGCACCGCCAGCCCCATGATATTCTCGCGGTGGCGGTCGGCCGCGTCGCGTGCAGCGACGCGTGCGGCCTCACGCGCCAGCACGGCCTTGCTCGCCGCCTCACGCTTGGTCGCATCGACCAGGGCGGAGGCCTCCGCATCGGCGGCCTGATCGATCTTTTCGATGTCGGCGATGCTGGTGCACGGGGTGCCGATCGCGACATAGGCCTGTTTGGCCTTGTTCAGGAACGCGGCCACTTCGGTGTTGGCGATGGCGAAGGCGAAACTCGAATCCCCCTCGTCGCCGCGCGTGATCGCCGAATTGATCCCGACCACGCGCCCGCACGGATCGAGCAACGGCCCGCCCGAATTGCCGCGCGCAATCTGTGCGGTGTGGAGCAGCACGTCGGTGCCGGTCATTTGCCGCCGCCCCGAAAACACGCCTTCGGAGCGGATCGGCGCGAGCGGATGGATATAGTCCGCCGCCGATTTCGCGGTCGCCAGATCAACATTGCCGGGATAGCCGAGCGCCGTCACCATACTGCCCTCCTCGATCGGCCCGGTATAGAGCGCGACGGTCGGCAGGCGCGTGCCGGTGAATTCGATCAGCGCAAGATCGTGCGCGACATCGACCGCGATCACGCGGCCCTGATAGCTTTTGCTGCCCTCCGACGGCACGATCCCGACCACGACATTGCCGGGATATTTGGCGAGCAGTTCGACGACATGCGCATTGGTGACGATCCGGTTGGGCGCGACCGCGACGCCGCTGCCATGGCCGAAGCCGACGACTTCATCATCGACGATCGCGATCGTCACGACGCGCACGACGCCGCGCCCGGTCGCCGAGATATCGTCGGCGCGGGCGGGCGCCGAGAGGCCAACGGTGCAGGCCAACGTTAGCGCCAAGAGCCAGCGGACTAGCGGCATCATGGTTTTTTGGGTCCGGCAGGCCCATCGCTGGAACCCTTGCCACTTGCCGACCCAGCCTTCGCATCGCTTGGTGCCTCGGGTTTGTCGAGCAAGGCCAAAGCAGCGGCGGAACCCTTTTCGTCGAGCATTGCGAGCACTTGCTGGATCCGGTCGCCGCCGCTGCCATGCGCACTGTACGCCAGCGGCACGATCGCGCGGCGCGCTTCCGCCGCATTGCCCTGCTGCAGATAGACGCGCCCGGCCTGCATCCGCAGCCCGAGATCGTAGGGTGCCAGCGCATAGGCGTAGAGCAAGGCGGCATTGGCATTCCTGGTTGGTGCCTGGTCGGCATCGACGAAGCTCTCGTAGAACAAGGTCAAGGGCAGCGGATCTTCGGTGTCGACCTTGTTGGCGGCGAGGAACCAGTGGCGCACCGCGGTCCAGGTGGCAGCGTCGGTTTTCTTGGCGGCGCGCGCCGTCGCCGCCAGCGCCATGCCCTTGTAGAGCATCGCGTGCATCGATGTGGGCGCGGCAGCCAGCGCGCGGTCCGCCGCCGCTTCGGCTGCGGCGTAATTGCCGGCATCATATTCGGCCTCGGCCAAAACGTTCTGCGCCGCCGCATCCTGTGGATAGGGTGCGGCAAGGCGCCGCGCGAGCACCACGACGGCTTGCGCTTGCTTGCGCCCGACCCCAGCGGCGGAGCGGATGCGCGCGGGCATCACCGCTGCCTCCGCCGGGGTGAGCGCGCGCACCGTCGTTTCGCCCACCACGAGCGCGGACCCGGTCAGCGTGCGCGCGGGCAAGCGCGGTTGCCCGGCATATTTGTCGAGCACGCGATCGAGCTTGTCGACGTCCTTCAATGCGAGCCTCGCCTCGGCGATCGGCTTTCCGGTGTTGATCGCGGCGATATAGGCATCGAGCTGGCCGACGCGGCTCGGTTCAAACGTCAGATAATGCGTCAGCAGCCAGCCGCGCCCGTACAGCACGTCGGTCTGCTCTTCGTTCAGGCGACCGGGATTGGGGCTGAGCACGCGCTCCATCGGCAACATGTCGGCGTTGAAAATGCCAAAGGCGCGATATTGCGGCGCGGCACCCAGCGTGATCCCGCCATCGTCGCGGAAGATTGCGGTTGCATTGAATTCGGCAAACCCCTCGACGAACCAGGCGGGGAAGGCCGCGTTGGTCCAATTGCTCAGCATGAAGTGGTGCGTGTATTCATGCAGCAGGATTTGTTGCGCGTTCAAATCGGTCTTGGCGGTGCCCGACTGGCGCGGCACAAACGCCACGGCATGCGCGCGGGCTTCGTAAAAGCCCGCGACGTTTTCCTGGCCGCGCACGAGTTTTTGCACGTCGTCGGTATCGTCGACGACATAGACCGTCAGGCGTGTCTCCGGGCTGATCGGCTCATCGGGCATCCCGCGCTGGACGCGCAGCGCCTTGTCAAAGCGTTCGAGCCTGGTCGTGAAGGCGCGCACCCGCTCGGGCTTGTCGTTTGAATAGAGCACGAAATGGCGCGAACTCGCTTCCTGCCATTCGGCAAGCGCGGCGCTCGGCATCAGGCATGCGCAGAGAAGCAAGGCTTTGCGAAACATCGGTGTCAGTCCTCTCGCGCCAATCGTACGGGGGGTTAGGCCGGGTCGCAAGCGCGGTACCATCCTCTGTTCACACGAAACTGTACGGATCGACATCGACCACCACGCGCACCTTGGCGGGCCAGTCGAGGCTGCCCAGCCAATCGCGGATCACGTCCTGCACGTCGAGCCCACGCTTGGCATGGACCAGCAGGCGGTAGCGGTGGCGTCCGCGCAGCATCGCCAGCGGGGCAGGGGCCGGGCCGTAGACTTCCATCGTCCCGTCGATCGCGTATTGGCTCGGCGCGGCGCGGCCGATCTGGCGCGCGGTCTCGAGCGCGGCGGGCTGATCCTCGCTCGACACCACGATCCCGGCAAAGCGCCCGAAGGGCGGCGCGCCGGCCTCGCGGCGATGCTCGGTTTCGGCGGCGTAGAACGCCTCGGCATCGCCCGACACCAGCGCCTTCATCACCGCCGCATCGGGGCTGTGCGTCTGGATATAGACATGGCCGGGTTTCGCCCCGCGCCCGGCGCGCCCCGCCACCTGCATGATCTGCTGGAAGGTCCGCTCGCTCGCGCGCAGATCGCCGCCGTCGAGGCCGAGATCGGCGTCGATCACGCCGACCAAAGTCAGATTGGGGAAGTGATAGCCCTTGGTGACGAGCTGCGTGCCGACGACGATGTCGATATCGTGCGCCTCCATCCGCGCGACGAACTCGGCGGCCTTGGCGGGGGACCACATCGTGTCCGACGTGACGACCGCGATCTTGGCATCGGGGAAGAGTGCGGTAACTTCGTCGGCGATGCGTTCGACCCCGGGGCCGACCGCTGCCAGCGTGTCCTCATTCTGGCATTCGGGGCAGACCTTGGGCACCGGTTCGGTATGGCCGCAATGGTGGCAAGCGAGGCGGCGGACGAGGCGGTGCTCGACCATCCACGCGGTGCAATTGGGGCATTGGAAGCGGTGGCCGCAAGTGCGGCATAGCGTTAGCGGGGCATAGCCGCGGCGGTTGAGGAACAGCAGCACCTGTTCGCGCCGCGCCAGCGTCTCGGTCATCGCCGTCAGCAAGCGCGGCGCGATCCAGCGACCGCGTTCTGGCGGTTCGGCGATCAGGTCGATCGCGGCGATGCTCGGCATTTCGGCGGCGCCCCAGCGGCCGGGCAATTTAACCTCGGCGTAGCGGCCGAGTGCCACTTGCTGGCGCGTTTCGATCGCGGGCGTGGCGGAGGCGAGGATCACCGGGATCGCCTCGAACTTGCCGCGCATCACCGCGACGTCGCGCGCGTGGTAATGGACGCCTTCTTCCTGCTTGAAGCTCGTCTCATGCGCTTCGTCGACGACGATCAGGCCGAGGTTTGCGTAGGGGAGGTACAGCGCCGAGCGCGCGCCGACCGTCACCAGCGCTTGCCCGCTGGCGATGCCGCGCCACGCGCGGCGGCGCTGCGACTGGCGCAAGCCCGAATGCCATGCGACCGGCGCAACCCCGAAGCGCGCGGCGAAGCGTTTGAGGAAGGGCTCGGTCAGCGCGATTTCGGGGAGCAGGACGAGGCACTGCCGGTTCTCGCGGATCGCCGCTGCGACCGCCTCGAAATAGACTTCGGTCTTGCCCGAGCCGGTGACGCCGTCGAGCAGGGTGGGGGCGAAGGCGCGCGCGGTGACGTCGGCGACGAGCGTGGCGGAGGCGGCGCGTTGGTCGGGGGAGAGCGCGGGGGCGGCGAAATCGGGATCGGGGGTGGCGAAGGGGCTGTCGATATCGACTTCGACCGCTTCGAGGGCGCCGACCTTGACGAGACCGCGGATCACCGCGTCGGACACCTCGCCAAGCGCGGCGAGCTCGCGGATAAGCCCCTGAAAGCTGACGATCTTTTCGAGCGCCTGTTCGCGTTGCGGGGTCAGGCGGTCTGGCACCTCTCCGGTCGCGCGATATTCGGTGATCGTCTTGCTGCCCTCGAGCGCCGAGGTCGAGGACAAGGCCATCCGCACCACCGCGGCGGGCGCGGCGAGATAATAATCGGCGGTCCATTCGATCAGGCGGCGCAAAGGGGCGGCGAGCGGCGGTACCGGGAGGACTCCGACGAGGTTGCGCAAGCGATTGTCGCCGACCTCGGCATCCGACGGCATCCGCTCGGGCTCCCAGACCACGCCGAGCAATTGCCGGGGGCCGAGCGGGGCGATCACCACCGAGCCCGGCTCGACGCTCATGCCGTGCGGCACGCGGTAATCGAGCGGGCCAAGCGCAGAATTGAGGACGAGGACGCGGGCGCGGGACATGGAGTGCATATGGCGGGTCGCGGGGGCGGGGTGAAGGGGGGCGTCGTTTCGCCCCTCCCCTGAAGGGGAGGGGCTTACCGGAGGCGGGCGTTGCGCTACACCACCCGCAATGTCCGACCTCCCCCGCCTCTACGCCGACCACCTGGCGCGCGACCGGCGGCGGTCGGTGCATACCGTGCGTGCTTATGAGGCGACTGCGACGCGGCTGTGTGGCTTCCTCAGCCAGCATTGGGGCGAAGCGATCGATCGTGCCGCGCTGGCCAGGACCGACACCGCCGATCTGCGCGCTTTCCTCGCGCTCCGCCGCAGCGAGGGCCTCGGCAATGCCTCGGCTGCGCGCGAATTGTCGGCGGTGCGCGGGTTTCTGGCCTTTGCCGCTGGCGAAGGTGCAACGCCGCGGTTGAAGGGGCCGCGCGTGAAGAAGGGTGTGCCGCGCCCGGTTTCGCCCGATGAGGCGGTCGCGCTGGCTGAGGATGTCGCCGAGGATGCGACCGAACCGTGGATCGGCGCGCGCGACCTTGCGGTGTTGCTCTTGCTCTATGGCGCGGGCTTGCGCGTGGCCGAGGCGCTGTCGCTGACCGGCGCGGTGCTGCCGCTCGGCGCGACGCTGAGCGTGCGCGGCAAGCGCGACAAGACGCGGGTCGTGCCGCTGCTGCCGCAAGTGCGCGAGGCGGTCGAGGCCTATGTCCGCCTGAACCCTTATGGCACCGCGCGCGATGCGCCGATCTTTCGCGGCGCCAAAGGCGGGCCGCTCAGTCCGCGGCTGGTGCGCCGCGCGGTGCAGCACGCGCGGGTGCGGCTGGGCCTGCCCGATCGCACCACGCCGCACGCGCTGCGGCATTCGTTCGCGACGCATCTGCTGGGGCGCGGGGCCGATTTGCGTGCGCTGCAGGAGTTGCTCGGCCATGCGAGCCTGAGTTCGACGCAGATCTATACGCAAGTCGATGCGGCGCATTTGCTCGACGTGTACCGCAACGCGCATCCGCGGGCGTGACGGGTCGGCACCCGGAGGCGATCCGGGTGCCGAACGGTCTTAGGCCAGCGCCTCGACCAAGGCGGTCGCCGCCGCGCCCGACGATGCCGGGTTCTGCCCGGTGATCAGCAGGCCGTCACGCACGACATGCACGCCCCAATCGCCGGTCTTCGAAAAGATCCCGCCCTTCTGCGTCAGCATGTCTTCGACCAGGAAGGGCACGACATCGGTCAGCCCGACCGCCGCTTCCTCGGTATTGGTGAAGCCGGTCACCTTCTTGCCCGAGACCAGCGGCGTGCCGTCGGCGGCCTGCACATGGCGCAGCACGCCCGGCGCGTGGCAGACGAGTGCGACGGGCTTGCCCGCAGCGATCGCGCCTTCGATCAGCGCGCGCGACGTGGCATCCTCGGCAAGATCCCACAGCGGACCATGCCCGCCGGGATAGAAGATCGCGTCGAAATCTGCGAGCTTGACCGAATCGAGCCGGACGGTGCTCGCGAGCTGGGCGGTGGCCTCGGCATCCGCCTCGAAACGGCGCGTATCGTCGGTCTTGGCGCTTTCGTCGGCGCTCTTGGGGTCGAGCGGCGGCTGGCCACCCTTGGGCGAGGCGAGCGTCAGGTCGGCCCCGGCGGCCTTCAACACATAATAGGGCGCGGCCAGCTCTTCGAGCCAGAAGCCGGTCTTGGCGCCGGTGTCACCGAGTTGGTCGTGCGAGGTCAGGACGATCAGAATTTTCATAGTAGCTGCTCCAGCGGTCATCCCCCCGCGACTGCCGTCAGATAGGGATGGCGCCGCGCGGTTTCCACCGCAGCAACCGCCAGACATAGCCAATCACGATCGCGACGGTCAGGGCAATCGCCGCCGGGCCGATAAACGCGTCGAGTTCGCGGAAATTGCTGTCGAGATAATAGCCGGCATAGGCCAGGCCGGTGTTCCAGATCGCCGAACCCGCCGCCGTCCACAGCAGAAAGCGTGCATTTGGCATCCGCGCCATGCCAGCGGGCAGCGAGACCATCGTGCGGAAGGCGGGCATGAAGCGGAACACGAACACGACCCACTGCCCACGCCGCAGAAAAAAGCGTTCGAGCTGCAGCACATGCTCCCAATCGAGCGTCAGCCACCGGCCATAGCGATCGACGAACGGGCGCAGCCGATAATAGCCGAAGCGCCACCCGATCGCATACCAGAAGTAATTGCCGACCAAGGTGCCCACCGTTCCGGCGAGGACGAGCGGGAGCATCGCCATCTGCCCGCGCGCCACCGCGATCCCGCCCAGCCCCATAATGACTTCGGACGGGATGGGCGGGAAGACATTTTCCAGCACCATCAACAGGAAAATACCGAAATAGCCGCCCCAGGCGGTGAGATCGAGGATGAAGTCGGTCATTCTTTCTTCCCCCCTCCCGCTTGCGGGAGGGGCTGTCGCTTAACGGACCTCTCGTCCGGCACTGCCCTCCCCCAGCCCCTCCCGCAAGCGGGAGGGGAGCAAGAAGAGGTCGGAGGGTTCACGCCGCGACCTTGCGTTCGATCGCGTCCCAGATCATCCCCGCGACATCGGTCCCGTCGAACGTCTCGATCGCGACGATGCCGGTGGGCGAGGTGACGTTGATTTCGGTCAGCCATTCGCCGCCGATCACGTCGATCCCGACGAACAGCAGCCCGCGCGTCTTGAGCTCCGGCCCGAGCACCGCGCAAATCTCGCGCTCCTTCGCGGTCAGCTCGGTCGCGACCGCCGAGCCGCCGACCGCGAGGTTGGAGCGGATTTCGCCTTCGCCGGGCAAGCGGTTGATCGCGCCCGCCACTTCGCCATCGACCAGCACGATGCGCTTGTCGCCCTTCGCCACGGCGGGGAGGAACGCCTGGATCATATGCGGCTCGCGCCACATCGTGTTGAACACCTCGATCAGCGCCGACAGGTTCGCGCCGTCGGACCCGACCTTGAAGATCGCCTTGCCGCCATTGCCGTGGAGCGGCTTGACGACGATTTCGCCGTGGCGGGCGAGGAAGGCGCGCGCTTCGTCGAGGCTGCGCGTGACGAGCGTCGGCGGCATGAATTGCGGGTAATCGAGCACGAACACCTTTTCGGGCGCGTTGCGAACGCTGGCCGGGTCGTTCACCACCAGCGTTTTGTGCGCGATCCGCTCCAGCAAGTGGGTCGCGGTGATGTAGCCGAGGTCGAAGGGCGGGTCCTGCCGCATCAGGATCACGTCGGCCTCGTCGCCGAGATCGAGCTGGACGGGGTCGCCGAAGCGGTAATGATCGCCGGCGACGCGCTGCACCGTGACCGGATCGGCCTTCGCCCAGACGCGGCCGTCGGCATAATTGAGGTCCTCGGCGGTGTAGTGGAACAGGTTGTGGCCACGCGCCTGCGCCGCCAGCATCAGCGCGAAAGTCGAATCGCCCGCGATGTTGATATGCGCGATCCGGTCCATCTGGACGGCGACGGTGAGGGACATGCACATTCTCCATTCCGCCCGTCACCCCGGCCTTGTGCCGGGGTCCACCGAGCGGCAAGCGGTAACGCTTGATCGTTCAAGGGCGGGATGTGCGACACGGTGGACCCCGGCACAAGGCCGGGGTGACGATTTCCTTATGGCACCCACGCATTTTCGATATGCCGTGGCCTGACCCCAGGCGCGATCAGGATCACATCCACGCGAATGTCGTCGCCGGGGTCGGCATAGCTCGGCATCAGATATTCCGCCGCCGCCGCAACGCGCGACAGGCGGCGCTCGTCGATCGCGAAATCGAGCTCGGCGGCGGTCTTGCGTAGCTTGACCTCGACAAAGGCGACGAGCGTGTCCTTCTTCGCCACCAGATCGACCTCTCCGGCGGGCGTGCGCACGCGCCGCGCGACGATGCGCCAGCCTTTCAGTCGCAACCACCACCCGGCGAGTCGTTCACCGCGGCGGCCGGAGGCTTCGGCGGCTTGGCGCTTGGGATTCCCCTCCCGCTTGCGGGAGGGGCTAGGGGAGGGGCTGTTGCGACGAGGCACCGCCCTGACATCCCCTCCCCCAACCCCTCCGGCAAGCGGGAGGGGAGTAACAGGGGCTTAAAGTCGCACAGAGTCGCACCATCGACGGGTGTGTTCGGCGGTTCGAGTGCCGCTAAAGTCACACGAGTCGCACCATCGGCGCCGTTTTTCGAGCGCGCGGTTGGCGAGCGGTTCGACGGTTTGAAAGAGCGGATGGCGAGGCTGACAGATTGGGGGTGCGTAGGACAGCGGGAAGGTGTGGGATTGGTGGGTAGCCAGTGTTGCTGCATAATCCTCCCCCGCCAGGGGGAAGTGTCGCCAAAGGCGACGGAGGGGGAGGTCGGCGATGCGCTTGGAAGGGTCACCCGGCGGGAAACGAAACGCCAAGAAGCTCCGGCATGAGATGACCCCGCCCGAGATCGCGCTCTGGCTCGCACTCCGTCAAAACGCCGAAGAGCTGCGTTTCCGCAAGCAGCATGGGGTCGGGGACTATGTCTTGGATTTCTATTGCGCGCCTGCACGCCTCGCCATTGAGGTGGACGGGGAGGCGCATGGCCGGGGCGATCGGCCGGCACGCGATGCGCGGCGCGATTTGGAGTTGACCGCGCGAGGGCTGCTCGTCGTTCGGTATCCGGCGAGCGATGTGCTGCGCGATTTGGAAAGCGTTGCGCGCCAGATCATCGCGGTCGCGATTGAGCGACGGAGACCGTTTCAGGGCTGATCGCTGACCTCCCCCTCCGTCGCCTTCGGCGCCACCTCCCCCTGGCGGGGGAGGATTTTCGAGGCGTCAGCGAACTTCGCCAACCCCCTTTATCTCCAACGCCCGCGCGTACAGCGCTTTGCGATCCACCCCCAGCGCCTTGGCCACTTCGCTCGCCGCTTGGCCGGTCGAGAGCCGCGTCAGCGCCTCGGCGAGCGCGGCGTCGGCGTCCGCCGCGCTTGCCGCTTCCGGGGCGCCGGGTGGGGCGATGACCAATACGATTTCGCCCTTGGGCGGCGCGTCGGCGTAGCGGGCGGCGAGATCGGACAGCGTGCCTG